>JBBQQI010000022.1:0-30975 GCA_038216085.1 Gaiellales bacterium | reverse complement strand
ATGCGGAACTTCTCGACCCTGTAGAAGCCGCCGCCGTGGATCTCCCACGCCTCGCCGCCGATGCCGCGCTTTACGTCGTCCGGGTCACGCGGCGGCTCGAGGTGGTTGTCGAGCGCGATGAAGTAGAACGACGCGCCGATCCACGCCATCGCTGCGACCACGTGCAGCCAGCGGAAGAGCAGGTTGCCCCACCCCCACCAGTAGTCGCTGAGCGCTAGGACGTGCGCCATCGGTCGATCGCGATCTGCACGAGCTCGTCAACGGCGGTCTCGAGCTCCTGCTCTCGTGTCCGTTCGATGCGCCTGCGCAGGATCGGAAGGATCTCCCGCAGCGGCCGCCTGTTGACGAAGACGACGAACCGGAACCCGAACGTCTCCTCGTAGTCACGGTTCAGCTCGGCGAGCTCGGCGAGCACCTCGGGGTCGTCGTCGGAGCCCTGCTCCGCCTGCGAGCGCGCCGACGACGCCTTCGCGCCGATCGCAGGATGCGCGTCGAGTAACTCCTTCTTCTGCGCGTCGGGCAGCTCCCGGGCGAGCGAGCGCGCGCGCACGAGCGGATCCTCGACCGTCGCGAGCTGCTCCACGAAATGCGTGCGGCCCTCGAACAGCTCCGCGAGCTGCTCGGCGCTCAGCTGCCGCGGTAGCTCGCGCATCCGTACGACGAGATCAAGAGCGGAATGTGGACGTGGCCGTCGCCCAGCTCGACCTCGAGCTCGACGCGCTTGAAGAACGGCGAGGCCGGATGGAAGACGATGCGATAGGTCCCAGGCGCTGATTCCGCGAGCGCCTCGATACGGCCGTCCTCGTCGGTGATGCCTTCGCCGGCGAGCGTGCCGTCAGGCCCGAACAGCTCGACGCGAACGCCTGCGGCCGGGCGGCCGCGCTCGGTGTCAAGCACGTGCGTGGAAACGGTCAGTGCCACAGCCTCCGCGCCTCTTTGCGGTGCTCACGCGCGATTTCCTGCTCGTCGGCGCGCACAAGTGAGCCGCCACGGACAACGTCCTCGCCGCCGACGACGAGCCGATCGACGCGGTGCGACCCGGTCAGCACCAGGTTCGCGACGAAGTCCTCGGCGCCGCCGAACTCGAGCCCATCGGTGCGCCAGATCGCGAAGTCGGCCCGCTTCCCGGGCGCGATCGACCCGATGTCGTCGCGTCGCAGCACGGAGGCGCCGCCCCGCGTACCGAGCCGGATCGCATCACGCGCGGTCAGGGCATCGCTGCCGCCGCGCCCGCGGGCAACGAGCAGCGCCTGTTTCACCTCGGCGAAGAGGTCGCCGCGCTCGTTCGACGCGGTGCCGTCGACTCCGAGCCCGACGCGCACGCCTGCATCAAGCAGCTCGCGTACCGGAGCGACGCCGGCGCCGAGCCGGAGATTCGACGTCGGGCAGTGCGCGACGCCGACGCCCTTTGCGCCGAACGTCTGCACCTCCGTCCCCGAGAGATGCACGCAGTGCGCGCACCACACGTCATCTGCGATCCAACCGACGCGCTCCAGGTACTCGACCGGGGTGCATCCGAAGAGCTCGCGGCAGTACGCATCCTCTTCGACGGCCTCTGCGAGGTGGGTGTGCAGCTGCAGGCCGAGCCTGCGGGCGAGCTCGGCCGACTCCTCCATCAGCCTCGTCGTGACGGAGAACGGCGAACAGGGCGCGACCGCGATCCCGACGCGGTCGTCGTCGGCCAAGCCTGCGAGCCGCTCGGTGTCGGCGAGGATGTCGTCGATCGACTCGACGAGTTTGTCCGGCGGCAGCCCGCCGTCGGACTCGCCCAGGTCCATCGAGCCACGCGAGGCGACGATGCGCACGCCGAGCTCCTGCGCGGCGCGCACCTCGGCCTCGATCAGGCCCGAGACGCCGCGCGGGAAGACGTAGTGATGGTCGAACACCGTCGTGCAGCCAGACAACGCGAGCTCGGCCAGACCGGCGCGCGCCGCTGCGTAGAACATCTGCTCGTCGATGCGCGCCCACGTCGGGTAGAGCGTCTGCAGCCAGGTGAAGAGATCGGCCTGCTGGGCTCGGGCGCGCGTCAGCGTCTGGTAGAGGTGATGGTGCGCGTTGACGAGGCCGGGCGTCACGACCGCGCCGCCGAGGTCCTCGAAGGCGCCGGGTGCCTCGCCCGCGCCGACCTCGGTGACGAGCCCGGCATCGAAGCGGATCCAGCCGTGCTCGTGCTCGGTGCCGGCGTCGTCCATCGTCACGACCCACGCGTTGCCGAAGATCATGGTGCCTCCAGCGGAACGAGCTCGAAGCGGTCGACGTCGACAAGCCCGCGGTCGGTCAGCTTCAGAGACGGGATCACCGACAGCGCGAGGAACGCCAGGTGCTGGAACGGCGCGTCGAGCTCGCAGCCGAGCGACCGTGCCGCCTCGATCACCGCGCGCGAGGCGGTTAGCACCTCGTCGAGCGGTGCGTCAGAGAGCAGCCCGGCAACGGGGAGCGGCAGCTCGGCGAGCACCTCGGCCCCGTCGACGACGACGATGCCGCCTCCGCGGTTTGCGAGCCGACGCACGGCAGCCGCCATCGACGCGTCGTTCATCCCGACGACCACCACGTTGTGGGCGTCGTGCGCGACCGATGACGCGAGCGCGCCCCGCTGCAGTCCGAAACCGCGCACGAAACCGAGGCCGACGCGCCCCGTCCCGAGGTGCCGCTCGACAACGGCGATCTTCGCGAGGTCGCCGTCGGGCTCGGCGACCGCCTCGCCGGCACGGTGGCCCGGGGTGCCAACGAGCGAGTCGGTGACGATCTGGCCGGGGACGATCCCGATCACACGCGCGTCGCCGCCCTCCCACGGGATGCGGAACATCTCGGGCCCGAACGCGCCGATCCGGACGGTGTGCCGGACCCAGTCCGGAACGTCCGCCCGCGGGATCGCGGCCGTCGGCGCTCCGCGTTTGAGCACGGTCTCCGGGACGAAGCGCTCGAGGTTGGGCAGCACGAGGAGGTCGGCGTGATAACCGGGCGCCACCGCGCCCAGGTGCGCGAGGCCGTGCCACAGCGCCGGGCTGAGGGTCGCGCACGTCAGTGCGTCCTCGGCCGGGATGCCGAAGGCGACCGCGTCCCGCACCATCGAGTTGATGTGCCCGTCGTCGGCGATATGCTCCGGCTCGCGGTCGTCGGTGCAAAACGCGATGCGCGAGGAGCCGTACTCGGCGAGCAGCGGCAGGAGCGCCTGCAGGTTGCGGGCCGCCGAGCCCTCGCGGATCAGGAGCCACATGCCGGCACGCAGCCGCTCGCGCCCTTCTTCGACCGTGTAGGCCTCGTGGTCGGAGCGGATGCCGGCAGCCGCGTAGGCCATCAGAGACCTGCCGAGCACGCCGGGCGCGTGACCGTCCACGTGGTCTGCCAGCGCGAGCTTCGCGAGCTCGGACGGCGCGCCGCCGACGACGCCCGGGAAGTTCATCATCTCGGCGAGGCCGATCACGCGGCGGCGCCGCAGAAGCGCGTCGAGGTCGCCGGGCGTCAGCTCCCGGCGGGGCGACTCGAACCGCGAGGCGGGCACGCACGAGGAAGCCATAAAATAGACGTCGAGCGGCAGCCCCGCGGTCGCATCGAGCAGCCAGTGCACACCGTCGGTGCCGAGCACGTTCGCGATCTCGTGCGGGTCCGCGACGACAGCGGTCGTCCCGAACGGCAGGACAAGCCGGGCGAACTCGTCGACGAGCAGCTTTGACGACTCCAGGTGCATGTGGGCGTCGATGAAGCCGGGCACGACGAAGCGTCCTGTTGCATCGAGGGTCTCCTTGCCCTCGTAGGCGCCCAGCCCAGCGATCCAGCCGTCGACGATTGCGACGTCCACCTTGAGCCATTCACGTGTGAAGACGGAGAGCACCTTGCCGCCCGAAATGACCAGGTCGGCAGGCTCGTCACCGCGCGCAACCGACAGACGGTGCGAAAGGGGCGCGTCCATTGCCGGAGAACCGTACCCTTCGTCGCTGTGGATGTCTTGACGCCCCGCACGCTCGCCGAGGCGCTCAGGCTGAAGTCGCAACACCGAGCCGCCTGGCCGATCCAGGGCGGCACCGATTTGCTGGTGGCGCTCAACTTCGACCGCGGCCGTCCGGAGACGATGCTGAACCTGAACGAGGTGCCCGAGCTGCGCGGCTGGTCGCGCGACGACGGGTCGCTGCGGCTCGGCTCCGGGCTGACCTACGCCGAGATCGAGCACGGGGAGCTGCGCGACGTGCTGCCGGCGCTCGCCGAGGCCTCCCGCACCGTCGGCTCGCCGCAGATCCGCAACCGCGGCACGATCGGCGGCAATCTCGGCACTGCATCACCCGCAGGCGACGCGCTCCCGCCGCTCCTCATCGAGGACGCTGTGATCGAGTGCGCCTCGGTGCGCGGCACACGCACCGTCCCACTCGGCGAATTCATCACGGGCGTCAAGCGCAACACGCTCCAGGACGACGAGCTGATCACCGCCGTGCTCCTGACGCCGAGCCGCTCACCGCAGACGTTCATGAAGATCGGGCCGCGCAACGCGATGGTGATCGCCGTCGTCTCGTTGGCCGTTTCCGCAGGCGACGAGCTGCGCGCCTCGTTCGGGTCGGCCTCGCCGAAGCCGGTGCTCGTAAGAGCGCCTCGCGCGGACGCCGAGTCGTTCCCCGAGCAAGTTGCTGCCGCAGCCTCGCCGATCGACGATGTCCGCGGCAGCAGCGCCTACCGCGTGCACGCGTTGAAGGTGCTGACCGCGCGCGCGCTGAAGCGGGTGCTCGCGTGAGGATTGCGTTGACGATCAACGGTGAGGAGCACCACGCAGACTGCTGGGAGGGTGAGTCGCTGCTCTTCGCGCTGCGCGAGAAGCTCGGGTTTCCCGGTTCGAAGAACGCGTGCGAGCAAGGAGAGTGCGGCTCGTGCTCCGTGCTGCTCGACGGCACCCTGGTCTGCGCGTGCCTCGTGCTCGCCGCCCAGGCAGACGGCCACGAGGTGACGACCGTCGAGGGGCTCGCCGACGGCGACCGGCTGCATGTCGTTCAGCAGGCGTTCGTCGACGCAGGCGCGGTGCAGTGCGGCTTCTGCACGCCGGGCCTCGCCGTCGCGACCGTCGACCTGCTGCAGCGCAATGCGACCCCCTCCGACGACGAGATCCGTGAGGCGCTCTCGGGCAATCTCTGCCGCTGCACGGGCTACGCGAAGATCTTCGACGCCGTGCGACTGGCGGCACACTCGTGACCCAGACCGCGCCTCGCACGTTGCAGCTTGGCAAGATCGGCGAGCTCGTTCCCCGCATCGACGCGCCGCCGAAGGTGAAGGGCGAGTTCGTCTACGCAAGCGACCTGATCGCTCCCGGGATGCTGTGGGGCCACACCTTGCGTAGCCCGCACGCGCACGCAGAGATCCTCTCGATCGACACCTCGGCGGCGGTCGCGATGCCGGGTGTGCATGCGGTGCTGACCCACGACGATGTGCCGGGCCAGAAGACCTACGGCCTCGAGTTCCCCGACCAGCCGGTTCTCGCGATCGACCGTGTCCTCTTCTACGGCGAACCGGTTGCGATCGTCGCGGCCGAGCATCCCGAGCAGGCCCGGCGGGCGGCCGAACGGATCGTCGTCGAGTACGAGCCGCTGCCGCCGGTCGCCGACATGGAGCGCGCGACCGAGCTCCCGGACCTCCACCCGGAGAAGCCGACGCGCGGCCACGGCTATCGCGAGGACGACCGGCCCAACGTGGTGCGCCACCTCGTGATTCGTCACGGTGACGTCGAGGCCGACGGGGACGTCAGCGTCGAAGGCGTCTACGACATCGGGATCCAGGATCAGGCGTTCCTCGGGCCCGAGGCGGGGCTGGCGGTGCCCGACGGCGAAGGCGGCGTCGACATCTACGTCGCGACGCAGTGGCTGCACGTCGACCGGGCGCAGGTCGCACCGTGCCTCGACCTCCCGCTCGAGCAGGTACGCATCCACCTCGCGGGAGTCGGCGGCGCGTTCGGCGGCCGTGAGGATCTGTCGATGCAAGTGCACGGGGCGCTGCTCGCGCTGCACACCAACCGGCCGGTGAAGATCGTCTACAACCGCGAGGAATCGTTCACCGGCCACGTGCACCGGCACCCGGCGCGCATCTGGTGCGAGCACCGCGCGACGCGCGACGGCAAGCTGGTGAACGTGCGCATGCGCATCCTGCTCGACGGCGGCGCGTATGCCTCGAGCTCGACCGCTGTCACGTCGAACGCAGCGTGCTTCGCCGTCGGGCCCTATGAGACGCCGAACGCCCTCATCGATTCGACCTCGGTCTATTCGAACAATCCTCCGTGTGGCGCGATGCGCGGGTTCGGTGCCGTGCAGACCGCGTTCGCTGCCGAGGCACAGATGGACAAGCTCGCAGCGTCGCTCGACATCGACCCGATCGAGCTGCGCCTGCTGAACGCACTGAAGCCGGGCGACGTGCTTCCGACCGGTCAGGTGATCACCGGCTCGCTGCCGATCGCCGAGACGATTCGCGCCGCCGCCGCACTCGAGCCGCCCGCCGCAGAGGCGCTGCCGCGTGACCCGCTGCGCCTGCCGGGCGGCGCGGGCAACACCACGAACGGCGAAGGGGTGAAGCGCGGTGTCGGCTTCGCGGTCGGCTTCAAGAACATCGCCTACTCCGAAGGCTTCGACGACTATTGCGCGGCACGTGTGCAGTTGCTCCAGGACGGCTCGGCCGAGATCCATTGCGCAGCCGCCGAAGTCGGCCAGGGCGTGACGGGCGTCATTCTGCAGGTCGCGCGCACGGAGCTCGGGATCCAGGATGTGCGCCTCGCACCGGGGCAGACCTCGACCGTCGATTCCGCCGGGTCGGCGTCCGCGTCGCGGATGACGTGGATGGCGGCCGGCGCCGTGCGCGACGCGTGCCGCGCCGCGCTCGAGGAGCAGCAGCGGCGCCCCGGCGAGGAGATCGACGTCGAGAGGATTTATCGCCATCCGCGCACGACGCCGCTCGATCCCGAGACGGGCCAGATCACGGGCGAGCGCGCGCACGTCGCGTTCGCCGCCTGCGCGATGAAGGTCGTGGCGGAGGTCGACGTCGACCTGGGCCTCACGCGCATCGTCTGGATCGGCGCTGCGCAGGACGTCGGCAAGGCGATCAACCCGCAGCAGGTCGAGGGCCAGATCGAGGGCGGCACGGCGCAGGGCCTCGGACTCGCGCTGATGGAGGAGATCCAGACGCGCGACGGGCTGATCACGAACGCGAGCTTCACCGACTACCTGATCCCGACGACGCTCGACATGCCGCCGGTCGAGTCCGTGCTGATCGAGGATCCCGAACCGGACGCGCCCTACGGCGTCAAGGGTGTCGGCGAGCCGCCGACGGTCGTCTCGACCGCCGCCGTCGCGGCCGCACTGCGTGCCGCAACCGGGCGCGAGCTGACGCGCGTTCCGATCAAGCCCGACGACATCTGCCTCTGACGCGTCAGCGGATGCAGCGCTCGGCGAAGCGGGCGAGCGCGTCGAGATCCGCCGCCGGGTCGACATAGACGATGAACGTCTCGATCCCGGCGGCGGCGATCGCGGCGATCGTCGCAGGATCGAGCTCCGGTGTGACGGTGAACGACGCCGTCTTCTCGATCTCCTCGTATTCGCGCCCCGCCTCGTCGCAGTGGCGGCGCAGCACGGCAAGCTTGCCGGCGTAGAAGGCGGGATCGAACGAGTCGGTGAAGTTGCAGGCGTCGGCATAGCGGGCGACGAGCCGCAGTAGCACCTTTTCGCCGGCGCCGCCAACGAGGATTGGCGCGCCGCGGCGCCGCTCGCGCAGCACCTCCAGCGTGCGCTCGAGGTGCGCGAGGCGCTCGCGGATCGGCGGCAACTCGTCCCCGTAGCCGAAGTCGCGGTGCTCGCGCTCGTCCCAGCCCGCTCCGAGCCCGACGACGACGCGCCCGCCGCTCGCGCCGTCGACCGTCGCGGCCATCTGCGCGAGCAGCCCCGGGTTGCGGTAGAGCGCGCACGTCACGATCTGCCCCAGGCGGACGCGCGAGGTCTCGCGGGCGAGCGCGGCGAGAGACGTCCAGCACTCGAACAGCGCGTCCGGATCGCCCGAGCGGGTCTGCAAGTGGTCGTAGAGCCAGATCGACTCGAATCCGAGCTCCTCGGCCCGCCGCGCCACCGCGACCATCGTCTCGAAGGCGCGCCCGGGCAGGTCCTCGCGCCAGCCCTGCGGCACGATCAGCCCGAACCTCGCCGTGGGCTCCGCCATCAGCCGGACGCTAACGCACTCCCTCCTCGAGGAGCGTCGCGGCCGGAGGCTCCTGGCGGACGACGGTCGCGACCGCGACGACCACGATCGCTGCGCCGGCGAGCAGCCGCCACGTCAGATGCTCTCCACGGAAGAGCACGCCGAGTGCGATTGCGACGACAGGATTGACGTAGGCATAGGTCGAGACCATCCCCAATGGTGCGTTCGCAAGCAGCCAGACGTAGGCCGTGTAGCCGACGATCGACCCGAACGTGACGAGGTAGATCCAGCCGAGGATCGACGCGGTCGACGGTGAGAAATGGTGCACCGTGAAGACAGAGAACGGAAGCATCACGAGCCCACCTGCGAGCATCTCGTACGCGGTCGCCGCGAAGGGATCCTCGGGCATCGTCACACGCGCCGAGAGCACCGAGCCGAGCGACCACATAACGGCCGAGAGGACACAGAGGCCGATGCCCCATGTCGTCGCGCCGCCCGACGGCTGTGCGAGCACCGCGACCCCGGCGAAGCCGACGCCGACGCCTGCGAGCGCCGGCCAGGGGAGGCGCTCGCGGCCGACGAGCCGCAGGACGACGACCCAGAGCGGCACCGACGCGATGATCAGCGACGCGAGCCCCGTCGGCACGGTGCGCTCGGCGAAGAACAGCACCGCGTTTGCGCCCGGGAGGAGAATCCCGATCAGCACGCACGAGCTGAGCGCCCGCCGCGAGATGCGGAGCGAGCCGCCGCGCAGCAGCACGACGCCCGCCATCAGTGCGCCCGCGGTGATGAAGCGGGTCGAGGCCGCAAAGAGTGGCGGAATCGTCTCGCCGGTGACGGCGATGCCGAGGTAGGTTGACCCCCAGATCACGTACACCGTGACCAGCGCGGTCCAGACCTTTGCCTTCGGGCTCACCGATCTACCGAACGAGCGACAGTGCCGCGCCGATTCCCAGCAGGACGATCCCGACCGCGCGCGGCAGTGAGATGTCGATGCGATCGACCCCGAACAGCCCGAAGCGGTCGATCAGCGCGCCCATCACGAGCTGGCCGGCGATCAGGATCCCGATCGTCGCCGTCGCGCCGATACGCGGCTGAGCGAATGTGATCGTGCCGACGACCGTCAGCCCCATGACGCCGCCCAGCCACATCCACGCGGGTGTCCGAACGGCATCGCCGAGTCCGCCGAAGCCGACGCGCACCGCGACGAGGATCACGAGCGCCAGGGCGAGCTGCACCCCGGTCGAGAACGTCAGCGCCTCGATCACGCCGATCCGGCCGCCGAAGCGGCCCATCACCGCGACTTGAACCGAGCCCGCCAGGCCGGCGAGCACGGTCAGAAGGACTGCTGCGCCGGTCAAGCGGCGGCGGGGTCGTTCTGCCAGAGGCTGAAGCTGTTGCCCTCTGTGTCCTTGCAGGTGGCGAACCAGCCGTGGGTCGGCACGGGCTGCTTGTCCTCGGCCTGCCCGCCGAGCTCGCGCACCTTTGCGACCGACTCATCGATGTCGTCGCAGTCGAAGTAGACGATCGGGGCCGTGCCCGGCGTCTCCGACGGGAAGATGGCGCCGCCCTGGTCGTCGCTCGCCTTGAACATCCGGTAGTCAAAGCCCTCCATCGAGCTGCTGCCGACGTTCCACGGGAACAGGCCGTTCCAGAACCCGGTCGCGCGGTCGATGTCTGCTGCAAGCAGCTCGAAGTGAACGATCTTGCCCGGCATGATTACTCTCCTCTTCTCTCCGACGAAAGGGTCACATGGTCAGAGTGTTCGTACTGTACGGCGAGGAGCCGGACGCGGCACAGTTCGCGGAGCACGCGGATGTCTGCCGGCTCGTTCCCGGCGGGACGTTCCGCCACGGCAAGGTGTTCGGCGCCCCGATGGGCGAGCCGACGCACCGCTACTACGCCGAGTGGGAGTTCGCCGACGAAGAGGCGTTCAAGGCGGCGACCCGGAGCGACGAGTTCATGGCGACAGGGCACGACGCGCGCGACCGGAAGCTGCCACGGCCAACGGTCGAGTTCGTGTCGTTGCGGGAGGATTAGCCTGGCTAGCCGAAGTTCGGCTTGCGCCGTTCTCGGATGGCCGCGACGCCTTCGTGGACGTCGCGGCCGGTCATGTCGAGGAACTCGAGTGCGAGCGACGCGTCGAAGGCAGGCCCGGCGGCGCGGAGCCAGTTGTTGAGTGCGAGCTTCGTGTGACGGATCGCAGGCTGTGAGCCCTCGGCGAGGCGCGTCGCGATCGCAAGTGCGCGCTCGTCGAGCTCGGCCTCAGGCACGCAGAGCGAGACGAGCCCGATGCGCTCGGCCTCGACACCGTCGAGCGGCTCGCAGAGCAGCAGGTGGTACTTCGCCCTCGCGAGCCCGCAGAGCAGCGGCCAGACGATCGCGGCATGGTCGCCGGCCGCGACGCCGAGCTTCGTGTGCCCGTCGACGATTCGCGTCGAAGGCGTCGCGATCGAGATGTCCGCGAGCAGTCCGACGGCGAGCCCTGCACCGACGGCAGGCCCGGTCATCGCCGAGACGATCGGCTTCGGGCAGTTGATGAGGTTGTAGACGAGGTCGCGCGCCTCGTGGAAGACCCGGTTGCGTGTCTGCTCGTCGTTTGCGATCTCGAGCACCAGGTCGAGGTCGCCGCCGGCGCTGAACGCCCCGTCCGCGCCGCACACGATCACGGCCCGCGTCTCCGGGTCGTCGCCGATCGCCCGCCAGATCGCTGCGAGCTCGCCGTGCATCGTCCCGCTCACGGCGTTCAGCTTCCCGGGCGCACGCAGCGTCAGCCGCAGCACGTGCGCCGCGGGCCGGTCGAGGTCGAGGTTCGGAAACGCGTCGTAGGGGTCGACCATCCCGGCGGACTCTAGAGCGAGCGCCAGACCGACCGCGCCGCGCGTGCGCCTTCTGTGACGGAGGCTGCCACCTGCGGCAAGCGGTCGTGAGCAGGGGAAGTCACACTTCCGTTGCTCGCGTGTGACGGTGGCTGCCGCCGGTAGAGGCGGCGCGGCGGAGCATGCGGCAAAGGCGGTGCGTCGCAGAGGAACGGCCGATCCGCTCGGGAATGGTTGCGCAGTGGCCGACGTCGAGGTAACCCGCAGTGGCGCCGTCTTGACGATCACGCTCAACCGGCCCGACGTGCTGAACGCGCTGAATCGTGCGGTGCACGTCGGGATCCAGGCCGCGCTCGAAGAGGCGAAGGATCCCGCGGTCCGCGCCGTCGTGATCACCGGAGCGGGCCGTGGCTTCTGCGTCGGCCAGGACCTGCGGGAGTTCTCGAGCAGCGCCGGCGACGTGGCGCAGAATCTCCGCCAGAACTACCACCGCAACGTGACGGCGATCCGCGCGCTCGAGAAACCCGTGATCGCGGCCGTCAACGGGCCGGCGGCCGGCGCCGGAATGTCGCTCGCGCTGGCCTGCGACATCCGGATCGTCGCCGACTCGGCGAGCCTCGTGCCGGCGTTCATCAACATCGGCCTCGTGCCCGACTCGGGCAGCACCTGGCTCGTCCGCCGGCTGCTCGGCACCGCCCGTGCCTTCGAATGGCTGACGACCGGGCGGCGCCTCGGTGCCGAGGAGGCGCGCGCCTGGGGGCTCGCGAACGAGGTCGTCGCGGCCGACGAGCTCGCACACCGCGCGCACGAGGTGGCAGAGCTCTACGCGGCCATGCCGACCCGCGCCGTCTGGGAGACGAAGCGGCTGCTCGACGTCGCAGAGACGGCGACCTTCGAGCAACAGCTCGAGCAGGAGGCCGTCACGCAGGCCGGCATGACCCAGACACGTGACTTCACCGAAGGCGTCGCCGCGTTCCTCGAGAAGCGACCGGCCGCCTTCACGGGAGCCGAGGTCGAGCGCACCCATCCGATCACGATGCGCAACGCCGACGACCGCAGGCGCTGGCGGCTGACGACCCTACTGCGGCTGCCGCTCGCGGTGCCGCACCTCTACCTTGTTCAGTACTGGGGCGTTGTCGCAGTCGTCGTCGCGATCGCCAACTGGTTCATCGCGCTCGTGCTGGGCCGCACGCCGGTCGCCGTGCACGAGTGGTTCGAGCGGTACGTTCGCTACACGGCGCATGTCAGCGCGTACGTGTGGTTGCTGGCCGACCCGTACCCGCGCTTCCGAGGCTGGGAAGGCACGTACCCGGTCGACGTGCACGTCGATCCGCCCGGGGCGCAGTCGCGGTGGACAATCGCGTTTCGCCTCGTTCTCGTACTGCCCGCAGTCGTCTTCGCCTACGTGCTCACGATCGTTGCGACCGTCGTCGCCATCCTCGCCTGGTTCGTGGCGCTCGCGGTTGCCCGCGTCCCCGTCGGCTTCCAGAACCTCGGCGCGTACTGCCTCCGCTACCAGGTGCAGACCTCCGCCTATCTACTCCTCCTCACCGACCGCTACCCGAGCCTCTCGAGTGGCAGCGGTTTCCAGTTCGAGAAAGGGGAACGATGACTGCTACCCAGGGAGACCGTCACCCGATCGGGTTGATCGTGGACGACGACCTGTCGCGCAACCGGCTGACGGTGTTCTTCAGGCTGCTGCTCGCGATCCCGCAGGCGATCTGGCTCTACTTCTTCGGGATCGTCGCGTCGATCGCCCTGTTCATCGCCTGGGTCGCGGCGCTCTTCCTCGGCCGTGTTCCCGAAGGGCTGCACAACTTCCTGGCTCACTACCAGCGGGCATCGACGCACTTGAATGCCTATGTTCTGTTGCTCGCAGACCCGTGGCCGCCGTTCCTCGGCGAGCCGGGCTCGTATCCGGTCGACCTTCGCGTCGACCCGCCACAGCAGCAGAGCCGCCTTACCGTCTTCTTCCGCGTGCTGCTCGCGATCCCGGCGATCTTGCTCGCCTACGTCTTCCGCATCGTCAACACCCTTGTCGCGATCCTCGGCTGGTTCTATTGCCTTGCGATGGGACGGATGCACCAGGGCATGCGCGACCTCAGCGCCTGGATGTTCGCGTACGAGCTGCAGACGTACGCCTACCTGTTCCTCCTGACGGGGCGGTATCCGAGCTTCGCGGGGGCGCCGACGGTCTAGATCATGGTCGCGACGAGCGCCGCGGCGAGCGAGATCGGCACCAGCACGATCCCGATCAGAGAGTAGGTGCGCGCGGACGGCTTCGCGTCGAGCGAGCGGGCGACGCGAAGCCAGAGCAGCGCCGACAGCGATCCCGTGATCGCAAGGTTCGGCCCGATGTTCAGGCCGAGCAGCAGGGCGCGTGCGTGGTGGGGAGGCTCTGGTGAGAGGAGCACCGCCGCCGGGAGGTTGTTGACGGTCACGGCGACGAGCGCGCTGAGGCCTGCGGTCGGCCAGCGTCCGAGCGTGTCGAAGAGCGCATGCGGCCCATCCCACCAGCGCCCGATCGCACCGAGCGCCACTGCGAGGACGAAGAGGAGCCCGACCAACCGCACGTCGACGGCTGCAGAGACGCGCGAGCGAGCGGTTCGCGCGAGGACGACCGCGACCAGCCCGACCACGAGCACCGGCAGGGCCGGCGCCGGCAGAGCGAGCACGAGGACGGTTGCGACGGCGATCGCAACGGCGCCCACGCCGAGCCGTGGCCGTCGAGGTTCGAGCGCCGGTTCGGCACCGGCGGCGCGCAACGAGCGCCAGAAGATCGCCAGCAGGACGACGGTCGTCGAGACGACCGATGCGATCGCGACCGGCCAGGTGCGCGCGAAGAATGTCGCGCCTGACACATGCTCGCCGTGCAGCACGATCAGGTTCGTCAGGTTCGAGCCGGGGAGAAACAACGATGCTGCATTTGACATGAACACCGCGCCGTAGAGGAACGGGCGCTCGTCAATGCCGCGATGGCGCGCGAGGTGCAACAGGACGGGCGTCAGGAAGAACACGGACGTGTCGAGATTGAGGATCGCCGTGATGAAGGCCACGAGCCCGAGAGCGACGACGAGCAGTGCTCGCGCGCCGACCGGGAGTCGCGAGAGGATAGCGCCCGCGGCTGCAAACAGGCCGTCGTGCTCCACGACGACTCCGACGAGCAACAGTCCGACGACCAGCGCGAACGCAGGCCAGACTTGCTGCGCGGCTGAGGTGATCGCTGTTACGCCGGCCAGTTCGTCAGCGCTTGCTGGCAGAACGTCAGGCCCGCGGCCTTCGCGGCCTCGTGCACCTTGTCCTGGATCTTCACAGCGGCGAACTGTGCGGCGGACGCCGTGGTGAGGTCGGGCTTCACGAGCGCGTCGTGCACTTGCTGGAGTGCAAGCGCCAGCGCATTCGCGTAGTGGATCATCAGGGCGAACGAGGCGGCCCGCGCCTTCGTCGGCTTCACCTGCCGCATCTCGGTCACCCCGGTCTTCGCAGCCGTCGCCGTCTTCTGCCATCCCTTCGGTTCGCGCGACAGGCGGCCGATCTTGAAGATTCGTTTGTCCGAGCGGATGCAGACCTGGTTGCCGGCGGCGATGTACTGCTGCATCGCATCTGCGGTCGAGACCGTCGATGTGGTCTTCGCATCCTTCGAGTTGCCGCAGGAAGTCGCGGCGACGACGATCAGCAGGAGGATCGGGAGGCGGCGCACAGCCGACGAGGGTAGCGCCGGAACGATGAGCGTGTGTTAGGCGAGCTTGGCGAGGATCTCAGCCGGCTCGGGATAGCGTCCGACCTGCTGCTTCGAGAACGCGAGCTCACCGTCGATCAGCACGTCGAATTGGCTCTGCTGCCCCGGTGCGATCTCGGCGGTCGATCCCGCCGCGGTGATCTCGGCCGCGAGACTCGCGGCCCGTACGTCATAGCCCGCTCAGACGGGGCAGAACTCGATGCGAACGTGCGCCACCAGGTGAATCTACACCTAGCCCTCTGAACGTTCGGCGATATGCGCGCGGCGAGGTTTGCAGTCGCAGCGCGAACTGCGCGCGCATCACAGCGCTCGTCTCGTAGCCGGCGGCGCGTGCGACGCGCTCGACAGATCGTCGGTCGACTCGAGCAAGCGCTGAGCCAGGCGAAGGCGCTCGCGCTGCAGCCGCCGGTTTGATTCTAGTCCTGTTCGAGGCCGTGAGCCATGCGAAGAGCGGTGATGTCGATCCGGTCTTGATCGCGGTTCGCACGTTGCTTCATCCCGATCAGGTGCTCGACCGAGCAGACCCAGATCGGATGTCCAATCTCGGTGAGATCGACGCGCTCTGCTTGCTCGCGCAGCTCCTCGTACGTGAGTTCCCCCTCTGTGTCTTCGACGTGTGGCATCAGGTCGATGCGGCCGAATGCCGTGTAGAGCACCCAGTTGCCGCCGCCTTCGACCAGTCCCTCGCGGGTGAAAGGCATCGGCATCTCGTCCGGCGTGACGTCGGCAATCTCAGCAGGTCGAGCATCAACAGAGACGAGGGCATCCCAGAGGCGCGCGGGGTTCTCGGGCGTCCGATCGGGAACGATGTCGATGTCCTTGGTCGTGCGCGTGTAGCCCTGCAACGTGACGGCGAAGCCGCCGATCAGCACGAATGCGACCTTGTACTCGCAGAGCATTCTCAGCAGGTCGTAGAAGCGTGGTGGCGTGTCCTCGTTCGGCACCCCGCGCGGCATGGCGTTCTCGCCCGAGTTGGAAGTTCCACGCGCCATCACTACCGACCCGCCGTCGCCTTCCGACGCTCGCGAGCGTTCGCCGCGAGCGCGGCGCCAACGTGGCTCAGCTCGACTGCTTGGCGCAATCGTCCCTCAGGTGTCGAGTGGAGGAACTCATGGCGAAGCTCGTGTGCCGCTTGATTCGGGCGGAGCCGTCTCGGCAACCGTCCCCGCTCTTCAAGCGACGCAATCGCCTTCGCAAGGACACGCGGTTCGCCTTGATCCCGCAGCCGTTCAACCTCACCAGCGAGAGCAAGCAACGCCTCCGTCTCGATCAGCTCGCGCGACGAGCCTGGTCGGCGAACGACGGCGATCTTCCCTGCCGCGACCCAGCGATCGAGAGCTTGAACACTGACGCCTAGAACAGCCCCGGCCTGACGCTTTGGAATACCAACTCCGAGTTGGTGGTGCAACTGACGGATCACTCGCGCGAGGCGCTGGCGCTCAAGGGGTGAATCGACGGCGCTCCGCACCTGCCGCAATGCCACGATTTGCTGGACGATCTCGAATGTCCCCACCCCTTACAGCATAGCGCTGAGTTGGCGTTCAAGTATCGATTTCGCCAAGAAACTATGGGTCAGCGGCCAAGCCGGCCGGGCCAGTCAGATCGTCTTGAACTGCTCGAAGGGCTGGCGGCAGCTCTCGCACCAGCGGATCGAGCGGCACGGCGTGGGGCCGAAGATGTTCTCAAGCCGCGTCTCCTGAGAGCCGCAGTAGGGGCAGCGGAACGCCTTCGACTCCAATTGCACGAGCGTCGTCGGCCCGGCGGCGCGCGGAGCTGGCGGCGCGAAGCCGGCTTCGCGCAGCTTCTCGCGGCCGGCGGCGGAGATGCGGTCGGTCGACCACGAGTCGTCCTGGATCACCGCAACCTCCGCCGTCGCGCCGAGCGAGGAGACCTTGTCCGCGAGCGCGCGGCACATCGCCTCGAGCGCAGGGCAGCCAAGGAACGTCGGTGTGAGCTCAACCCGCACCGTGTCGCCGTCGATCGAGACGTCGCGGATGACGCCGAGGTCGACGAGCGAGATGACGGGAATCTCCGGGTCGGGGATCTCGTCGAGCGCCGCCCAGACCGCCTCGGCCGTTACCACTGCGCTCCCGGGATCGAGCGGCGCACCTCGGTCATCTCGTGCCAGAGCTCGGCGAGCTCCGGGGTGTGCGTCCCGCGCTCGTTCGCGTCGACTACCTCGAGCCCGACTCGGCGTGCGAGCTCGGGCCGTTGCGCCGGCTCGAGCACGCCCAGCGCGTAGGGCCAGAGCTCGTCGACAGCCGTCCGAAAACGAGGCTCGTCGCGCAGGCGCGCTGCCCACAGCTCGGCGTGCATGCGGTGATAGACCTCCTCGCGGTCGATCTTCGCCGCGAGGCCTGCCAGTTTCGTGTCGTCCGAGGATTTGAGCGCCTCGATGCGCACGCGGTCTGCTTCTTCGTAGAGGTAGCGGCGTGCGATCGTGTGCGCCCACTCGAGCAGGCGCAGCTCGACGAGCGGGGCGCACCGGTACTCCTCGGGCGCCCGGTCGAAGGCGAGCGCGTCGGCGTCTGTGCCGAGCTCCGTCGCCGCGAGCTCGTAGAGCGCGCGCGCATGGCCGATCTCGTTCTGTGCGATCGACGAGAACGCCACGTCTTCCTCGAGCGTCGGTGCGATCCCCGTCCACTCGGAGTCGCGCCAGCCGAGGATCAGCTCGTCGTCAGCGGCGCTAAGGAGCAGTTGAGTCCGCGCTGCCCTGTCCGGCTCCGTCGAGCCTAGGCCGATCACGCGCCCGCCTTCCCTTGTGAGGCTCGCTCGCGAGCCTCGGCCAGTCGTCCTTTGATCGAATAGCCGTCGACGCGGCGGTACTTGAGGTCGAACTCGTCGGCCCACTCCGTCACCTGGTGCACTGCGCTGCGCGGCACGAGCCACAGCGCCTCCGACTCGCCGCGCCGGCCGTACTGCTCCCGTGCCCAAGCATCCGCGAACGCTGCATCGGGCGCCTCGATCGAGCCCGCGTGCGCGAACGGCTGCCCCTTCTTCTCCTGGCGAAAAACCTCGAAGATCATGCAGCCAAGAGCGACTCGCGGACCCACTGCTCCTGCTCGAGGAAGCGGCGGCGCAGGTCGAGCCGCTCCTGCGAGCGAGGGCCGTGGCCGGTGACGACCGACTTCAGCTCCGCCCAGTCTGGCTCGCTGTAGGTCCACACGCCGTCCTCGCCGCGGCGCAGCTCCGGATCGGGGACCGTCAGGCCGAGCTCCCAGATCTGCGGGACGTAGCCCTCGAGGAACTGCTGGCGAGCCTCCTCGTTCCCCTGCGACTTGATCCGCCAGACATACATGGGATCGTCCTCGCGCGAGATCGGGTTGCCGTGGAACTGCATCAGCGGGCCCCACCAGCGGTTGACGGCTTCTTGCACGAGCTCCTGCTGCTCGGGCGTGCCGGTCATCAGCGCGAGGATCACGTCGCGCCCGTGCAGGATGTGGAACGACTCCTCCCAGCAGATCTTCTTCATGATCCGCGCGTAGGGCGCGAAGGAGCACTTGAGGAGCGCCTTCTGGCTGATGATCGCCGCGGCGTCGACGAGCCAGGCAATCACGCCGACATCGCCCCACGTCTTCGTCGGGTAGTGGAAGACGTTGTGAAACTTCGCCTTTCCGGAAAGGAGGTCGGCGAACATCGCGTCGCGGGGCTTGCCGAGATCCTCGGCGACGCGGTAGAGGAGCTGCGCGTGGCCGACCTCGTCCTGCACCTTCGCGGTCAGAGCGAGCTTCCGCTGTAGCGTCGGCGCCTTCAGGATCCACTCGCGCTCGGGGAGCACGCCCATCAGCTCCGAGTTCGCGTGCATCTCGATGAACTTGGTCAGCTTCTGCCGGTAGTCCTCGGGCAGCCAGTCGGTCGCCTCGACCTGGCCGCCGTCCTGCACGTACGCGAGAAAGTCTGCTGTCTGGGCGTCCACGTGTCGTTCCTCCCTACCGATCGTTAGGGTGCAGCATAGATGTCCGCGCGGCGCCAGGAGCTGACGAGGATCGCGGCCCGCCTCTTCGCCGAGCGGGGCTACCAGGGAACCTCGCTGGCCGACCTGGCAGCCGAGCTCGGCATGGCCAAACCCTCGCTCTACCACCACATCGCCTCGAAAGAGGACCTCCTCTGGGAGATCGCCTGGGAGGGAGCCGAGGCCTTCCACGCGGGGCTCGACGGCGTGTCGCCCGAGCTGCCCTCGACCGAGCGGATTCGCCTCGCCCTGCGGGCGCATCTGGCCGTCGTTGCGGGTCAGCTCGACATCGCGACGGTGTTCGTCCGCGAATGGCGCTACCTGGAGGGCGAGCGGCGCGAGCGCTTCGTCGCCGAGCGCCGCCGCTACGAGGATCGGGTGCGTGACCTCTTCCGCGAAGGGGTCGAACGGAGTGAGCTGCGGACGGACCTCGACGTCGCCACGGCCGGCCTGCTCTTCCTCTCGGCGGCGAACTGGGCCTACGCGTGGCTGCGCCCCGGCGGCGACACGGACGAGCTCGCAGATCGGCTCTATCAGGCCCTTTTGGACGGGATGCGGGGGTACGCGACGCCCCGCTGAGCCCGCTCGCACGACCACGGACAGACGTCACGCTGCAGATCGCAGTGCGAAGCGAGCGCGGCTGAGCCAGCGCCCGCCCGGCTCCTCCTCTGCGAGCAGCAGAACGTCGTGCGCGTGGGCGCGGATCGGAAGGCTGCGGACGAGGGTGCCGAGGTCGGCGCTGTCCGGATTGATCAGCGTGTCGGCGACCGTCAGATGCGGGATCACCGTCTCGTGCGCGCCCTCGTAGGGCGGGTACTCGGGCCACCGCGCGGCGATCGCCCGCGTGAGCGCTGCGAACGGCTCGTCAGGCACGGGACGGAGCCAGGTGACGGCATCCTCGAACCGCTCGATCGATGCGAGCTCGTAGTCGAATTCGTCGTGCGAGGCGACGAGCGCCGCAACCGCGACCTCGTCCACCTCGTCTGGCGGTGCGAAGGGAAAGAGCAGCGTGATGTGGGCGGGCACACCGCGCGCCGCCGACCAGTCGAGCTCGAGGCGCAGCGCGCCGACCGCAGGCTCGGCTTCGGGAACGGGCACAACGAGGGCGGTGCGGCGTGTCATGCTCGGTCACGTTGAAGCGTGCCGCCCTCATCGTCAACCCGTACTCCACGCATGTCACCGGCGAGCGGATCACCGCGGTCGAGCGCGCGCTGCGCCGGCACATCGAGCTAAAGACTGCATTCACCGAACGCCCTGGACACGCGACGGAGCTGGCCGCGGAGTTCGCCGGCGAATTCGATGCGATTCTCGTCTTCTCCGGCGACGGCACCTACAACGAGGCGCTGAACGGCGCAGACGGCGCCGTGCCGTTCGGCTTTCTCCCGGGCGGCGGGACGAGCGTCTTGCCGCGCGCGCTCGGCCTGCCGCGGGATCCCGTCGCAGCTGCCCTGGCGCTCGGCGCCGCGCTCGAGGAGGGCCGGATGCGGCGGATCTCCCTTGGAGCCGTCAACGGCCGCCGCTTCTGTTTCTCCGCCGGGATCGGCTTCGACGGCGAGGCGGTGCGCCGGCTCGATGCACTGGGCCGTGCGCCCGGCGGTGCTCGGCCGGGCGACCTGGCGGCCCTGCGCATGGTCGGCCGGATGCTGGTCGACCGGCGCGCGCGCTGGGAGCCGCAGCTCGAGATCGAGGGCATCGGGCGCGCGGCGTTCGTGCTCGTCGCCAACTGCGATCCGTACTCCTACGCGGGCTCGGTGCCGCTGCACATCGCCCCCGCCGCCCGATTCGAGGAGGGAATCGACTTCGTCGCGCCGGCGCGGGTGCGCCCCCGCGACGTGCCGCGGCTCGCCGCGTACATGCTGCGCGGGCGCGGCCAGTTCGCGGCCGACAACCTCCTCACCGGCCACGACCTCGACCGCATCGTCGTTCACTGCGACCACCCGCTGCCGCTGCAGGCAGACGGCGAAGACCTGGGCGACGTCGCCGAAGTCGTGTTCGAGGCGAAGCGCGACGCGATCTCCGTCCTCGTCTGAGCAGGCTCAGGTAGCTTCCGGCCGCATGGCGGCCATTGACGCCCTCCGGCGCTTGGATGCCGACTCCGCACCGGACGGGTTGACGGAGAGCGACCTCCTCGAGCTGTATCGCCGCATGGTGCTCCTGCGCACCTACGACGAGCGCTCGGTCATCTACCACAGCCAGGGCCGCATCGGCACGTATGCGATCTTCTGGAATCACGAGGCGATCCAGGCGGGTGCGACCTTTGCGCTGACCGACGATGACTGGATCTTTCCGTCCTACCGCGAGTCCGCGATCGGCCTCGTGCGGGGCATGCCCGCCGAGACGATCCTGCAATGGTGGCGTGGCCACCCGTCGGGCTGGTGGAGCCCGGTGGACTGGAACGTCGCATCGATCTGCGTGCCGATCGCCACGCACGTTCCGCACGCGACGGGGCTCGCGTGGGGGAAGAAGCTGCGCGGCGAGGACACCGTCGCGATGGTCTTCTTCGGCGACGGTGCGACAAGCGAGGGCGCGTTTCACGAAGGCGTGAACTTTGCTGCTGTGATGGGCGCGCCCGTCGTCTTTGTCTGCAACAACAACGGCTGGGCGATCTCGACGCCGGTTGAGGCGCAGACGCGCGCCGAGACGATTGCGGACAAGGCGATCGGCTACGGGATCCCGGGCGTGCGCGTCGACGGGCTCGACGTGCTGGCGGTGTACGAGGCGGCGCGTGAGGCGGTCGAGCGCGCGCGCGGGGGCGGCGGGCCCACGCTGATCGAGGCGGTGCACTATCGCGCCGCACCGCACGCGACTGCCGACGACCCTCGCGCGTACATCGATCCCGCGCGCGTCGCGGAAGCACGGGCGCGCGAATGCGTCGGCCAGTACGAGACCTTCCTGAAGCGCATCGGCGTGCTCAGTGAGGAGCGGATCGCAACGACGCGCAGCGACGCCGAGGATCTGCTGCGCGCCGGGATCACGGCCGCCGAGGCGGCGGCGCCCGCCGATCCCGAGCTGCTCTTCACACACGCCTATGTCGACCCACCACCCACCATTCGCAATGGCTGAGCTGACACTGCTCGAAGCCGTCAACGACGCGCTGCACGTCGAGCTCGAGCGTGACAGCGACGTGATGGTGATGGGCGAGGACATCGGGCGTGCGGGCGGCGTCTTTCGTGCGACCGCCGGCCTGCTCGATCGGTTCGGGGCAAACCGTTGTGTCGACACGCCGCTCGCCGAGGCGGGCATCCTCGGAACGGCGGTCGGTCTCTGCATGGCCGGCTGGCGACCGGTGTGCGAGATGCAGTACGACGCGTTCTCGTATCCGTGCCTCGATCAGTTGATCACGCATGTCGGGCGTTACCACTGGCGGAGCGGCGGCCGGATGGAGTTCCCGATCACGATCCGGATGCCCTACGGCGGTGGTGTTCGCGCACCCGAACTGCACGACGACTCGCCCGAGGCGTACTACGTGCACACCCCCGGCATCAAGGTGGCGATCCCGTCGACGCCCGCCGATGCGAAGGGCCTGCTCGCCGCCGCGATCCGCGATCCGGACCCCGTCGTGATCTTCGAGCCGAAGCTCGTCTATCGCACTGCGCGCGGCGACGTTCCGGAAGGCGACTACGTCGTGCCACTCGGCAAGGCGCGCATCGCGCGCGAGGGCACCGACGCGACGCTGATCGCGTACGGCGCGATGGTCTCCGTGTGCGAGCAGGCTGCCGACGCGCTCGACGTCTCGTGCGAGGTGATCGACATCCGTTCGCTGCGCCCGCTCGACGAGGCGGCGATTCTCGACTCGGTGGCGAAGACCGGCCGTGTCGTGATCGTGCACGAGGCGCCGCGCACTGCCGGCTTCGGCGCCGAGCTCGCGGCGTTGATCGCCGAGAAGGCGATCTTCGACCTGCGGGGGCCGATCCTGCGCGTGACGGGCTTCGACGTCCCGTATCCGTACTGGACGATCGAGGATGCCTACGTCCCGTCGGTCGAGCGCGTGTCGGCCGCGGTGCGCAAGCTGTTCGCGGCGTAGAAGAACGGTCGTGAGCGAGCGGCTGCGCCTCTGGCTCGATCGCGACCGGCGCGGCTCCGGCTATCACCTCCGCGACGCGGCGACGGGTGAGCCGGTCGCGTGGGAGGACCCGCGCGTGCTCATTCTCGCGGTGGCAGGCGCGTCGTTCCGTCCCGAGGCGGTCGCGGACGGCTCCTTCGAGCCCGGCGCGAGGCTCGCGCTCGTCCCTGAGCCTACGAATGAGCACGACCCGAACGCGATCGGCGTCTGGAACGAGGAGCGAACCCTGCAGGCGGGCTACGTCCCGCGCGAGACCGCCGCAACGCTGGCCGGCGACGAGCTTGCGGTCTCCCTCTGGCGCGCCGGCGAGGGGCTGCGGATCCTGATCGTGCCGCGGGGCTCCTGGGTCGGCCGGCCACGGCCTCGGTAGTCTGCTGCGCCGTGGCCTACGAGTTCAAGCTGCCCGATCTCGGCGAGGGCCTCACCGAGGGCGAGGTCGCGAAGTGGCTTGTCGCCGTCGGCGACGAGATCGCAGAGGATCAGCCGCTCGTCGAGATCCAGACCGACAAGACGACTGTCGAGATCCCCTCCCCCGCCGCGGGCACGGTCACGAGCATCCTGGTCGCAGAAGGCGAAGTCGCCCCAGTCGGCACCGTGTTAGTCGTGATCGGCGGCGACGAGGTCGCGAACGCGAGCCCACCGCCGCCGCAGCCGCGAGCCGACCGAGAACCACCACTAGACGTTTGGTGCAGCCAAACGTCACGCATCCAGGCCACACCGCTCGTCCGCCGCATCGCCGAGGAGCTCGGCGTCGATCTCGCCGCCGTCACCGCGAGGGGGCCGGGCGGGCGCATCACCGAGGACGACGTTCGTGCCGCCGCTGGAGCACGTGTCGGGTCAACGCAAGGTGAGGGACGGCGCGAGCAGGTGCGCGGTGTGCGCCGGCAGATCGTCGAGCACCTGACGCGCGCGCACCGCGAGATCGCCGCCGTCACCTACGTCGAGGAGTGCGACTTCACCGGCGTCGACCTGAAGCAGCTGCTGCCGCTCGTCCTGCAGGCGACTGCGCAGTCGCTGCGTGAGTTCCCCGAGCTGAACGCACGGCTGGAAGGAGACGAGATCGTCTATCTCGACCGCTACGACCTCGGCATTGCGGTTCAGACCGAGCAGGGGCTCGTCGTCCCGGTCGTGCGCGGGTGCGAATCGCGTAGCCTCGACGAGTTGCGCGCCGACATCGACGAGCTTGCGGCCAAGGCGCGCGACGGAAAGCTGGTCCAGGACGAGCTGCGCGGCTCGACCTTCACCGTCACGAGCGCCGGGAAGCTCGCCGGCCTTTTCGTGACGCCGCTCGTCAACCATCCCGAGGTCGCGATCCTCGGCGTGCACCGCATCGAACCGCGACCCGTCGTGCGCGGCGGCGAGGTCGTCGTGCGCACGATGGGGAACGTCGGCGTTACGTTCGACCACCGCGTCGTCGACGGCGCCCGTGCCGCCGCGTTCACGCTCGCAGTGATCGCCCGTCTACAGCGCTAGATGGTTGGTCGGTACTTCGCTCTCAACTTCTGATCAATCATCTACGCCGCGACGGGCGCGAGGTGCTGTTCGAGCATCGCCTCGATGCGAGGCGCGCTCGCCCGGCCGTCGATGCGCGCGACCGCCTTGCGGCCGATCACGAGCACGAGCGTCGGCACATGCTCAACCGCGAGCTTCTCGACGAGGTCGGCGCGCTGGTCGACATCGACCTGGATCACGCGCAGCCGATCGCGCTCCTTCCGGGCGATGTGGGCGACGAGGCTCTCCATCCGGCGGGACGGGCCCGACTGGGCCGATGAGAAGAAGACGAGCAAGGGCCGGGCATCAGCTGACATGAATCCTCCAACTTGACGGGGTTTCGCCAACCTTTCCCAAAGATGGCCGCCACTCAAACGCGGCGGTCTACACTGGCCGACCGATGGGTGACTGGTATTCGATCGGGATCCTCGTCGGCCTCGGCGCTTCGATCGGGGTCGCGTCGGTCGGTGGACTGCGCCGGCTCGTGCCCGCCCTCGTGCTCGCAGTCGGCGCCGCCGTCGCGATCGGATTTGCGTTCGGGCAGTGGGACGAGGCGACCGGAGGGGTTGCCGGCGCCGTGTGCGGAGCGCTCGGCTCGGCGCCCCTCGTCGCCGGGACGCTGCGGCGCGGCGGGACGCGGGGCGGCACCGCGACGCTGCTCGCTCTCGCGTCGCTGATCGGCGCGGCACTCGCCTTCGTCCCGGTGGTCGGGTACCTCGAGGCGCTCGCGGTGCCCGTGCTGGGCGCGCGCCTTCGCCGCCGAGCCGCAGACCGCCACGCCGGCCTGCGCACGCTCGCGAAGGATTAGTTATCAAGCCGGTCGTCCTCGTCGTGATCGACGGGCTGACGCCCTCGATGTTCGAAGCGGCGGACGCGCCTGCGCTGCGCTTTCTTGCAGAGCACGGTGAGTACCGCCGCGCGACCTCGACGTTCCCGTCGCTGACGCCGGTCTGCCTGTCGTCGATCGCGACCGGCGCCCACCCGGATGTCCACCACATCCCGCACCTCGTCTGGTGGAACCGGGAAGAGCAGCGCATCGTCGAGTACGGCTCATCCTTCGGCGCGGTCCGCGCCGCTGGGATCGCCCGCTCGCTGCGCGACACCGTGATCGACCTGAACGCGCGTCACCTCAGCCGCGATGCGGAAACCGTCTACGAAGAGCTCGAGGCGACAGGGCTGACGACGGCAGCGATTAACATCACGTGCTACCGCGGCGCGCATCGCCATCTGCCGACGATCCCGGGCGTGCCCGCGGTGTATGGGCCGAAGCGGTTCTTCTTCTACTCGCTCTACGAGAGCGACAAGACGGGCGCGCCGATGGCGATCCGCAACCGTGCGCTCGGATCGATCGACGCCTACGCGGCGTCGGTCGGCCGGTGGCTCGTGACGCGTGACGGCTTCGACTTCCTCGTCTACTACCTACCGGACTACGACTACGCCTCGCACGCCGCAGGCCCCGATCAGGCTCATGAGGCGCTCGCGCGCAGCGACGCGGCCGTCGCTGCGCTGATGGACGCAGCCGGTGGGCCAGACGAGTTCCTCGAGCGCTATGCACTCGTCCTCTGCTCCGACCACGGCCAGTCGAAGATCGAACAGACCGCACGCCTCAATGCCGGGAACGACCTCGTGACGGCGTCGAACCGCGCCGGGATGATCTACACCGACGACCCGCGCCGCGTGGCCGAAGGCCTCGACAAGCAAGCGGCGGCCGGGATCGTGCTCTTCCAGGAAGACGGTCGGATGATCGCGCGGCGCGACGGTGACGAGGACGACGCGCTGCTCGATCTGGTTCCCGACGGACGCACCCGTGCCGCTGCTGCGCTGCACAACCCGAACGCCGGCGAAGTGCTCGTCTCGGCGACGCCAGGGTGGGAGTTCGTCGATCTCGCAGGGCGCAGCCATCTCGGCGGTGGCAGCCACGGCTCGCTCGAAGTCGCCGACTCGGAGGTGCCGATGCTGACCGTCGGCCTCGGCCCACCGCCGGCGTCGATCACCGGCATCAAAGGTCTCGTGGCCGCGCACTTCGGGCTGTCTCCCGCCCGGGCAGGTGTCGGAGCATGAGCGGCCGCGCGGCCTCTGAGCTGCTCTCGTTGCCCGTGCGCATGCGCGGCATTCAGCTCGGGAGGCCCGTCGACGTCCTGCTCGACCGGACGGCCGACCGGGTGCTCGGCTTCGAGCTTCGCTGCGGCGACGGCGCCCACCGTTTCCTGCCATTCGCCGTGGCGAACCTGCGGCCAGACGAGATCGACGTCGCTTCGGCTCTCGCACTTCTCGACGAGCGCGAGCTGAACTTCTACCGGGGCAAGTCGCGCCGTCTCTCCGAGCTGGGCCTGGCCTCGCCCTGGATCGACAACGACGGGACTGTTCATGAAGCCCGCAGCGCGGCGTGAGATAGCCTCGTCTGCCGTGTCCGAGGTCGCCGCACGCACTGCCCGCGCTCTGCGCCGACAGCGCAACTGGATTCAGTTGGCGAAGTTCGGCATCGTCGGTGTGAGCGGCTACGTGATCAACCTCGGCGTCTACGCCGCGCTGCTCGGGATCGGCGCGCACAAGGCGGCGCTCATCTCCTTCGTCGTCTCCGCCGCGAGCAACTACTGGTGGAACCGCCACTGGACGTTCGCGAGCCAGAAGGGCCACTTCGCGCAGCAGGGCGTGCGCTTCTTTGCAGTTGCGCTCGCCGCGCTCGCCGTCAACCAGCTCTGGCTGCTCGTGTTCCTCGACTGGCTCGGCTGGGGGAAGATCATCTCGCAGGCAGTGGCGATCGTGCTCGTGACACCGCTCAACTTTCTCGGCAACAAGCTCTGGAGCTTTCGCCGGTGAGGCTTGCGCTGGTCGTCGCGCTGACGCTGGTGCTCGTACCACCGGCGCTTGCGGGCCAGTCGACGACGCGCGCCTCCTCCACCGTCACGCTGCCCGGGGCGATCACCGGCGCGTCCCGGCTGACCGGCACGAAGGCGCGTTCGAACCAGCGACAGGTGATCGCGGTGTTCCTCCAGGACGAGAAGGTCGCGCACTGGCTCGAGCGGTATCCGCCGCATCCGAAGACCTACGCCTCGTTCGCGCAGGGATCGTGGACGGTCAGCGTCTGGTCCGGCAAAGCAGGCGAGATCGCGACCGGCAAGGTCGACGACGGGACCGCTGCAGTTGCCGAAGCCTGGACGGGCCCGCAGGTCGCATGGCGCATGGCACGCGGCTACACGGGCGCGTTCGGCGGAGCGAAGATCAACAGCTACCCCGTTTGGCTCGGCCTCTGCGCGGTTTTTTTGCTCGGTCTCGTCGACTGGCGTCGCCTGCTCTCGGTGCGCAACGCCGACCTGCTCGTGCTGCTCTCGTTCTCGGTGTCACTGTGGTTCTTCAACCACGGCCACGTCTTCGCAGCGATGTCGCTCGCCTACCCGCCGCTCGCGTGGGTGCTGCTGCGTTGCATCTGGATCGCCCGCCGCGACACGCCGTCACGCGGGGCGGCCGTGTGGCCCGTCTGGCTGCTCGCGGCCGCGACGGTGTTCCTCGCAGGGTTCCGAGTCGGGCTCAACATTCGTGCCTCGAACGTGATCGACGTCGGCTACTCGGGCGTGATCGGCGCGGATCGCATCGTCCACGGAGACAGTCCCTACGGACACTTCCCCGTCGAGGACAACCGGCCGAAGTGCGGTCCGGCCGACAGCGAGGGAGAGGTGCGCGACCGCATCCAGACGAACGGCAAGTGTGAGAACGCGAACCCCCTCGGCGACACCTACGGACCGGTCTCCTACCTCGCCTACATCCCCGGCTATGCGATCTTCGGCTGGAGCCATCAGTGGGACAAGCTTCCGGCGGTGCACTTCACGTCGATCCTCTTCGACACGATCTGCCTGCTCGGGCTCGCGCTCGTCGGCCGTCGCTTCGGGGGGCCGCGACTTGCCGCGACGCTCGCGTTCGCCTGGGTCGCATGGCCGTTCTCGCAGTATGCGTCGAGCTCGAACACGAACGACTCGATCGCGCCGGCATTGCTGATCTGGGGCTTTCTCGCTCTGACGAGCCCGATCGCGCGCGGAGCCGCGGTCGCGCTGTCGGGTTGGACGAAGTTCGCCTCGCTGCTCCTTGTGCCGTTGTGGTCCGGCTATCCGGTGGCGCGCGTCGGCCGCGTCAGCCCTCGGTACCTGCTCGGCTTCCTCGGAACGACCGCGCTCGTCTTCTTCGTCTTCCTGCTCGAGCCGTCGCCGTTCCACGCTGCGCGTGTCTTCTACGACCGCACGATCGGCTTCCAGATCGGGCGGGACTCGCCGTTTTCGATCTGGGACTGGGGCCAGTACCACGCGCGCGGGCTGCCCGACCTGCACCTCGTCCAGCGCGCGCTCGAGGTGGTGCTCGTGTGCGGGTCGCTCGCGCTTGCGTGGTTCCCACGCCGACGCTCGCCGTTGCGGCTCGCTGCACTGACGGGCGCGGTGCTTGTGGGCTTCGAGGCCGTCCTCACTCATTGGTTCTACCTCTATCTGCCGTGGTGCTTCCCGTTCGTCGCACTTGCGCTCGTCGTGCCGCTGCCCGGTGCATCGCAGGTCGGTGCGGCGGCGGCCGCGCCACCGGTCGTCGAGGATGAACATCCGAGCGGCTCGCTGGTCACTGCCTGAGGATCGCGTCACCGTCGCGCTCGCCGCGTCGGCCGTGTTCCTCATCGCCTGGGCGCTCGTCCACACGCTGTTCTGGGCGCACGGAGCGCTGGTCGACTGGCCGACCTACAAGAATTACGGCGACGCGATCGTCGCCGGGCACCTGCCCTACCGCGACTTCCCGGTTGAGTACCCGCCGGGAGCGTTGCCGGTGTTCGTGCTGCCGTCGCTCGTCGGCGGCGCCTACGCGTCGTCCTTTGCCTGGCTGATGGCTCTCTGCGGGGTCGCCCTCGTGTTCGTGGTGGCCTGGCTGCGGCCCGCTGCCGCGTTCTACGTCGCGCTCGCTCCGTTGCTCGCCGGCTCCTTGATCCTGTCGCGCTTCGACCTGTGGCCGGCGCTGCTCGCCACGGCGGCGATCGGCGCGCTGCTCGCCGACCGGCACCGGATCGGCTGGGCCCTGCTCGGCGCGGCGGTCGCCGCAAAGCTGTGGCCGCTCGTCCTGGTGCCGCCGGCCCTCGTCTGGTCGCTCCGGCGGCACCGTGTGCGAGACGTCCTCGTGGGGGCCGCCGTCCTGGCGCTGGTCGTCGTCCCGTTTGCAGTCCTCGCCCCGCACGGGGTCTGGACGAGCGTCAGCGGGCAGGCGTCACGGCCGCTGCAGGTCGAGTCCCTCGGCGCCTCCCTGCTCACGACCTTCGGCCATCCGCGCATCGTGAGCTCCCACGGGTCCCAGAACGTTGCCGGCCACGCCGCGCTCGCGACGGGCTTCGCCGTCATCCAGGTCGGCCTGCTGCTCGCGCTCTGGATCGCGTTCGCGCGCGGCCCGGCGTCCACCGAGCGGTTGCTGCGGTACTCGGCGGCCTGCGTCTGCACATTCGTCGTCTTCGGGAAGGTGCTCTCGCCGCAGTACCTGCTCTGGCTGATCCCGCTCGTCCCGCTCGTGCGCGGCCGCCGGGGCCTCGCCGCGACGGGCCTGCTGACGGCCGCGCTCGTGCTCACCCAGATCTGGTTTCCACAGCGCTACTTCGACTACGCGCTGAGGTTCCAACTGGCGGGCGCCGTTCTCCTACGCGACCTGGTGCTGATTGCGCTCTTCGCGGTGCTTTCCTGGCCGGCGCGGGTTGCGCGACCGGCTTGAATCCATCACAGTCATTATTCAAGGCGGCAATCGACCTGGGGAGGGCATGGATGGCACGCACGCCGCTCGCGAACGCGGTTGAGGAGGCGGTTGGCAAGATCGCCGACGAGGAAGCCCGCACGACGCGGCGAGGCCTCCTCAGGGGCGCGGGCGCCGCCGTCGCAGGCGCATCGCTGCTCGGAAACCTTGCGAGCCCCGCCTGGGCGCGCACCTCGAAGTCATCGTCGACGCCGAGGATCGTGGTCGTCGGCGCCGGCCTCGCCGGGCTTACGGCCGCCTACCGGCTGCAGCAGGCCGGGTACGCCGCGCAGGTCTACGAAGCCTCGGGACGGATCGGCGGGCGCTGCTGGACGGGCCGCGGCGACTTTGCGGACGGGCAGATCTACGAGCACGGCGGCGAGCTGATCGACTCGAACCACATCCAGATCAAGCAGCTTGCGCAGGAGCTCGGCCTGACGCTCGACAACCTCTTCACGTCAGAAACGAAGGGCACCGAGCAGCTCGGCTACTTCTTCGGCCGGCCGTACACCTTCACGCAGATGACCGACGACCTGAAGGTGATCTGGCAGCAGATCCACTCTGACGTGTCGGCTGCGAGCTACCCGACGCACTACAACTCGTACACGCCGCGTGGGCTGGAGCTCGACAAGATGACGCTCTACCGGTGGATCGAGAACTACGTGCCGGGAGGCCACCGTTCTGCGCTCGGCGCAATGCTCGACGTCGCCTACAACATCGAGTACGGCGCCGAGACCACGGTGCAGAGCTCGCTGAACATGCTCTACCTGCTCGGCTATGCCGGTCCCGGCCAGTTCCGGACGTTCGGCAAGTCGAACGAGAAGTTCCACGTCCGCGGCGGCAACGACCAGATTCCGTTGATGCTCGAGGCGAAGCTCGGCTCGCCGATCACGAAGAACGCCGAGCTGACCGCGATCAAGAAGAACGCCGACGGCTCGTACGCACTGAGCTTCGGGTCGGCAACCGTCCAGGCCGATCACGTCGTGCTCGCCTTGCCGTTCTCGATCCTGCGTGGCGTCAACTT
>JBBQQI010000021.1:0-31302 GCA_038216085.1 Gaiellales bacterium | reverse complement strand
CGTCGACTGGACGCCGCTCGGCCTCGCGCGTGACCTCGACGGACTCGTCAAGGTCGCCCGCGCGACGGGTCTCCACATCGTCGCCGCGACGGGTCTGCACCGCGACGCGCACTACACCGCTGACGATCCGCTCCGGTCGGCGCCTGCGGACGAGCTCGCCGACAGGTTCGTCGCCGAGCTGGTCGGCCGCTGCGGGATCATCAAGGCGGGCGCGAGCTACCACCACCTGAGCGCGTTCGAGGAGAAGGCGTTCGAAGCGGCGGCCGCTGCGCACGCGCAGCTCGGGGCGCCTGTCTGTGTTCACACCGAGCACGGGACGATGGGGCTCTCGCTCGTCGAGCGGCTCGGCTCGCTGGGCGTCCCGGCGGCCTCCGTGATCCTCGCGCACATCGACCGCAACCCCGATGCGGGCGAGCACGCGGAGACCGCGTCCACTGGTGCGACGCTCCAACTGGACGGGCCCGGCCGTGCGAAGTACTGGCCGGACTCGACGATCCTGGCGCTGATCGCCGACCTGGCCGAGCGCGGGCACGCGGGTCAGTTGCTGCTCGGCGGCGACGTCGGCCGGCGCACGATGCTGCGCGCCTACGGCGGCGGCCCGGGGCTCGACTACGTGTTCGCCCGATTCAAGCCGCGCCTCGAGCGGGAACTGGGCCGTGCGCTCTCGGAGCAGATCTTCGTCGCGAATCCAGCGCGAGCGTTCGCCTGGGAACCCACTGCTTGAGAGTCCCACAGCTTGCTCAGCCATCTAGACAGCTATACAGTCGACACATGGACGGGCCGTTCAGCCTGGCCGGGCGCCGCGTCGTCGTCACCGGCGCCTCGAGCGGGATCGGCGAAGCGGTGGCGCGCGCGTTCGCAGCGGCGGGGGCCCGGGTCGCAGGCATCTCGCTGGACGGCGGCGCGCCCGTACAAGGGATCTTCGTTGCTGGTGACACGGGCGAGCCAGCCGCGGTCGAGGCACTTGCCGCCCGTGTCGAGGGCGAATGGGGCGGCATCGACGTGTGGATCAATAACGCAGCACGGCTGCTCGTAAAGCCGCTCGTCGAGACGACCGACGAGGAGTGGCACGGCCTGCTCGCCGCGAACCTGCACGGATACTTCTACGGTTGTCGCGCTGCGGCGCGGCGGATGCTTGCGGGCGGGGGCGGCCGGATCGTCAACGTCACCTCGGCGGCCAGGATCCTCGCGGTCCCCGATTTCTGCGCCTACATCGCGGCGAAGGGCGCGATCGAGGCGATGACCCGGACGCTCGCCCTCGAGCTCGCACCGAACGCGATCACGGTCAACGCCGTCGCACCCGGCGCGATCGACACGCCGCTGAACGCCAACGCCTACACGGTGAAGGTGCGCAGCACCTACGAGGAGCGCATTCCGATGCACCGCATCGGCACCGCCGAGGAGGTCGCCGACACGATCCTCTTCCTCGCGAGCGACGCCGCCCGGTACGTGACCGGCCAGGAACTCGTCGTCGACGGCGGCCTGACGATCAACGGAGCCGTCGGACATGCCCGCGGCTGAGATCGAGATGCTCGTCGACGGCCTCGACCACCCGGAGTGCGTCGCGTGGGACCCGGCGAGCGGCCACCTCTGGGCGGGCGGCGAGGATGGTCAGCTCTATCGCGTCGACCTCGAGACACGGACCTGGCAGGAAGCGCACCGCGCTCCGGGCTTCGTGCTCGGCCTCGCGGTCGACGGACGGGGCAGACTGGCGATCTGCTGCCAGGGTGGCCGCTCACTGTGCGCACTCGCAGACGGAGTCGTTCGCACGCTCCACGACGGGCTGACGCTTCCGAACTACCCGGCGTTCGCCCCCGACGGGACGCTCTACTTCTCGGATTCCGGGCACTGGGGAGCCGCCGACGGCCGCGTCTACCGCCTCGGCGTCGACGGAGATCTGCAGCTCTTCTCCGACCGTCTCCCCCACTTTCCAAACGGGTGTGCCGTGACGCCCGACGCGCGGCACCTGTGGATGGTCGAGAGCTTCGAGCCGACCGTGAACCGCTTCGACCTCTCGACCGGCGCGCTCGAACGGGTGGCCAGCCTCGAGGGGACAGTGCCTGACGGGATCGCATTCACGGACGATGGTGGAGTCGTCGTCTCGTGCTACCGGCCGGACCGCATCGTCCACATCGCACGCGACGGGACGGTCGAGGTGCTCGCCGAGGATCCAAAAGGGACGATGCTCTCGGCTCCCACGAACGTCGTGTTCGTTGGAGTCGCCCGCGACAGGCTCGTGGCCGCGAATCTCGGCCGCTGGCATCTCAGCGTGCTCGACGTCGGACTGCGCGGAGTGCCCCTCCACCATCCCGACCGCTGGGCGGTCGACGCGTGACCGAGTTCGTCCCTCGCTACTACGAGATCGAGCAGGCGCTGCGCGCGCGCATCACCGTGCTCGAGCCCCACGCGGCTCTCCCTTCGGACGCACAGCTCTGCACAGAGTTCAACGTCTCCCGAATGACTGCGCGCGGCGCGGTGCAGCGGCTCGTGCAGGACGGGCTCGTCTATCGCGTGCCGGGGCGCGGCACTTTCGTCGCCTCCGCGCCGGCCAATCGCACCGCGAGCCACATTCTCTCGTTCAGCGACGAGATGCGGCGTCGCGGGCTCACCCCCACCTCGCGCCTCGTCGAGCGGGCGCGACGGACGGCGACGCCGGAGGAGACGCGGCGGCTCGTCACGGACGAGGTCGTGGTCGTGCGTCGCGTGCGCGAGGCCGACGGACGGCCGGTGGCGCTCGAGACCGCCGTGTTCCCGGCAGAGCGCGTCGGCGCGCTGCTCGAAGGGGACATCGACACGGTTTCGCTCTTCGCGACGCTCGCGGCCGCCGGGCTCGTGCCGACCGCCGGCCGCGCGGCACTCTCCGCCGAGGCGGCGAGTGCCGAGGACGCAAAGCTGCTCGACGTCAAGCGCGGCGCACCGCTGCTCGTCGAGCGGCGGCTGATCCACGACCAGGACGGAACGCCGCTCGAGTTGACCGAGAGCCGCTACGTCGGTTCCCTCTACGGGCTCGACGTCGACTTCGACGTGGAGCTCTCGCCGTGAGGCTCGTCGAGACGGTGACGCTCGCGGCAGGCGACCTCAGCGTCGAGGTGATCCCTTCGCGGGGCCTCGACCTCGGCGAAGCTCGGCTCGGCGGCGAACGCTTCTCATGGGAGTCCCCGCTCGGCCACATCCCGTGGCAAGGCGATTTCTCCCGCTCGTTCGGAGGCGGACTGCTCGTCACCTGCGGCTTGCGGAACGTCGGCGCTCCGTCGGAGGGCCAGCCCCAGCATGGCTGGCACAGCTCACTGCCGGCGCGCGACGTCGTCGTCGAGCGGGCAGCAGCTGGCGGACGGATAGTCGACGCCAACGTGCCCGGCCCGACGCTCGAGCTGACCCGCGAGATCATGCTCGCCGACAACACCGTCCGGGTCAGCGACGTCGTGCGAAACGCCGGGCCGTTCGCCGAGCCCGCACCGCTCCTCTACCACGTCAACGTGCTCTGGGACAGCATCGACATCGACTCCGACAAGGTCGTCGCCCGCGACACCGATGCCGCATCCGGCAGCTGGCATGCGCTGGGGCCGCCGGGGCCTGAGCGTGTGTACGAGGAAACATATCGGCGCCACGCACGTGGCGGTCGTCTTCGGCGCCATCCACGTCACGGTGCGCTCGAGCCTGCACCGCCTCTGGCAATGGATCGAGCCGTCGTACGGCGTGCTGGGGATCGAGCCGGCGAACTGCTCCGTCCTCGGGCGCGCGTTCGATCGCGCCGAAGGAAGGCTGCCCGTGCTCGCTCCGGGCGAGACGCGCACCAGCACGCTCGAGATCACGACTGAGGTGAGATGACGCGCCGGATCGACGAGCTGCGCGCCGCCGTCGCCGGGACCGGCTTCATCGGTGCCGTTCACGTCGATGCCCTCCGCCGGCTCGGCGTCGAGGTGTTGGGCGTCGCCGGGTCCAGCCCGGAGCGCGCGGAGACTAAGCGGCTCGCGCCCGCCTACGAGAGCTACGACGCGCTGCTCGCGGACGACCGCGTCGACGTCGTGCACCTGACGACGCCGAATCACCTCCACTACGCACAGGTGAAGGCGGCGCTCGAGGCGGGGAAGCACGTGGTCTGTGAGAAACCGCTCGCGTTGACCTCAGCCGAATCTCGAGAACTGCTCGAGCTCGCCGAGGGCAGTGGGCTCGTGCACTGTACGAACTTCAACATCCGCTTCTACCCACTCGTGCAGGAGGCCCGTGCCCGCGTCCTGCGTGGAGAGGTCGGCGAGATCTGGAACGTGCACGGCGGCTACCTGCAGGACTGGCTGCTGCTGCCCACGGACTGGAACTGGCGTCTCGAGCCCGACAAGGGCGGCAAGCTGCGGGCAGTCGCGGACATCGGCTCGCATTGGCTCGACCTCGTGCAGTACGTGACGGGGCTCGAGGTCGAACAGGTCTTCGCCGACCTGGCAACGACGATCCCGGTGCGGCAGCGGCCGACCGGCGAGGTCGAGACGTTCGCTGCTGCTGGTGACGCGGACCGCGCCGACACACCGATGACGACCGAGGACCTGGCAAACATCCTCGTTCGCTTCCGCGGCGGAGCGCGCGGCTCATGTGTGGTCTCGCAGGTCTCCGCGGGCCGCAAGAACGCCGTCGGCTTCGAAGTCGACGGGTCGAGCGCATCACTCGCCTGGAACGGTGAGTCGCCCGAGGAGCTGTGGCTCGGCGCGCGCGACGAGCCAAACGGCATTCTGCTGCGGAACCCGGGACTGATGGATGCGCGCTCGGCGGCGACGACGCAGCTGCCGGCCGGGCATGCCGAGGGATTTGCCGACACCTTCCGCGAGCTCTACCGCGCCGTCTACACCGCCGTCGCGTCGGGCAGCCCGGGCGAGGCCGGCGAGCACTTTCCGACCTTCCGCGCGGGCCACGTCGAGAACGTCCTCGGCGACGCGATCGCACTGTCCAGTCACGACCAACGATGGGTGGAGGTAGACCTGTGAAGCTCGGACTCCTGACCGCCGCGTTCGGCGGGCTGTCATTCGATGAGGTGGCCGCCTGGGCGGCCGGGAACGGCTTCGAGATGCTCGAGGTCGCGTGCTGGCCGTCGGGCGCCGGCGAGCGGCGCCGCTACGCAGGCGTGACGCACATCGACGTCGACGCGCTCGACGTCGACGCCGTTCAGGCGACGCTCGAGCGGCACGGCGTCGGCATCTCGGCGCTCGCGTACTACCCGAACAACCTGCATCCGGACGACGCGCATCGCGAGGAGGTGCACGCGCACCTGCGCAAAGTGATCGATGCCGCTCAGGCGCTCGGCGTCGAGGTCGTCGGGACGTTCGTCGGCAACGACAAGGATCGTCCGTTGCCCGAGAACCTCGACCGGTTTCGCGCGATCTGGCCGGCGCTCGTCGCCTACGCCGGTGAGCGCGGTGTCAAGGTAGCGATCGAGAACTGCCCGATGATCTTCAGCTACGACGAATGGCCGGGCGGCAACAACCTCGCCTGGTCACCCGCGATCTGGGACGAGATGTTCACGGCGATCCCGGCCGACAACTTCGGGCTCAACATCGACCCCTCCCACCTGCAGTGGCTGATGATCGACGTCGAGCGTGCGGTCTACGACTTCGGCGACCGGATCTTCCACGCACACGCCAAGGATCTCGAGATCCGCAAGGACGGGCTCTACCGGCACGGTACGTTCTCGGGCGGGCTCGGCTGGCAAGTGCCGCGACTACCCGGCCTCGGTGAGGTCGACTGGGGCCGCTTTGTCGCCGCCCTCTACGCGGTCGGCTACGACCACGTGCTCTCCGTCGAGCACGAGGACCGGAAGTTCGAGGGCAGCCAGCAGCTCGTCGAGCGCGGCTTTGCGATCGCAAGGAAGACGCTGGCGCCACTGCTCGCCTAGGGAATCAAGACGTACTTGATGCCTGCCCCACTGCGGGTCGAAGCGAAGGCCCGCTCCCACTCCCCGAGCGGGACCGCCTCCGAGAGCAGCGGCTCGAGCGCGACGCGCCGCTCGGTGATCAGCTCGAGCGCCCGCGCCCACGAGGCAGGCGTCGACGCATTCCCGGAGCTGACCGACAACTCGCGGAAGCACACGAGGTCGAAGGGTACGGTGACGGGCTTACCGGCGAGCCCGATCTGGACGTAGCGCCCGCCACGCGCAGCCGACTCGAGCGCGAAGGTCATCCCCGTCTCGTGGCCCGAGCACTCGACAACGACGTCGAACTCGCCGGCAGAGCCGTCATCGGTCGTCGAGGTCTCGAAGTCGAGCCGCGCGGCCGCAGCGAGGCGCTCCGCATCGCGCGCAGTGCCCCGCACGTGCACCGCGCCGCCGACGGCGCGGGCGACCTGCGCCGCAAGCAGGCCGATCGGCCCCGGCCCGACGATGAGCACCGTATCGCCCGCTCGCACACGCTGCGGGTCGAGGAGCGATTGGCAGCAGCAGGCGAGCGGCTCGGCCATCGCGGCGACGCGCCCGTCGAGCCAGTCGGGAATCCGGTGCAGGTTCCGCGCCGGAACGTGCAGCCGTGGTGCGAAGCCTCCATCGATGAACGAACCGATCGAGCGCCGCTCCGGGCACAGGTTGATCCGGCCGTTCCTGCAGTGGGCGCAGTGCCCGCAGGTCGAGAAGTACGTCTCGGTCACGACGCGCGCGCCCTGCCAGGCGTGGTCGACGCCCTCGCCGAGCTCCGCGACGACGCCCGAGACCTCGTGGCCCATCGTCACCGGCGGCCTCGAGTCGTACTCCCCGTCGTAGATGTGCACGTCGGTCCCGCAGATTCCCGCGGCGACGACGTCGAGGACAACATGGCCGGGCGCCGCCACCGGCTCGGGCCGGTCTGCGAGCGCGACGTTCCCTGCGCCGGGTGCGAGCTTCGTCAGGCCCTGCACATGAGCTCCTCCACCTCGGCTGCGGTCGGCATCTCGTCGGCGCACCCGAGCCGCGAGGCGACGTGTGCTCCTGCAGCGTTCGCGAATCGCAGCGTGCGCTCGAGCTCCCACCCTGCGAGGAGACCATGGCACAGCGCGCCTCCGAACGCGTCCCCTGCGCCCAGCCCGTTCACGACCTCCACGCCGATCGGCGCCACGACCACGTCGTCGGCGCCGCGGATGCCGCGGACGCCTGCCGGCCCGCGCTTCTCGATCGTCGTGTCGACCGAGCCCGGCGCGTCGCCGAGCACGGCCCACTCCTCACGGTTCCCGACGAGCACGGTCGCGTACGAGGCCGCCTCGCGGTAGAAGGGCGACGGATCGTCGCGCCAGAGCATCGGGCGGTAGTCGAGGTCGAACACAGTGTGCGCGCGGCCGCCGCGAAGCCGAAGCGCGGCGAGCGTCGCCGAGCGGGACGGCTCCTCTGCAAGGCCGGTTCCGGTCAGCCAGAGCAGGGGCACGTCCTCGACGGGCGCGTCGGCGAAGTCGTCACCGGTCAGCTGCAGGTCGGGGGCGCTCGGCTCCCGGTAGAAGAGCAGCGGGAAGTCGTCCGGCGGGTGGAGCTCGCAGAACGCGAGCGGCGTGCGGAGGGTCGCGTCGGTGCCGACGAGCGACGTGTCGACGCCGAACCCGGCGAGCGCGGTACGCACGTAGTCGCCGAACCCATCGGCGCCCACCTTCGTGAGCACCGCGGCTCGCCGCCCCAGGCGGACGGCCGCCACCGCGACATTCGTCGGCGAACCGCCGAGCATCTTCCTGAACGTCCGGACCTCGGCGAGCGACACACCGATCTGCTCCGGGTAGAGGTCGACGGAGACGCGACCGACCGTCAGCACCTCCGGGGTCATTCGGCAGCAGTCGCGTGCGCATAGATCGCCGCGAGGCCGAGCACGATTAGGCCGTAGATGATCTGGCGAACGGCCTGCGAGGCGTTCAAGATCGTCAGCAGCGAATCGAGAACAGTCAGGATCAGCGCGCCGAGGATCGTGCCCGCATAGCCGCCGAGGCCACCGAAGATCGACGTGCCGCCGATCACGACGGCGGCGACCGACGGCAGCAGGAAGGGGCTCGCGATCCCGAGATCGGCCGCGTTGTTGAAGCCCACGAGCAGGATCCCGGCGGCCGCCGACAGGAGGCCACAGATCGCATAGACGAACAGCAGAACCTGCCACGTCCGGACACCCGCGAGCCGCGCAGCCACCGGGCTGTCTCCGACGGCGTAGATCATCCGTCCGATCCCCGAATAGCGCAGTCCGAGGATGATCAGCGCGGCGATCGGAACCCACACGAAGAGGTCGTACGGCACGTAGGTCAGCACGCGCCCCGACCCGAGCGTGACGACGAAGCTCGGGACGAGCGCCGTGAACTGCTTCTGCGCCTGGACGGTCAGGAGCCCGAGCGTGATCGTGGAGACGCCGAGCGTCATGATCAAGGCGTTCACGCGGAAGACCGCGACGCCGATACCGTTGACGAGGCCGACCCCGAGCCCGACGATCAACGCGATCGCGATCGCCTTCGGCGATCCTTCGGTGCCGAAGCGGGAGATCATGAAGGCGCCGGCCGTGGCCGTCGTCGCGACAGAGAGATCGACGCCCCCTGTCAGCATGACGAGCGTCTGGCCGGCGGACATGAGACCCAGCACGGCGGCGAACAGGAACGTCGTCGAGATCTGCTTGAGCGTCAGGAAGGCACCGCCTCCCTGAGCGCGGTTGACGATGTCGGTGCCGACGAAGATCCCGACGAAGACGAGGGTGAGGATCGACGCCGGACTGTCGGTCGCGAGCCGGCGCGGTGACCAGCGTCCGCGCGGTGTCCGTGTCGGTGTCGGCGCCGTGCTCACGACCCCTTGCCCTTCTGGCGGATCGCGAGCCCGCCGATCATGACGACGAGGACGATCAGCGAACCTTGGAAGACCTGTGCGTAGTTCTGGTCGACGCCGCGCAGGATCATCAGCGTCTTCACGAGTGTGAGCACGAACGCCGCCGCGATCGGCCCGACGAGGCCGCCGACGCCGCCCAGCAGCGACACGCCTCCCAGCACGGCGGCGGCGACGGAATTGAGCGTGTAGATGCTGCCGGCGTTCGGATCGCCGAGACCGGAGGCTCCGGTGAACGCGAGCCCGCCGAGCGCAGCGAACGCACCTGAGTACGCGTAGGCGAGCACGCGTGTGCGCTTGACGTCGACGCCGGCGAGATAGGCGGCGGGACGGTTCGACCCGACCGCGTAGATCGCGAGTCCGATGCGGGCGCGCCGAACGGTCAGCCAGAGGACCGCGACGGCTCCGAAGAGGATCAGGAGCACCGCCGGGAACCAGGCAGTCAGCACGGTGTCGACCGAGACGAGAGCCTGGAAGCGAGCGGGCGCACCACCACCGGGAACCTCGAGCACCGCGAGCGCGACGCCGCCGAGCACGAACAGCATCGCGAGCGTGACGATGATGTCGGCGACACGCGTGATCACGATCGTGAAGCCTGTGATCGCGCCGACGAGAGCGCCTCCGGCGACGACGGCGAGCGAGAAGAGCAGCGCCTCGTCGAAGCTCATGTGCAGCATGTACTTCGCAGAGACGACGTTGGCGAGAGACATCATCGATCCAACCGAGAGGTCGATCCCGCCGCTGATGATGACGATCGACTGCGCGCACGCCGCGAAGCAGAGCGGCAGGGCGTCGATCACGAGCGACTGCACGTCGAAAGGCCCCCACTTGACCGAAGTCTGCGACCGCCAGAAGATCGTCAGGACGAGCAAGAGCACGTAGATCCCGGCAGTCCAGCCGTGCCGGCGCGCCAAGCGTGCGGGACCGCCCCGTCCCGGCGCGCCGCCCGTCGTCGCCGTCATGTGCCGGCCTGGCTCTCTGCGAGCCCGTGCATCGCACGCAAAAGCGTCGCCTCGTCGGCCGCCGCGCCCGGAAGGTCTGCGGTGATCTCGCCGCCGAACAACGTCAGCACGCGGTCGCAGACGAGTGGGAACTCCGTCAGCTCGCTGGAGAAGAAGAGGATCGCCGCGCCGTCGTCGGCGAGGCGGCGCAGGAGCACGTAGATCTGACGTTTGGTGCCCACGTCGATGCCGCGCGTCGGGTCGAAGCAGAGCATCGTCGTGAAGCCGTTCGCGAGCCAACGCGCGATCGTCACCTTCTGCTGGTTGCCGCCGGAGAGCCGACGCACCTGCCGCGCGGCGCGCGTGTCGATGTGAAGTGCCTGCTCGGCTTCACGCACCCGCCGGCCCTCGTCGCGCATGTTGATCGGCCCCCAGCGCGAGAAAGAGTTGTATCGAGGCGCGGCGACGTTCTCCCGCACCGAACGCTGCGGAAGCAGCGCGTGCAACCGGTCGGCGGGCACGAGCACGACGCCTGCTCGGATCGAGTCGTACGGATGGCGCGCCTTCAACACGCGCCCGGCTGCGCGGATCTCCCCGCCCGACGGCGACTGGCCGCCGGAGAGCACGGCGAACAGGTCGTCCTGCCCCTGCCCCTCCAGTGCAGCCACGCCGAGAATCTCGCCGCGCCGCAGCTCGAACGACATGTTGCGCACCCTGCCTCCGAACAGACCGTCGACCTTGAGTGCAGGCGCCTCCCCTGCCGGGGCCGCAGGCCGCACATCGGCCGCGCCGGCACCCTGCTCGGCGGCGGCGACCGAGGCGCGCGCAGCCTCAGGCCCGAGCATGTGCTCGACGATCCGCTCCTCGCCCCCTTCACGCGGAGCCATCGTCGCCACTGCGCGGCCGTCCCGCAGGATCGTGGCGCGATCGCACGAGGCGATCACCTCCTTGAGGCGATGTGTGATGAAAAGCACCGAGCGTCCACGCTCGCGGGAACGTTGCATGACGGCGAACACGCGCTCGGCCAGATCCGACGGCAGCGCGGCCGTGATCTCGTCGAGCAGCAACAGCGCCGGGTCACGGGTGAGCGCTCGCGCGAGGTCGATCATGCGCTGCATCGGCAGCGGCACGTCTCGCGCCTGGTCAGAGAAGTCGACGGCGAGATCGAGGGCTCGAAGCTCGTGCTCGACTGCGGCGGACGAGGTGCCGGTGAGCCGCATATTCTGCGAGATCGTCAGATCAGGCACGAGCGCGGGATCCTGAAAAACGGGTGCAAGACCGATCCGTGCAGCCTGCGCCGGCGATCCGATCCGCGCCGGCTTGCCGTTGACAAGCACGGTGCCGTGGTCGGCCGAGATGACACCGGTGAGCACCTTGACGAGCGTGCTCTTGCCGGCTCCGTTCGCACCGAGGAGCGCGTGCACCTCGCCGGGCTCGATCACGAGATCCGCCGACCGAAGCGCCTGCACAGGGCCGTAGCTCTTCGCGAGATCACGTGCTTCGAGAAGGGAGACAGTGGCGGTCATGGACGGAAGAGGTGCGGGAGAGGGCACACGCCCTCTCCCGCTTCACGGGGCTACGGGCCCTTGCAGGCCGTCAGCTGCGCGGTGGTGTACGTCGTCCAGGGCTTGATCTGGAGGCGCGCGCTATAGGTCGGCGCACGCTTGGGCGAGTAGTTCGCCGAGATCTCGGCCTTGGAAGCCGGCATCGACCAGACGAGCGGAGTGAGCTTGACCCAGGGACGGACAGTCTTTCCCTGGAGCAGGTCGATCGCGACCGCGGCGCCCGCGCCCCCGATCACTGCCGGGTTCGTCACTGCCGCAGCCTGGAGCTTCGGGTACTGCACGAGCATCTGGTGCAGGAACTCGTTGTTGTCTGCACCGACGATCGGGACGAGCGGCTTGCCGGCCGTCTTGAACGCCGTGATGACCGTGTAGTCGGCGCCCGAGTTCCAGACGCCGTCGACCTTCACGCCGGAGTTCAGGATGTCGAGCATCTGCTTGCCGGCAGTCGCGAAGTTCCAACCCATGAAGGTCGACTTGACGACCTTGATGTTCGGGTACTTCTTGAGTGCCGCCGTGAAGCCCGTGTGGCGATCGGTGTCTGCCGGGACGCCGGCGATGCCGCGCATCTCGACGACGTTGCCTTTGCCGCCCATCTTCTTGAACAGCCACTCGGCGCCGAGCTGTCCATAGGCGACCTGATCGTTCGTGACGTTGTGGGCCGAGGGCGCCGACACGCGCTGGTCGACCGAGACGACCTTGATCCCGCGCGCGTTGGCCTGGGCGATCACCGCGTTGAGCGCATTGCCGCTCGACGGGTTGATGATGATCGCGTTTGCGCCGGCCGAAATCAGATTGCGGATGTCCGCGATCTGCTCCGCTGGACCACCGTTGCGGTTCGCCGTGATGACCTTGCTGACGACACCGCTCGCGGCTGCCTGCGCCTTGACCGCGCAGATCATCTCTTCACGCCAACCGTTTCCGACCAGGGTGTTCGAGATCCCGAGCACGAACGTCTTCTGTGACTTGTCCGTGCGTGCGGACGCCGTAACCGCAGCCGTGACGGCCACTGCAGCGAGTGCTACGAGGGCAATCGCCCAACGTGCACGCTTTGACGAAACCTTCAAACCGTCCCTCCTCTTGAGCTGGGAACAAACAGGACTGTGGGGGTCACGCGGTCAAGCGTACGAGACCGGCCTCCTTTCTCCTAACGCGCCGTCTCATACGGCACCTCGTAGTGACCGGGCATACCGCCTGGCGTGCTCGGCATAGGCATCGTCGAACAGCCGGGCGGAAGCTTCCTTGCCGACAACCGAGGCGCTCGTCAGCACGGGCGGCATCGCCCCCCGCTCCACGAGGAGCGCCGCGGTTTGCGCCTTGATCTCGTTGACGAGCGCAACCGCAGCGATCGTCGAGCCAGGCGCAACCGGTGTATCGAGGCCTTCGATCGCGACGAGGGCGTCGGCGGCAGGGGTGCAGAGGTCGAGCACGATGTCGGCGTTGTCGAGCAGGCGGCCGCGTTCGTGCGTTGGGTTGGCGGCCATCGACTGGGCGAGCGACGTGACGGCGACGACGGTGAGTCCTCGTGCGCGCGCGCCGACGGCCATTTCGATCGGCACTGCGCTGAGCCCGCTCGCGGAAAAGACGATCATCACGTCGGTCGGGCGCAGTTCGAAGTTCGAGAGGATCGTCTCGGCGAGACCCGGCACGCGCTCGATGAACATCGCCTGCCGCTGGCCGTTCGACCCGACCACCTGCGTATGGAAGGTCATCGACAGCTCGATGATGGGATTGAAGCCGGGGTAGGAGCCGTAGCGCGGGAACATCTCCTCGACCGGGATACGCGAGTGGCCGGTGCCGAAGAGATGAACGAGTCCGCCCACCGCGATCGCTTCTGCGCAGGCCGCCGCGACGCGGCCGATCGCATCGGCCTGCTCCTCGAGCCGGTCGAGCAGCGCATGGGCCGCGCCGAGGAACCTTGTGGTCCCGGGCGAGGTGAGAGTAGAGTCGATCGCCATTCAACCTGTCTAGACGTTTAGACAGCTGCGACGCTACTCCGGTCGCAGATCCCCGTCAAGGAAGGAGCGCGAAGATCCGTGCAGGGCCACAAGGTGACGATGCTCGGGACCGGCCTGATCGGCCTCTTCTACACGCGAACGCTGCACGGACAGCGAAATCGCGACCGCGTCCAGGTCGTCTATTCGCGCTCCGAGGAGCGCGTCGCGGCGTTCGCGCGCGAGAACGGCGTGCCGCACACCTCGACCGACCTCGAGGAGGCGATCGCGCACCCGGAGACGGACACCGTCGTGATCGGCCTGCCCAATCACCTCCACCTGCAGGCCGTCGAGCTCTGCGCAAAGCACGGCAAGGCTGTGCTCTGCACCAAACCACTTGCGCGGAACCGCGCCGAGGCCAAGCAGATCCTCGACATCGTCGAGCGGGCTGGGATCTTCGGCGGCTACCTCGAAGACCTTGCCTACACGCCGAAGACGTTGAAGGCGGTCGAGGCAGTGGAGAGCGGGCAGATCGGCACGGTGACGTGGGCGCGGTCGCGCGAGACCCATCCCGGCCCCCACTCGGCGTGGTTCTGGGACGCCGAGCAGGCCGGCGGCGGCGCCGTGATCGATCTCGGCTGCCACTGCATCGAGATCATTCGGAGCTACCTGGGCAAGGGCAATCGCCCCGTTGAGGTGGCCGCGTGGGCCGACACCCTCGTCCATCCGATCGAGGCCGAGGACAACGCGATCGCGCTGATCAAGTTCGAGTCCGGCGCGATCGGCCAGTTCGAGGTCTCGTGGACCTTCCGCGGCGGCATGGACCTGCGCGACGAAGTCGCCGGCACCGAGGGGACGATCTGGACGAACCACTTCCTACGCACAGGCTTCGAGATGTTCTCGTCGGGAGAGGGCGGCGGCTACGTCGCAGAGAAGGCTGAGTCGTCGAGCGGCTGGCTGTTCCCCGTCGGAGACGAGATCGCCGAGCTCGGCTACGTCGACATGTTCACTGACATGTTCGACGCGATCGACGAAGGTCGCGCGCCGCGGGAGACGTTCCACGACGGGTATGTCGTGAACGCGGTGATGGACGCCGTGTACGTCGCAGCTGCCTCAAGACGGTGGGAGCCGATCCAGATCGAGGACTGGCGCGGCGGCACGACCGAGCGGATCGCGCGCACGCGCCGCGAGCACGACGGCAAAACGGTGATCAAGGAGGAACAGATGCCCGACGGCAGCCGGAAGCTGATTCTGAAGGACGAAGCGACCGGCGCCTTCTCGGACGTGCTGACCACCGGTTAGCCGTCAGGCGCGAAGCACGGTGACGAGCCGCCGCGCCTCGTCGGGATGCTCGAGCGCGGACCCGACGCCCACGGCGACCGCGCCCGCGTCGATGAACGCTCGCGCGTTCGTGGCGTCGACACCCCCGGTGACGAGCAGCTGCACGTCTGTCAGCGGCGCCAGGAGATCCTTGACGTACCGCGGGCCACCGAGCCCGCCCGGAAAGAGCTTTACGAGGGCGGCCCCCGCTGCCCATGCCGCCTCGACTTCGGTCGGCGTGAGCGCGCCGGGAATCGCCGGCACTCCGAGCTCGGCGGCCCGCTCGAGGACCGCCGCGGAGCACGCAGGCCCGACCACTCCCTCTGCCCCGGCCGCGACCGCCGCGTCGACCTGTTCTGCCAGACGCACAGTGCCTGCGAGCACGGTCACGTCGTCGCGCGCACGCGCTCGGCCGATCGCCGCCAGCGCGTCGGGATCGTCGAGCGTGATCTCGATCACCCCGACGCCGGCCCGCACGAGCGCCGCAACCCGCTCGTCGACGTTCGGCACCCGGCGGAGAACCGCGATCAGCCGCTCGCTACAGATGCGCTCAATCGCCGACATCGGCACCGTCCTCGCGCAGGCGGGCACGGAGGCGGCCGGGGTCGAGGCGCTTCGGCTCGCCTGTCAGCGCGGCCGCCGAGCCTGCCGCCTGACCCATCGCCATGCAGGTGCCCATCGATCGGGCCGACGCGTGTGCATCGTGAGTCGCCGAGAAGCAGCGCCCCGCGACGAGCACGTTGTCCAAGCCCTGCGGCTGGAGAGAGCGAAACGGCACGCCGTAGGTTGCGCCTTCCGCAAGGTAGACCCAGCGGGTGTCCTCGCCGGCGTGGTGCTCCTCGATCGGCGCGCCGCAGTGCGCGATCTGGTCGTCGAACCGCGTCGCTGCGAGGATCTCTTCGGCGCTCAGGACGTGCTCGCCAATGATCCGTCGACTCTCGCGCACACCGATCGCGGGACTCGTGGAGACGAGCACCGCGCGCTCGTAGCCCGGGACGCAATCGTGCAGGAACCGAAAATACTCGTGAGCCTGGCGGCGACCTTCGCGCTCGGCCGACGAGAGCTGATCGGCGTCGGTCGCATCGACCTTCCTCACCCGTGTCATCAAAGCCATCATCACGCCCGTGTGCGGTGTCCGGTGCACCGAGCCCTCGATGCGCGTCAGCTCGTAGCGCCCGGAGTCGCGGGCCTCGCGCATCAGCGACCAGAGCTCCTGCTTCGGCACGGCCTCGGCCTGGGCGACGTCCACATTCGCCACTCTGAAAACGGTCGAAAGGCTCTGTACGTTGTCACCGGGCGCCTCGAACGGCGCGCCGGCGAGCGCACACACGTCGGCGTCGCCGGATGCATCGACAACGACGCCCGGCCGCAACCGGCGCACTCCCCCTTTGGTCGCGACGTCAACCGAGACGACGCGCGCGTCAGCCACCTCGACCCCGAAGACGAAAGCATGCAGTAGCGTCCGCGCGCCCGATTCGTCGACGAGCTCGTCCCACACGCGCTTCAGCGACTCGGGCTCGTAGGTGATGCCGGTACCGGCGCCGTAGGTGTTCGGACGCTCGAAGGCCATGCCGCGCTCCGTCAGCCGCCCGACGACCTCGTCGGGAATGCCCGAGACGACCTTGCGCGGAGTCGCGCCGGGGGTGTAGAAGGCGTAGAAGGTGTCGAGCACCGCGGTCGACGTGCCGCCGAGGAAGCCGAACCGGTCGACGAGAAGCACCCTGGCGCCCCCGCGGGCCGCAGCGATCGCGGCAGTACTGCCTGCAGAGCCGGCGCCGACGATCAGTACGTCGATCTCGTCGGTGCTTGCAACGCCGCTCATGTGTGCAAAAGTATGCACCAATGAGCGGTGCAGCAACGAGCGGCGCAGCATCGAGCGGCGCACCATCGAGCGGCGCCACATCGACCGGTGCCGCGCTCGCCGAGGTCGCTCGTCTCTACTACATCCGCGAACTGACCCAGCAGCAGATCGCCGAGCGCCTCGGCGTGTCGCGCTTCAAGGTCGTGCGCCTGCTCGAACAGGCGCGTGCCGAAGGAGTCGTGCGGTTCGAGATCGACGAGCCGGTGCCGGTGCTCGACGATCTCTCGCGCCGCCTCGAAGAGCGCTACGACGTGACCGCGGTCGTCGTTGCGCACGATGTCGCGCAAGCTGCGGCGCTGCTCCTTCCCCGCCTCCTGCGCCCGGTCGACGTGCTCGGCGTCGCCTGGGGCGAGACTCTCGCCGCGATTGCGACGCTCCTGCCCCAGCTCGCTCACGAGATACCCGTGATCCAGATCTGCGGCGCCATCGACGGGCTCGTGCCCGGCACCGGGCCGACGGAGCTCGCAGCGCGGTTCGCCGCGAAGAGCGGCGGCCGGTTTCATCCGCTCGAAGCACCCGCGGTGGCCAACGAGCGCGCACTGCGACGGGCGGTGCGCCCGACGACAGCGATCTTCGACGACGTGACGGTGGCCCTGGTCGGGATCGGCGCGCGCCCGGAGGCTGCAGGTCACATCCTGGTGCACGTGTTCGACGATGACGGCCGGATCGTCTCGGCAGAGCGCGCGATCGCCCTGTCGGTCGCACAGCTCCGGCGAACTCGCGTCGTCGCAGTTGCGGGGGGCAAGCGCAAGCGCGGCGCGGTGCGCGGCGCCCTGCGGACGGGACTCGTGGACGTGATCGTCACCGACGCGACCTGCGCGCGAGCGGCGCTCGCGTGAAGACGGCGATCGTCACGGGCTCGAAGGGCGGGATCGGCGCGGCCACGGTGTCGGCGTTCGAGCGTGCAGGCTTCACCGTGCACGGTGTCGACCGTGGCGACCCGTTTCCGGTCCTCGAGCGCATCGACGCGCTCGTCTGTGCCCACGGGATCAGCGGACGGAGATTCGGCGACGGGCCGGTCGAGACATGCACCGAAAAAGGCTGGGACACCGTCCTTGAGGTCAACTTGAAGAGCGTGTTCCTCTATGCGAAGCAGGCTGTGCCCGCCCTGCGCGCAAACGGTGGCGGTGCGATCGTGACGCTCTCGTCGGCGCTCGGGATCGTCGGCGGCGACGACGACTTCGCAACGCACGCGTACGCCGCGTCGAAAGCAGGTGTGATCGGCCTGACGCGCGCGATGGCGGTGACCTATGCAAAGGAGAACATCCGCTGCAACGTCGTCGCACCTGGCCTGATCGCGACGCCGATGAGCGAACGAGCACAAGGCGATGCGCGCATCCGCTCACGGCTCGCCGAGCTGCAGCCGCTGACCGGCGACTTCGGTCGGGCCGAGGACGTTGCCGCCGCCTGCCTCTACCTGGCGACCGCGGCCTTCGTCACCGGCACGGTGCTGAACGTCGACGGAGGCTGGACCGCTCGATGAGAAACCTCGGCCTCGACCTCGGCGGGACGAACATCAAGCTCGTCGTGCTCGACGAGGGCCGGATCGTCGATCACCGGGAGGAGCCGACAGGGTCACGAGACGGGCCGGACGCGGTCCTGCAGCGGCTGATCGACCTCGCGCGCTCGGCCGGCCCCGTCGACTCGGTCGGCATCGCGCTACCCGGGCTGTTCGACGACGACGGGGCGGCGGTGCTGCTGCCGAACCTGCACGGCGACTGGGCCGGCAGGCAGATTCAGGCGCCCCTCGCCGCAGGCCTGGAGCAGCCGGTCGGGCTCGTCAACGACGGCCACGCCTTCACGCTCGCCGAGGCGGAGCTCGGTGCCGGTCGCGGAGCGTCGAACGTGATGTGCGTCGTCTGCGGCACGGGCATCGGCGGCGGGCTCGTCTTCGGCGGGCACCTCCACCTGGGCCCAGCAGGCCGAGCAGGCGAGTTCGGCCACCACACGGTCGACGAGACAGGCCCCCGGTGCGAGTGCGGCAACCACGGTTGCCTGGAGCTCTACGCAGGCGCGCGTGCGATCGCGGCTGCGGCGGGCGCACCGACCTTCGACGAGGCGCTCTCACGTGCCCGCTCCGGGGACGCGCCGGCCCGCGAGGCGTTGCACCGCGCCGGCGAGCTCATCGGCATCGCAATCGCGAACGTCCTGATCTTCCTCGGGCCTGACCGCGTGGTCGTCGGCGGAGGCGTTGCGAGCGCGGGCGATCTCCTGTTCGAACCGCTGCTCGCATCCGTGGCGGCCCGCGCGACGGTGGCGCCGCTCGACCAGATCCCGATCGTCCCGGCGGAGCTCGGACCTGGCGCCGGCGCCGTCGGCGCCGCCCTCTTCGGCGCGACGCTCCCTGCGGCGAAGCCTGCATAGGCTCGACTCGTGGCCCACGTCGCCGTCCAGTTCTCCCCGCACCCAGACGATGAGGTGATCGGAGCGCCCGGTGCGATCTTCGCGTTGCGCGACGCCGGCTGGCGGATCGTCAACGTCGCCTGCTCCCTCGGCCGCACCGAGCAACGCGAGCGCCGGCGGGCCGAGCTCGGGGAGGCATGCCGCCGTGCCGGTTTCGAGCTCCGACTTGAAGACGTGGCGCCCGGGCAGGTGCTCGCGGAATTGACGCCCGATCTCGTCATCACGCCGAGCCCCCACGACCGGCATCCGTTCCACGAGCAGGTCGCGCGCGACGTGCTCGCCACCGTGGCCAAGGCAAAGGCGCCGGCAACGGTTTGGCTGTCGAGCATCTGGGGCGATTCGCCGCTGCCGACGCTCGCCGTCCAACTGACAGCCGCCCGTCTCGACGAGATCGAGCACGCACTGGCGGCACACGAGGGCGAGATCGAGCGCTCCGACTTTCCCCGCTACCTACGTGCGCGTGCGGCCGTCAACGGCGTACTGGGGGCAGAGCGCATCTTCGGTTACGGCTCACCCGCGCTGCCGTTCGAGAATGCAGAGCTCTTGACCGAACTGAAGCTCGTCGAAGGGCGCTGGCTGCTGGCCGAGCCTCGCATCCTCGATTCCAGAGAGGTGGACGAGCAGGGGCGCGCGAGCGCAACCGACCTGACCGAGTGGCTGTTCGAGGCGAGCGTCACCGCGCGCTTCGGCTCGCGGCACGCCTAGCCGGCCGTCGCCGCCTCCCGCTCCTTCTTGGTCTCGTCGATCAGCTTCTGCGCGATGTGGGCCGGAACCTCCTCGTAGCGCAGGAACTGCATGTGGTAATCGCCCCGGCCGCCGGTCAGTGAGGTGAGCGCGTGGTTGTAGGTCAGCACTTCCGCCATCGGGATCTCGGCCTTGATCGTCGTCATCCCGCCCTTGGGCTCCATCCCGTGCAGGCGTCCGCGCCGTGAGTTGAGATCGCCGTTGATCGCGCCCACGGATTCGTCGGGCACCGTCACCTCGAGCTCCATGATCGGCTCGAGCAGCGTCGGTTGTGCCTTCTCGTAGGCCGAGCGGAACGCCATCGAGCCGGCGATCTTGAACGCCATCTCCGACGAGTCGACGTTGTGGTAGCTGCCGTCCACGAGCGTCACGCGCACGCCCTGCACCGGTGCGCCCGCGAGCTCGCCGTGCTGCAGCGCCTCCTGGATCCCCTTGTCGACGGCGGGCCGGAAGCCGTGCGGGATCACGCCACCGACGATCTTGTCGACGAACTCGTAGCCGACGTGGTCGTCGAGCGGCTCGAGCACGATGTGGCAGTCCCCGAACTGACCGCGGCCACCGGTCTGCTTCTTGTAGCGCCCTTGCGCCCGGGCCTGGCCCTTGATCGTCTCGACGTACGGTACGCGCGGCTGGTGCAGCTCCATCTCGACGCCGAAGCGGCGCTTCGCGCGCTCGACGGCCACCTCGACGTGCACCTGGCTCATCCCGGAAAGGAGCTCCTCCCCGGTCTGCTGGTCGCGACGGAGTCGCAGCGTCGGGTCCTCCTCGCCGAGCCGCCTGAGCGCCTGCGCGATCTTGTCCTCGTCGCCTTTTGTCTTTGCGGTGACCGCGAAGCTCATCACCGGCTCGGGAAAGCCGAGTGACGGCGGTTCCAGATCATGCTCGGCGTCGACGAGCACATCGCCGGTCTGCACCGCCTTCAGCTTCGCGACGGCGCCGATGTCGCCCGGGCCGAACCCGTCGCACTTTTCGTGATCCTTGCCCTGCATCAGCATCAGCCCGCCGAGCCGCTCCTTCGAGTGGTCGCGGTGGTTGACGAGCGTCGTGTCGGCCTTCACCTCGCCCGCGTAGACGCGAAAGACGTTGATGCGGCCGGCAAACGGATCGGCGACGGTCTTGAACACAAATGCGGCGACCGTCGCGTCGGTGTCGATCGGCGAGCCCTTCTTCGCCGGGCTCGGCACACCCTCCACGATCAGGTCGAGCAGCGCGTGCGTGCCGAGGTTCCTGGTGGCGACACCGCACGCGACGGGGTAGATCTCGTCGCGCGTGACGGCGTTCTTCAGAGCGGCAGCGATATCGTCCGCGGGGATCTCCTCGCCGCCGAGGTAGCGCTCCATCAACGCCTCGTCGGTCTCGACGACCGCGTCGAGGAGCTTCGTGCGGTACTCCTCGACTGTCGCGGCCATCTCCGCGGGGATCTCGACCGGGTCACCCTCCTGCACTCCCGACGGGTCGGTGTACGCGCAGTTGTGCAGCAGGTCGACGATCCCGGTGAGCTCGTGCTCGCCGCCGATCGGCAGCTGGATCGCGATGCAGCGCTCCGACAGCTGCTCCTGCAGCGAGCCGAGCACGCGGTAGAAGTCTGCGCGCTCCCGGTCGAGCATGTTCACGAAGACGACGCGCGACAGGCCGAGCTCCTCGGCGCGGTCCCAGACACGTGAGGTGTTGACCTCGACGCCCATGACACCGGAGACGACGACGAGAGCGCCCTCGACCACCCGCAGCGACGCGACGGTGTCTGCCTGGAAGCCCGAGTCGCCGGGGGTGTCGATGATGTTGAGCTTGCGCTCCTGCCACTCGAGGTGGCAGAGCGACGCGGCCAGCGACATCGCTCGGCGCTGCTCGTCCTCTTCCCAGTCCGACACGGTGCTGCCCGCGTCGATTGCCCCGAGCCGGTTCGTCTTCCCGGCCTGGAAGAGCATCGCCTCGACGAGCGAGGTCTTGCCCGTACCGCGGTGGCCGACGACAGCAACGTTGCGGATCTTCCCGGCTTCGGTGGGCATCGAGTCCTCCTGAATCTGTGCGCGAACGGGTCGCGCGAATCCTACGCCGTGCCGGTCAGCCAGGCACGTCCACGGACGCTGAATCGCACCGCGAAGGCGAGCCCGACCGAGGGGACCGCCGCAGCAGCGATGCGGGCGATGCGGAGCTTGCGGCGGGCTTGCTCGATGCGCGACGGAGTTGCCCTGCACCCAGGAGACGACCCCTCCCTTAGTGCAGGCTTAGACGCTCCTGCGAGTTCGCTTAGACCGGGTCGTTCAAACCCGTGCCGCCGCGCCGGCCAGGCGGGCCTTCAGGCGCAGGATCGCCTTGGTGTGGAGCTGTGAGACCCGGGACTCGGTCACGCCGAGCACCTCGCCGATCTCGCGGAGCGTCAGTTCCTCGTAGTAGTAGAGCGTCACGACGAGCTTCTCCCGCTCGGGCAGGCGCGAGATCGCCTCGCCGAGCGCCTCGCGCGTCTCGGTCTCGTCGAGCGCAGACTCCGGCCGCGGGCCGGTCTCGTCCTCGATCGTGTCCATCAGCGAGATCTGATCGCCCTCACCGGAGACCGACCACAGCTCGTCGAGCGCAGCGATCGAGGAGCGGCCGATGTCGGTCAAGGACTCTTCGAGCTCGTCGACGGAGATGCCGATCTTGGCAGCGATCTGCTCGTCGGTCGGTGCGAGCCCGCTCTTCGCTTCGAGCTCGGTGATCGCGCGCTCGATCTCGCGGGCACGCGAGCGCACCGAGCGCGGCACCCAGTCGAGGGCGCGCAACTCGTCGATGATCGCACCCTTGATCCGTGAGATCGCGTACGTCTCGAACTTGATGTCGCGCGTCAGGTCGTAGCGCTCGATCGCGCCGATCAGGCCAAGCAGCCCGTAGGAGACGAGGTCACCCTCGTCGACGTGGGCGGGCAGGCCCGAGCCGAGGCGGCCGGCCACGTACTTGACGAGCGGGGCATAGGTGAGGATCAACCGGTCGCGCAGCCCCTTGTCCTTTGTCCGAGCGAACTCGAGCCAAAGCGTCTGTGTGTCCTCCCCTGCCACGTAGGGAGAATACGCGCTAGAGGCGCGTTTTCCTCAATGCTCCCCACGCGAGGGTCGACATCCAGGCAGAAAGCGCGGTTGCGGTGGCCGCGATCACCCACTGGCCGGCGGTTCCCGACCACACCGCGATCAGGCCGAAGGCCACCGTGATCGCCATGAAGAGCGCGGCCATCGCCACGCGGCGATCGTACTGCTCGGATCAGCGCCGGAGCGCTCGAGGGTTCCGGTGAGGTCCGGAAGACCCGGATACAATCCCGGCGCAACCGAGGGGCGTAGCTCAATTGGTAGAGCACCGGTCTCCAAAACCGGGGGTTGCAGGTTCAAGTCCTGTCGCCCCTGCTCCCTCAAGTAAGCCGAAACCCCGTAGTGATGCGGGGTTTCGTGCTCTCTACCGCCGCTCGCGTTGTCCGGTGTGATCCGCTGAAAACCGCTCGGAACTGGCGCTTACTGGCGCGCAACTGGCGCGCAGCGGGCTGCTCGCTGTCACACAGGTTCGACGGTGAGACGGGCGACCCATTCCGAGGTTTCGGGCTCGACGGGCACCATGGCCGTCACGCGCAACCGCTGACCCTTCAGTGCGAACTCGTCGCCGGGGTTCCAGGTTTCGCGGAGCGAAAGAAGGACGCCGAGGTTCTCGCCGGAAACCGTCTGGATCAGGTACGGCTTTCGAGCGGGCAGTGGGATCACCATAGCCGCGGTATGAGGACGCCTCAGACCGCCCGACCCATCTCGGTTGCCACGCGAGATTGGTCTTACCCTGACCAACTCATCCTCGGTCGCCGCATGACCGCCTCATTCTTTTTACCCGGCAGCGTTTATTCGCTGTGCCTTGTGGCCCAGCCTGGCCGCCCATTGGCTCGCCGGCGTCCCCCTGAACGGTGAGCTAGCCGTTCATGAGGTAGTTCATACGGCTTTCAAACCATGCCTCCTCAGTGAAGAGCGTCAGACTGGCTCGACCATCCAGATCCCCTCGACGCCATGCGTGCCGACGAACTCCCCGATCCGCGGCCCGGGATGATCGAGACGATTCGGAGTAGCTGGTTGCCGTAACCGTGGAAGCCGACCTCCGAACACGAGACCCGCCAAGCGAGTTAGCGAAAGCTCGATCTCGCCGCAGTGATTCGCCAGACGTCCGGTCGTTTCCCCTCACGCCGGACTGTCGGCCCTCTCGTTATGTGCTGATCAGCGGGCGGCGGCTATCCCTCGTTCGCGGGAGCCCACGCCGTATGACATACACGGGTCATTCGGTCACCGTGGCGCTCGGCTGGTCCGGGACGGGCTGGGACAGTGCGGAGACTGTTGCGCTGAGCAGGTCGCACGTTTTCCGGCCGTCAGGGATCTTCTTCAGTACCCCGAGTGAACTGGCGGCAGTGAACCGGGATAGCGACGACGGCAGGGCCTTGGGGAGAGGAAACCGAAGATCCAGCCCTCGTCGCGCCTTCGTTAAGGGCGCGCCGTGGCGGCGCCAACAGGAGGTTCGTACGTACGCCACCGTTCGTACGTACTCGACCAGCCCCGCGATGGCCAATGGCGCTTGTCAGGAACGAAGCCGACGTCAAGAGCTTGGTCAGCGGGATCGACGGATTCCACGCCGATTACCTCATTCGTACCGCTGACGGCGCGGTCCCGGTCAGCGTCTCCGACGACCAGGCGGGCGCGAACGAATCGAACACCGCCGCGGCAAGCTGGGTACGCGAAAACCTGCCGGAGATCGGCGGCTCGGCGCCGCAGGTCTCGGCCGGCGAAGTCGTCATCTCGGCATAGAGCCTCGAACGCAACGGCCCCGGTCCGCGAGGCACGGTGCGGGTCGTTCAAGCTCAGGAGACCGTCTCGGAGGTGTTGGCGGAGATTGTCAACGTCGCGAGGATGGCAAGCCACGCGAGCCAGCCACGACTCCAGCTCGGCTCCCGCTTCGCGAAGCTGGCGAATGACCTCGGCCGCAGCGTGCGCGGCCATTCGCGCTCCGCGTCGCCGAGGCCGGCGATCCCGCAGCGCAACGAGCCGAAACTGGACGAGCTCTTGCCGTTGCCCTCGGTTTTATGCGCGGCGGATGAAGTAGAGGATCAGGACGACGAGCAGGACGATGACGAGGATTCCGATCAGGCCGTAGCCGGTTCCAGCGATAGCAAGAGGCATGTTGTTCCCTTTCTGTTTGAGGGTCGTGCAGGTTGTTCTTCCTTCTGCGGGTGGGCTTGCGCCCATCCGTAGAAGGGAAGATTCGTCTTAGCGTTTTGGTGGTGTGGCGGGGGTGTCGGTCATGTTGGAGTGCGGCTGAGTGGTTTCGCTGCCGCTCGCCTTTGCTTTCAGGTTCGCGGTCTGATCTTTTGTGCGTGAGACGCCCTTGTCGAGGTCGGCTTTCCACTGTTCTTTGTTTTCTTGGACGGTGTTGTGGGCGCCTTCGAGCATCCGTTCGGCGACGTTTCGGCCGCCGAGCCCGAAGGCGAGCGCCGAGCCAAGAGCGATCGCGCCGATCAGCGCTGTATAGGTGATCACGACGATGTCGTGTGCGATCTTCAGCTGATCGAGGATCATGAAGGTCGCGATCGTCATGATCAAAATCGGTGCAGCAGTGGCAACAATCTTGCCCAGCCCGGTGTCGCCCATCGTCCTCGTCGCCAGGGTGGCGACAGCGGCTGCGACAGCTCCGGCGATCAGGAAGATCAGCAGGGCAGCGATCACGTTTGGCAGGTAGGCGAAGACCGCGGCGATGAACGCGGTCAGTGCCGCAATCCCAAGTGCGCTGGCCGCCAGTGAGAGCGTGCCGAGGAAAAGCAGCCAGAAAACGGCCGAGCCAAGAAGACGTGAGGGCTTCGGGACGGCGCGTTGGACGATGTTGCCGCCGGGACCGCCGTGCAAGGCCCGGTCGAGCCCGCCGCGGTGAGTTAGTCGGGCGACGAGCTTGCCGACGATCTTGGCGATAAGGTAGCCGATCAGCAGGATCACGAGCGCGCCGACCAGCTTGGGAACCCAGTCGAAGAACACCGTGAAGGCGTGGTCGACACTGGTGTGGATGCTCGCCAGAAGCATGGTTCTCCTCGGAAGAAGTTGCGGATTACAGATCGCAACGCAGACGCGGCTCCGTGGGTTACGGCTTCCGGCAAAAAATATCCTGAACAGGTTTCGCAATTCGAGCGCGGGCTCATACCTCTCGTGGCGGTAACCGCGATCGCTGGGCGCGCTGCTTGCTCGCCTGTTCCTCAATGAAGACAAAGGGTGATCCAACATGGCTGAACTGACGAATCTCGAGTCGAAGCTCGGGGAGGTTGTCGGGCTCGCGATGGCGGCGCAGGACGCCGGACAGAAAGTCGCGAAGCTTGCAAAGGAAGACGGCAACGACAAGCTCGTGAGCGATCTCGAGCGTATGCGCGACGAGGCAAAGCAGACCGAGGCGCGTGGCACCGAGGTTGCCGGCTTGTTTGAGGGCAAGAAGACGGCGATCCTCGACGAGGCGCGCGACGTGAAGCAGAAGGCTCAATCAATGATGAAGACCTACCTCGACCAGGCCTCGGACGCGCTCGACGGCTTTGAGTTCCTGACGATGGCCGAAGCGGGCGAGGTCGGTCACTGGGAGATCCTCAAAACACTGAACCAGCGGGCAGGGAAGGCCGAAGTCGCTGACCTGGTTGATTGGGCTCTTCCGATTCAGCAACGCCATCTCGACACCGTCCGCACCGCATCGCTTGAGCTCGCCGCCGAGGAGGACCCGAACGAAAGCGCCAAATAACCTGCGAAGTGCTTCGAGTCGGGGCACATGGGTTACACCGCGGCGTGCAACAGGCGCGCAGGCAGGCAGGATTGCTCGGGCTCGTGAGGCGTCTCGGGGCCGATCCGGTGATGCAGGCGCAGCTCGTCGAGGCGCTCTCGCAACTCCAACAAGCGCGCAACCGGGTGCAGAAAGAGAGCGCCAGCCGCACGCTTCGAAACCTCCTGATCGTGCTGACCGGTGCCGGCGTGGCCGTCGCGGCAGTTCCCAAGCTCCGCACGACCGCCCTTGCCGGAGTGTCGAGAGCGAAGAAACTCGGCCTCGGCGCAGCGATGCCCCGTGATCGCCCGGCAAGCATCGAGGAAGTGATTGAGGTGAACGTGCCGGTCAGCGCTGCCTACAACCAATGGACGCAGTTCGAGGAGTTTCCGACGTTCATGGAAGGCGTTGAGGAGGTAACCCAGCTCGACGACACGCTGTTGCACTGGGCCGTCACCGTCGCCGGAAAGAGAGCGGAATGGGATGCGAAGATCACCGAGCAGAAGCCCGACCGCCGCATCGCGTGGGAATCAATCGACGGAAAGCAGAACCGCGGCGCCGTGACGTTCGAACCCGCTGGCTCCGAGTCGCGCACGCGCGTCCGTTTCAAGATGTCCTACATCACCCAGGGTACGGCCGAAGCCGTCGGATCATCGGTCGGGCTTGATCGGCGGCGGGTCAGTGGCGACCTCGAACGCTTCCGCGAGCTGATGGAGAGCAAGCAGCACGAATCTGGTGCTTGGCGCGGCGAGATCAAGGATGGCCAGAAGAAAAACGGCGGCAAGTCCGCCTCATAGCGGCCATGTTGCGGTGGCGCCTGCGGCGCCGCCGCAACCCACCTCTAACCGGGAAGGAAGATCGCGACGAGCTCCTCGCGGCGGGTGCGAAATGACGGATGTTCGTCGCAAAGAATCTGGGCTACCTGCCTCAGCGAACGATCAAGAAGACGAGCAATGCGAGCAAAACGCCAGACCCAAGGAGAACCCGGCGCGCGATTACGTACGGAGGGCGGTGGCTCCGCCTTAGCCGAACTTCGTAATGCCTGAGACCGTGCATCTTGCCGCAGCCGCTCCTATACGCCGAGTGAGTAGTTTACGCCGCGAGCGACATGGCGCGAGCGCGCGGGGTGTACGAAGGACGGCACGCGGAGGATCGTCGCAACGGCCAGCCAGTTTGCAGATTCAAGTCCTGTCGCCTCGCCCCTGTTCGGTTTCCCCCGCACCGCCGGAAATGTCCTCGCCGCCTTAAGGAACCGTTCAGAACCGGCGGCTAACATCGAACTGTGTTCCTGCTCTCGTTCACGCGGCGCGCCCGCCACACCGTCGCCCTCCTCTCCACCCTCTGCCTCTTCGTAGTCGGCTGAACGGTCGACCGCGCCCCCGTGCGGGGCGGCCAAGCATCAGCAAGCCGGCCTGCCGGCCGCCCGAAGCCTCTGACGTAGTCCGGTGCGTCCTCGCGCAGCAGGCGTGCGACGCACAGGACCGCCAGCGCGCCGATCACGACGTCGTTGCCCACGCACCACTGGCAGATCGCATGGATGCGCGCGATCTGCACCCAGAGGAGGTAGGCGCTGAACGCGGCGCCTGGGAGCGCCAGCACGACGCCGACCAGCGCCGCTGCGACGCCGCGCCACGCCGCGGTCGCGAGCACGGCGACGTAGGCGATGAGGCCGAGTAGCGCGACGGGCATACCGCCGAGCAGTGCGTACTTCGAGTGCTGAACCAGCTCGCAGCCGCCCGACGTGCAGTCGGCGAGGTGTGGGCGTAGTGGACGATGGTCAGGTAGGCCGCGACCGCGATCCCGACGGCCGCGGCCACCGAGATCACAGGTCGCAAGCTCACTGAAGAGCCAGGCTCATTGCAGGGCAGCGTCAAGCGCGGCAGCAAACGACGCTGGATCGAGCGCCGAGAGCTGCAACTGCTGCGGCAGGCCGGGCGGCCGCTGGACGACGAACGTCGGCGTCCCCTGAACCGAATCGGCCGTCGACTGCTGCGCCGCCTCCCTGAGCGCCGCCGTCACCGACGGAGCCGACGACCCGGCGAGGATCGCGCCGCCCTTCGCGCCGGCTGCGGCCGCCGCGTCGCGGATCACGGCGTCAGTTATCCAGCCGCTGTTCTCGGCGCCCTGGCGGCGATAGAGCGCATCGGTGAGGTTCCAGAGCTTGTTCTCGCCGCCGGCTGCGTAGATCGCGCGCAGTCCCTTCTGGGAGTTGGGCCCGATGATCTGAATGCCCCGGTAGACGAGCTTGACCCGCCCCGGCCGCACGTAGTCCGCAAGAACGGCCGGCAGCGTGCCGAGCGCCCACTCGCGGCAGAACGGGCACTGCGGATCCTCGAAGACCGTCAACGTCGCAGCGGCGCTCGTGCTGCCGAGCGTGTCGCCGTGCTGCGGGATGCCGGCAAACACTGCAGGCCGGGCCGTCTTCTTGCCCGCAGTCGTCGTCGTGGTCACGCTGCTCGAGCCGCTGCCCCTGCCGACGAGCAGCAGAACGACGACGACAACCGCCGCAGCCACGACGGCTCCGGCGAGGAGCAACAGGCGATTGCTGTGCACGCGCGACAGTGTGCCCGACGGCAGGATTAGGCTCCCTGGCATGGCGCTTCTGGAAAGCAAGGTCGAGCGGACCGACGACTTCGCCCGCAGGCACGAGCAGATGGAGCAGTTGGTCGACGAGTTGCGCGCCCGCTCGGCACTCGTCGCCGCGGGCGGTGGTGAGCGCTCGGTGGAACGCCATCGCTCGCGGGGCACGCTGCTGGCGCGCGAGCGGATCGACCGGCTGATCGATCCGGGCACGGCAGTTCTCGAGCTGAACGCGCTCGCGGCCGGGGAGGTCTACGACGGTCAGGCGCCGGGAGCGGGAATCGTCACCGGTGTCGGCGTCGTCGAGGGGCGCGAGTGCGTGATCGTCGCGAACGACGCGACGGTCAAGGGCGGCTCGTACTTCCCGCTGACCGTCAAGAAGCATCTGCGCGCACAGGAGGTTGCCGAGCAGAACCGGCTGCCCTGTCTGTACTTGGTCGACTCGGGCGGTGCGTTCCTGCCGCTACAGGCGGAGGTGTTCCCCGACCGCGAGCACTTCGGCCGGATCTTCTTCAACCAGGCGCGCATGTCGGCGCAGGGCATTCCGCAGATCGCGGTCGTGATGGGCTCGTGCACGGCAGGCGGCGCCTACGTGCCGGCGATGAGCGACGAGACCGTGATCGTGCGCGGCACCGGGACGATCTTCATCGGCGGCCCCCCACTCGTCAAGGCGGCGACGGGCCAGGACGTGACCGCGGAGGAGCTCGGCGGCGCCGACGTGCACACGCGGCAGTCCGGCGTGGCCGACCACTACGCGACAAGCGACGAGCATGCGCTCGCGATCGCGCGGCGGATCGTCGCGAACACGCACGCGCGCAAGCCGGAACCGCCGTGGACGCGCGCGGCCGCCGAGCAGCCGACCGTCGACCCGTCTGACCTGTACGGGCTGATTCCCGACGACCACCGCACCCACATGGACGCGCGCGAGGTGATCGCGCGCATCGCCGACGGCAGCCGCTTCGACGAGTTCAAGGCGCTCTACGGCGAGACGCTCGTCTGCGGCTGGGCGCACATCGAGGGCTACCCGATCGGGATCCTCGCGAACAACGGCGTCCTCTTCGCCGAGAGCTCGCAGAAGGGCGCGCACTTCATCGAGCTCGCGTGCAAGCGCAAGGTGCCGCTCGTCTTCCTGCAGAACATCACGGGCTTCATGGTCGGCAAGGAGTACGAGGCCGGCGGCATCGCCCGCGACGGCGCGAAGCTCGTAATGGCCGTCGCCTGCGCGGACGTGCCGAAGTTCACGATCGTCACCGGCGGTTCCTTCGGCGCGGGCAACTACGGGATGTGCGGGCGCGCCTACTCGCCCCGGCAGCTATGGATGTGGCCGAACGCTCGCATCTCGGTGATGGGCGGAGACCAGGCGGCGACGGTCCTGACGATGGTCGGCGACGCAGACCCAGACGAGATCCGCGCCAAGTACGAAGCCGAAGGAAACCCCTACTACTCGACCGCGCGCCTCTGGGACGACGGAGTCATCGACCCACTCGATACCCGGCGCGTGCTCGCCCTCGGCATCTCCGCAGCCCTGAACGCCCCGATTCCCGACAGCACGTTCGGCATCTTCAGGATGTAGTCGGGCGGAAGGACGCTCGCGCAGGCGAGGCTCTATGCCGCCTGGCCGCGTCGGGGCGGGCGCAGAGTCTGGCGCAATCGAGGGAGCATCAACAAGCCGAGGTACACAAGCCCCAGGCCGAGAAGTACGAGGCGTCTCCCGGTGAAGTCATCGACCGTATGGACGAGTTCGAACACCTCTCCCAAGGCCGCGACGGCAACGGCGATCCACCAGGCGACACGCCAAAGAAACCACAGCCCGACGAGCAGTACGGCTTCCAAGACCACGTCGAAGATCACATACGACCGGCCTGGCACGTTCCCGCCGACCCCGACACCTGCCAGGAACCAACTCCCGACGTCAACGACTGCGAGGGCGACGACGATGCGACGTGGCGACACTCGCGTCAGCCTTCCCGGATGCTCGTTTCCCGAACTCCGTTCAGGGTGCTTTCCGGAACGCTCATATGGAGTGTGGCCTGTCAACTGCGCAGGGGCGTTTCGCCCCGCGGCTTTGCGGGGTTGGGTGTCGGTGGGGGGAGCGCATCGGCTGTCGTCGACGTCTGTGTCGCGACTGATATGCGCGGGTTGGTGCCGCATGACCGGGTGTGCGATGGTGAGGGGCGGTGCCGTTTGTCTGGCGTCGGGCGTGGCCTGTTGGGGCTGCTCTCAGTGTTCTCTCGGGTCGCTCCTCGCGTCGTTAGCGCCGGTGTGCTCTCCTCGCCGAGCCGTTGTTGGTGGCGGCTACTCCATCGTCGCGATCGCCCAGCAGTCTCCGGCGAGCTCGCGTGCGACGGCGACGACGACGATCGAGCGGGGCTTTCCTCGGGTCTCGAGCGCCTGCCAGCGT
>JBBQQI010000020.1:0-33567 GCA_038216085.1 Gaiellales bacterium | reverse complement strand
AAAGCCGATGGGAGAGGCCCTACTGAACATGCTGACACTTGTTTCTCGCGATCCAGACGAAGCCGGTCACGCCGCACGCGTTACCGTGCTCTCGCTCCAACTGGCTGATGCGGTCGGCGCGAGCCCACCGCACATCGACGCACTCAAGGTCGGTGGCCCGCTGCACGACATCGGCAAGCTGGCGCTCGACCCTGACCTGCTGCGCAAGGCGGGGCCGCTCGAGCCCGCGGAGCTCGACCAGATCCGCACCCATCCTGAGCGCGGCGCCGAGATGCTGATCGGCGACGACAAGCTCCAGGAGGCCGTCGTGTGCGTCCTGCACCACCACGAGCGCTGGGACGGCGGCGGCTACCCGCACGGTCTCGCCGGCGAAGAGATCCCGGTCGAGGCCCGGATTCTGGCCGTGGCCGACGCGTACGACGCGATGACGTCGCAGCGTCCCTACTGCGGGCCGGTGAGCCACGACGACGCAATCGTCGAGGTCGCGCGCTGTGCCGGCTCTCATTTCGACCCTGACGTCGCGCAGGCATTCGTCGCGCTGCGATCTGTCGGACAGAGTTAAAGGGACGCCCAGACCCGATGATTGATCGACAATTGAGAGCGCCCGCGGCTGGTGGCCTGGATGCGGCGCAGCTCAGCCAGCTCGGGCTTGAACGTAGGCACCGCTACGCCCTGCGCCCGACCTGACTGACCTGCTTGATCCAGGCCATCCCCGCACGCACTCGAATTACCGATCGACCATCTTGAGCTTCGTGCGTGTGCGGGAGATCACCTCGTCGGTGTACTCGGTCGTCGAGGAGTACCCGCCGAGATCTGCCGTCTTGACCCCCTGAGCGACCGCCTCGAGCGTCGCCTCCCGGATCGCGCGGCCCGCCAGGTTGCCCTGTTCGGTCTGTGAGAGAAGCGCCGCCACGGCCAGGATCATCGCCATCGGGTTCGCCACGTCCTTGCCCTGGAGCGACGGGGCGGTCCCGTGCGCGGCCTCGGCCATCAGCGCCGTCGGCTCGAAGTCGTCGCCCTCGAAGGCGACGAGCATCGATTCGGAGCCTGCGATCGAGCCAAAAAGGGGCAGCACCAGGTCGGAGAGGATGTCGCCGTCGCGGTTCAGCGCCGGGATCACGAGCGGGTCGCCCGTCGAGGCGACCAGGAGCGCGAACGTCGCATCGATCAGCTGCGGCTCGTACGGCACGTCGGGATGGCGCCCGGCGGACGCATCCATCTCCTCCTTCAGCATCCCCTCGTAGGTGGGGGAGACCGTGAACTTCGGGCCCCCGAAGACCTTGGCGCCGGTGCGGGCGGCCTCTCGGAACGCGAACTCGGCGACAGCGCGGCAGACCGTGCGCTCGATCCGCTCCGTGCGGAACGCAACCTCCGTATCACCCTCGCCTTCCCGCCATTCCTTGGCGCCGTAGGCATCTCCGACCGCCATCCGCACGACCGAGATCGGCGCGTGCACGCCCCCGAACGGGACGACCCCCGGAATTCGCCGCCCGGTGCGGACGATCACCTTGCCGCCGATCTCCTCGCGCAGGATCCGGTTCGGCGAGCCGACGCCGTCGCGCGTCTCGGGCGTGACGGTTGCCGCCTTCAGGCCGAGGCCGTGCGTGCGGATCGCAGCCGCCGCCTCGTGGACGATGCCATTGTCCGTCTCGCGGCGGCTCTCGAGCGAAAGGTCAAAGCGCGGCAGGTCGAGCTCGAGCCCGATCACGTCGGCCGCGACGACGCGCAGCGATTCCTCGAGCAGTTCCTGGCCGGTCTGGTCGCCCTCGAGGACGACGATCGTCTTCAACTCCATCGGCGGCGAAGATTAGCGATGCGCCTGTTGCGGGAACGCGCCGTCTATGGCGCGTGGGGCGGGCTGGTCACGTACGGGGTCGAGAAGGAGATTCCGCTACTTCGACGCCGCTGGGCGTGAGATTACGGACGAGCCGAAGCTCGCCCGGGTCGACGCGCTTGCGATTCCCCCCGCGTGGAAGGCCGTCTGGATCTCGCCGACCGTCCGGGCCAAGCTGCAGGCGACCGGTGTGGACGCCGCCGGGCGCACCCAGTACCTCTACCACCCCGACTATCGAGCGAGGCAGGAGCAGGCCAAGTACGCGAAGCTGATCCGGTTCGCCGAATCGCTGCCGAAGCTCCGCGAGGTGATGGCCGAGCATATGGCGCTCGACGGCCTGCAGCCGGAGCGTGTTTCGGCGCTCGCCGTCCGCCTGATCAATCTCGGCTGGTTCCGAGTCGGCACCGACCGCTACGCGAAGACCTCGCGGACGTTCGGGATCACGACCCTGAACAAGAGCCACGTTACGGTCCGGGGCTCACGGATCTCCTTCAAGTACCGCGGCAAACACAGCATCATCGTCCGGAGCGCGATCGTCGACCCCGAGCTCGCCCTGGCGATGAAGGAGCTGCTGGCGCTGCCCGGGCGGCGCCTGCTCCAGTTCGAGACGGAGGCTGGGCGCTCGAATCTCGATTCCCGACGGCTGAACGAGTACATCCGCGAGCACATGAACGCCGAGTTCACCGCCAAGGACTTCCGCACCTGGGGCGGCACGCTGACCGCTGCGGTCCATCTCGCGGAGCACGAGCCGCCGAGTTCGCCGACCGACGCAAAACGGCGCGTCGCCGACGTGATGCGGCGCGTCGCAGCCAAGCTGGGGAACACGCCGGCGGTCGCCCGTTCCTCGTACGTCAGCCCGGCGGTGGTCGAGCAATACCTCGACGGGCGGACGATCGAGGATTTCCGACCGCGCCGATTGCGCGTTGTTCGCGCACGGGATACTGGGCTCGATCCCGAGGAGCTCGCAACACTGAGCCTGCTACGTTCCTGGCGAATTCGCGCCGCACGCGATGCAGCTTGAATTGTGAGGTAGGTTTCCGGGCAACTCACGTCGAGGAGGCGAAATTGGCTCGGAAAACAGTGCTCGTTTGCGACAACTGCGGTCGGGAGGTCGACGAGGCGCAGGGCGCCGCGCTGCGCGTCACCTATTCCGATGCCCGTCGCGGCTCGAAAATCGCCGATCTCTGCGACGACTGCGCGAGCAAGATGCCGGGGCGGGCTGCAGCGCGCCGGGGCCGGCGGCCGAAGGCCCAAGCACCCTCGGCGCAGTAAGCGACAAAAGGCAGCACACAGCGGGAAAGCGGGCCTGAGCGGTCACCGGGCCTGTCCTGTGGCCGCTCTACGATGGGAAGGTGGGGCTGTCCCTCCTCGCCGGGCCTGCGAACGCGGGCAAAGTCGCGCTCCTACTGGAGCGCTACCTGGCGCGCCTGGACGACGAACCGGTTCTGATCGTGCCGAACCGGTCGGACGTCGACCGTGTCGAGCGCGACCTGCTCGCACGCTGCGGCTGCCTGCTCGGGGGCTCGATCGGCACCTTCGACGACGTCTTCGGCCGCCTCGCGGCAGGCGACCCGACGTGGCGCCCCGTCGCGACAGACGCCCAGCGCGCGCTCGTCGTGCGCCGCTCGCTCGCCGGCGCATCGCTGAACGGCCTCTCGCGCTCGGCCCGCACCGGTGGCTTTGCGGACGCTCTGCTGCAGACACTCGGCGAGCTCGAGTCGGGGCTGCTCGACCCCGAGGATCTCGACGGCGACCTGGCCGGTCTCTACACCGCGTACCGGAGCGAGCTCGAGCGGCTGCAGCTCTGGGACCGCGACCTGCTCCGCCGCCGAGCCGCCGAGCGCCTGCAGTCGGAGCTCGGCTCCTGGCACGGCGAGCCGGTCTTCGCCTACGGCTTCGAAGATCTGACCGGGGCGGAGTGGTCGCTGCTCGAGGCGCTCGCCGGCCGCGCGGACGTGCAGGTGTCGCTCCCCTACGAGCCGGGACGAATCGCGTTCGCGTCGCTTCGCCGCACCGCCGACGACCTTTCCGCCCTCGCCGGCGGCGACATCGAGGAGCTCGCCCCGCGATCGGCGGACTACGCACATCCCGCGCTCGCCCATCTCGAGCGGTCGCTTTACGAAGAGTCGCCGCCGCCGGCGCCCGAGCTCGACGCGGCGATCAGGTTCTTCGAGGGAGCGGGTGCGCGCGGCACGCTCGAGCTCGTCGGCGAAGAGCTGCTCGGCCTGATCCGCGCAGGCACACCGCCCGAGCAGATCGCGCTCGTCGCACCGTCGCTCGAGGCGTGGCGCGCGCCGCTCGAGACGGTGTTCGGCGGCCTGGGCGTTCCCTATGCGGTCGAGTCGCGCGTGCGGCTCGGCGGCACGCCACTCGGTCATGCGCTGCTGCAGCTGCTGCGCTACGCGTGGGGCGACGCCGGTCGCCGGGAGCTCTTCACCTACCTTCGCTCGCCGTACTCCGGGCTCGCCCGCTCGTCCGTCGACTTCGTCGAGGGCCGGCTGCGCGGCCGGGCCGTGCTCACGCCTGCGAGGGTCGAGGAGGAGGCCGAGAAGCTCCGCGAGGCGCCGATCCCGCAGCTCGGCGAGCTGCGCGCGGCCGCAACACCAACCGAGGGTGTCCGGGCGCTGATCCGCTCGATGCTGCGCGCCGCGTACGGAACCGAGGCCCCGCCCGCCGGGGAGACCTCGCGACTCGACCTCCGTTCCTACGACGCCGCGCTGCGGTTGCTCGACGAGCTCGAAGGGCTTTCGAGGCTCGCCGAGCCGCTCGCCACGGAGGACGTGCTCGCCGCGCTCGAGCGCGCCGAGGTGCGCCTGGGGTCGGCGAACGAGACCGGACGCGTCGCGGTCCTCGACCTGATGCGCGCACGCACACGCCGGTTCGAGGTCGTCTTCATCCTCGGGCTCGAAGAGGGATCGCTGCCGCGGCGCTCGCGGGTCTCGCCGTTCCTCGACGACGACGCGCGCCGTGCCCTCGGCAGCGCGCGCCTCGAGCGGCCCGACCAGGTCAGCCGCGACCGCTACCTCTTCTACACCGCATGCACTCGCGCGGCGCGGAGGCTCTACCTCGTGCGCGAGGCCGCGACCGACGACGGCGCCCCGCGTGAGCCGAGCCCCTTCTGGGAAGAGGTCGCCGCGCTCTTCGACGACGAGGACGTCGCGCGTGCAACCTCTCGCCGCTCGCTCTCTGCGCTGACGTGGACGCTCGACTCGGCGCCCACCGATCGCGAGCGCCTGCGTGCGGTGGCGCAGCTCTCGGTCGCCGACGCCGACTCGGCGCGCGCGCTGGCGGAGGCAAACGACTGGCAGCGGCGCCTGACGCGAGCCCGCACCGCGTTCACGCGCGAGACACGCTTGACGAACGACGCCGTGCTCGCCCAGTTCGCGTCGAAGACAACGTTCGGCGTCACCGAGCTCGAGCGATTCGCCGACTGCTCGTCGGCGTGGCTCTTCGAGCGCATCATCTCGCCGAAGACGATCGACGCCGTCGTCGACCCGATGCTGCGCGGGTCGGTCGCGCACAGCGCGCTGCACAAGTTCTACGCGGGCGTTCCGAAGGAGCTCGGCCACGATCGCGTCACGCCCGAGAACGTCGAGCGCGCTGTCGGCTTCCTGCGCCGATGTCTCGACGACGCCCTGCGGGGCGGCGTGCGGCTCGAGTTGACCGAGCTGCAGGCGGCCGAGCTCGAGGAGGGGCTCTGGCGCGATCTCGAAGGGTTCGTCCGCGACGAGGCGGCCTCGCCGCTCGAGCTCGTGCCGCGCCGGTTCGAGGTCGGCTTCGGCTCCGAGCGGTCGGCACCCGAGCTGCAGCGTGGGCTGCCGCTCGGCGAGGGGCTGCACCTGAGCGGCAAGATCGACCGCATCGACGTCGACCCCTACAGCGCGAGCGGGATCGTCCAGGACTACAAGTCGGGGCGGACCGCGCCCTCCGCCAGACAGATCGACGTCGACCTGAGGCTGCAGGTCCCGCTCTACATGCTCGTGCTGCGCGATCTCGTCGGCATCGAGCCGCTCGGCGGCGTCTATCGCGCGCTCGCCGGTGCGCGGGTGAAGCGCGGTCTACTGCTCGCCGAGGCCGAAGACGACCTGCCGGGCTTCCAGCGCAACGACTACCTCGCCCAGGATGACTTCTGGTCGCTCGTCGAGACATCGCGCGACCGCGCGCGCAGCTACGCGCAGCGGATCCAGGCCGGCGACGTGAAGCACGACCCGAAGGGCGGCACCTGCCCCTCGTGGTGCGACCTCTGGACGATGTGCCGGATCGAGCGGCCGTGATGAACGAGCAACAGATCGCCGCGGTCGAGGCGACGGGCGAGGTGTTCGTCTCCGCGGGCGCGGGGACGGGGAAGACGAGCGTGCTCGTCGAGCGCTTCGTGCGCAGCGTCTGCGAGCAGGGCCTCGATGTCGAGTCGGTGCTCGTGATCACCTACACGCGCAAGGCGGCCGGCGAGTTGCGCGCGCGCATCCGCGCCGCGCTGCACGGGCGTGGGCGGCACGACCTCGCGCGGCGGCTCGACGGCGCGTGGATCTCGACGATCCACGGCTTCTGCTCGCGCCTTCTGCGCACGCATCCGTTCGCGGTTGGCCTCGATCCGCGCTTCCACGAGCTTGCCGAAGACCAGGCGGCGGTGCTGCGGGGCGAGGCGTTCGAGCGCGCACTCGCGGGTTTCTGCGCCTCGCGCGACCCGGAGCGGCTCCGGCTGCTCGCGACCTACGGTGCGCAAGGGCTGCGCAAGATGCTCACGGGCGTCTACGAGACGTTGCGCTCGGCGGGCCGGGACCTGAAGCTCGAGCTCGGAGAGCACGCCGGCGTTGCCGAGCGGCTCGCCGAGCTGCAGGCGGCCGCGCGTGTGCTCGCCGCCGACCCGGACGTCACCGACAAGCAGCTCGTCGCGGCGAACACGGCGCTCGCCCTCGGCGCGAATCCCGAGCAGCTGCTCGATCTCGCCGAGGTCGCACCGGCCGGCGAGCGCGGGGCGGAGTTGCGCGCGGCCCGCGAGCGCCTGCAGCAGGCGGCGCTCGAGGAGCTCGCAGCCCGCGACAGCGAGCTGCTCCAGGAGCTTCTCGACCTCTTTGCGACCGAATACGGGGCGGCGAAAGCGCGCGAGTCGGCGCTCGACTTCGAAGACCTGCAGCTCCTCGCGCGCGACCTCCTGCGCGACAACGACGCGATCCGCGAGACCGAGCAGCTGCGTTTCCGCTCGATCATGGTCGACGAGTTTCAGGACACGAACAGGCTCCAGTGCGATGTCGTGGACCTCTTGACTCCCTGGACGGCGACGGCTGCGCCGCCAGCGTCGCCCCAGGAAGCCAAGACCACCAAGGACGTGTTCTTCGTCGGCGACGAGTTCCAGTCGATTTACGGCTTCCGTCATGCAGATGTCGATGTGTTCCGCGAGCGGCGCGCCGCCGCGGCACAGCGCTTGCCGCTCGCGCGCAACTATCGCTCGCGCCCCGAGGTGCTCGCTGCCGTCAACCACCTCTTCGGCGAGGAGTTCGGCGCGGGCTACCAACCGCTCGCCGCGTCGGGCGAGTTCAGCGACCCGGTCTTCGGTCACCCAGTCGAGCTGCTCGTCAGCGATAAGGCGAGCTACCGCGAAGCGTCGTCGAACTGGCGCGAGGGCGAGGCGAAGTCGATCGCGCGCCGGGTCAGCGAGCTCGTCGACACGGGCGCCGCAACGCCTGGCGAGATCGTCCTGCTCTTCGCGGCCGGGACGGATGCCGAGCGCTACGAGGCCGCGCTGCGCGCGCGTGGGCTGCCGACCTACCGCGCGACGGGCCGCGGGTACTTCGGCCAGCAGCAGGTGGTCGACCTGCTCTCCTACCTCCGCCTCCTCCACAACCGCTACGACGACGAGGCGCTCGCCAACGTGCTCGCCTCGCCGTTCGTCGGCGTCTCGAACGACGCGCTCGTTCTGATCCGGCGTCACGCCGGCAGGCGGCCCCTCTACACGGGCATCGAGCGGTCGCTGCCCGAGCCGCTGGCCGAGGTCGATCAGCGGCTCGTCCGCGCGTTCAAGCAGCGCTACGACCGGCTCGTCGCGGCCTCGGCGCGCCTCTCGCTCGAGCGGCTCTGTGAGGAGGTCGTCTCTGCGCACGACTACGACCTCGCGGTTCTCGCACTGTGGGACGGCAAGCGCCGTTACGCGAACCTGCGCAAGCTGATGCGCCTCGCGCGGTCCTACGAGGAGCTCCGCGGCGCCGACATCGACGGGTTCGTGAAGTTCATTCGCGACCAGGAGGCGGTCGGGGCAGCCCAGCTCGAGGCGGTCTCCGAGGAAGAGGGTGCCGACGCCGTCCGCCTACTGACGATTCACGCGGCGAAAGGGCTCGAGTTCAAGGTCGTGATCGTCGCCGATGCCGGGCGGGACACCGCGGGCGGGCCCTCGACCGACGAGATCCTCGTGCGTCCCGACGGGACCTTCGGCTTCCGCGTGATCGATCCGAAGTCGGGCAAACGGAAGGGCGTCTTCAACTACGAGGAGGTGCGCGAGGCGGAGAAGCGCGAGGATCGCGCCGAGCGGCTGCGCCTCTACTACGTCGCGATGACGCGCGCCGTCGACCGGTTGATCGTCTCGGGCGCGATCGACCTCGAGCGCTCGCAGGATCGGGAGACACCCATCGGCTGGGTGCTCGAGCGGCTGCACGCAAACGACGAGGTCGAGCGCGCGCCCGAGGCGCCGGTCGAGATCGAGCGCGGCGACGCGCGCTTCCTACTGAGTGTCGACCGCTTCGCGCCTCAGCAAGCGCTGCCACCTGTCGAGATCCTCGACGAGGCCGGTCAGCTCGCGTTGTTCGCCGAGCTGCCGACCGCCCCCGCGCCGCGTGGCTACCGGCTGCCGGAGCTCGAGCCGCCTCCGCCGCCGCCGCTGCACCGCGTGAAGCGCCTCTCGTACTCGGCGCTCGCGCTGCACGAGCGGTGTTCGTATCGCTACTACATCGAGCGGGTCGCCGGCCTGCGCGAGGAGCGGGGAACGATGCCGGGCGCGGGAGGCGCGGCCGCACCCGGGCTGAAGGCGACCGAGGTCGGCGACGCCGCGCATCGCTTGCTCGAGCTCGTCGATCTCAGCGCACCTGCGCCGCCTGACCTGGAGGTCGTGCGCTCGTGGTATCCGGGCGTGACCGACGACGAGCTCGCGCGGATCGGCGGCTTCGTGGCCTCCTACTGCGCGTCGGAGCTCGCAGTGCGCATCGCGACCCTCGCCGGGGCCGCACCCGAGCGTCCGTTCGCGTTCGAGCACGACGGGGTGCTCCTGCACGGACGGCTCGACGTGCTCTGGCGCGAGGGCGTCCGGGCGCTCGTGCTCGACTACAAGACGAATTCGCTCGCCGAGGGAACACCCGCGGAGATCGTCGAGGCCGGCTACTCGCTGCAGCGCCTCGTCTACGCGCTTGCGTGCTTCCGCGCGGGCGCCGACGAGGTCGAGGTCGTCTACCACTTCCTCGAACGGTCTGACGCCGTGGTCCCGACGACGTTCGAACGGCGCGAGTTGCCGCTGCTCGAGAGTCAGCTCTCGGCGGCGATCGCGCGCATCAACGCGGGTGAGTTCTTCCCGAGCCCGAGCGACTTCAACTGCGCGGGGTGCCCGGCACTCGATCTCGTCTGCGCCGGGCCGCGCCTCGGCGGGGGAGCCTGGCCGCCGGCCGCACCTGTCGCCGTCACCATCTGATGGCGCGCAGCTATGTGAAGGAAGCGCGCAAGCGCGTCGCTCCGAAGCGCGAGCGGATCAGGCCCGTGCTCGAACGGCTCGCGGTTGAGCACGCCGACGCGAAGATCGCGCTGACCTTCTCGAGCCCGCTCGAGCTCGTGGTCTCGGTGATGCTCTCCGCACAGACGACCGACGTGAACGTCAACCGGGTGACCGAGAAGCTCTTCGCCAAGTACCACCGCCCGGAGGACTACCTGGCGGTCCCGGTTGCCGAGCTCGAGCGCGACATCTTCGCGACGGGCTTCTACCGGCAGAAGACGAAGTCGCTGCGCGGCATGATGAAGATGTTGATCACCGAGTTCGACGGCGAGGTGCCTGAGGCGTTCGACGACCTGCTGCGCCTGCCGGGCGTCGCGCGCAAGACGGCGAACGTCGTTTCCGCAGAGCGTGGAGCGCCCCAGGGCATCGTCGTCGACACGCATGTGCGTCGGCTTGCACAGCGCCTACGCTTCACGAGGCAGGAGGATCCGGTGAAGATCGAGCGCGACCTGATGCGGCTCGTTCCGCGTGAGGACTGGAAACGCTTCCCGCATCTGATGATCTGGCACGGCCGCCGAATCTGCGACGCCCGCCGGCCGCTCTGCGAGGAGTGCCCGCTCGCTGTGGATCTCTGTCCGTCGAGTCGGCTCTGATCCGATCCGAACGCGTCACACCTGCGCGGCTACGGTCGCCGGTGTGCGAACCGTCGACCTTGCGCTGTACGCCGACGCGCTCGCCGCTGAGGCGTCGTCGCTTGCCGCGCGCATCGAGCGGGAGCACGGCCGGGCGCGCCTCTCGGCGATCGAACGTGCGGCGCGGCTCGAGCTGCCGGCGTTTGCTGTCGCACGGCTGAGCGAGCTCGGACTGCTCGGCACGCGCAGCGATCTGGAGGCGCTGGCGGAGCTCGAGGAGTCGCTCGACGCGCTCGTCGCGCTACAGGCCTGGGTCGAGGAAGCGCTCGGCCGCGCATCGCTTGGAAGCAACGCCGCTCAGCCGCGACGCGGCGTGAGCGCGACGAGCAGCCCGCCGTCGTCGTCATAGGCCGGAAAGACGTCGGCGATCACGGGCTTCTCGGTGCCCGAGCGCGTGCGGAGCGAGAGGTGCTCGCCCAGACGGCGGACGCCCCATTCGCGCGCGAGCTCGACCGGCTTGTCGTCCGAGAACGACAGCGCCTCGACTACGTCGCGTCCCATCAGGTCGGCCTCGGGGAAGCCCGTCAGCTCGAAGATGCCACGGCCGATCGCGAGCACGCGCCGGTCGCGGTCGGTGACGAGCAGCCCGGTGTCAGGCGCCGGGTAGTAGTCGTCGAGCAGTTCGAAGAGGAAGCCGAAGCCGCAGTGCCGGCATGCGGGCGCCTGCTCGGAGAAGCCCTCTCGCGCATCGATGTCGAGCGAGCGCTCCTTGCACTTGGGACAGATGTAGTACGGCACGGCGCCAGGGTAGCCGCCTCCTAGATGACCAGGTGCAGAGCGTGTTTGCTCAGATCCAGCGCTTCCAGCGGAAGAACACGAGCTGCGCGATCGTTGTTCCGAGGATCCAGCCCCACGACCACCAGTAGCCCCAGACCCAGTGCAGCTCGGGGATGTGGTGGAAGTTCTGGCCGTAGAGGCCGACGATGAAGGTGGGGACGAGCAGCAGCGACGCGATCAACGTCAGGCGCTTCATCACCTCGTTCTGGCTGTTCGCGATCGTCCCCTGGAGGTAGTCGCGCACGCCCGAGAGCGCTTCGCGCGAGGACTCGAGCCCTTCCGTCGCGCGCAGCAGCTTGTCGTAGGCGTCGCCGAACGCGATCTCGACGTCGCGCGGGAAGAGCTCACCGTCGTCGAGCTCGATCCGGCCGTCGACGACCTTGTGCACGGCGTCCCGGGTCGGCGTCAGCGTGCGCCGGATGCCGCGCACGTCCTGCCGCAGCTCACGTAGCCGCTTGCCGACCTGCTCTGGTCGCTTGACGGCGACCATGTCCTCGAGCTCGTCGATCTCGTCGTCGAGGTCGTCGACGAGGTTGAGGTAGCGCTCGGCCACCTCGTCGACGAGGTGGTAGACGAACATGCCGACCTCGTCGTGGACGCGGCACGCCTCCTTGGCCGGCTTCGGGTCGAACGGCTCCTCGCCCGCCGGCGTCTTGGAGATCGACACGAGCGACTCAGCGGTCGCGATGAAGTCGATCTCCTGGTAGTAGACGCGGTCCTCGTCGGTGACCGCGACCGGCAGCAGGAAGATGCCGAGGATGTAGTCCCCGTGTGACTCGATGCGCGGCCGCGGCTCGTCGTCGTGAACGTGGGGCGCGAGCAGCGCCTCGAGCGCGATCCGGTGAATGTGCTCCGGCAGGTTCGTGCGGAGATCCTGCTCCGACGGGTCGACGAGGTCGATCCACTTGGGGTGGTCCGCCGACACGGGGGAGGAGGCTATACCTCGGCGGCTTCTGGGCGCGGCGCGGTCAGCGCCGTCCCGGGATGACCTTCGAGCGAGGCGAGGAACCGCTCGGCGTCGAGCGCGGCCATGCAGCCGGAGCCTGCCGCCGTGACCGCCTGGCGGTAGATGTGGTCTTGCACGTCGCCGGCGGCGAACACGCCGGGAACGTTCGTCTCCGTCGTGCCGGGCTTCGTGAGCAGGTAGCCGCTCGCGTCGTGGTCGAGTTGCGCCTTGAAGAGCTCCGTGTTCGGGTCGTGCCCGATCGCGACGAAGAGCCCGTCCGCAGGGACATCCCATTCCTCGCCGCTCGCAGTGCTGCGGAGGCGCAGCCCCTCGACCCTCGTCTCGCCGAGGATCTCTGCGACCTCGGCGCTGTAGACGAAGTCGAGCTTGTCGTTTGCCCTCGCGCGGTCGACCATGATCTTCGACGCGCGGAACTCGTCGCGCCGGTGCACGAGGTGAACGTGCGAGGCGAACTTGGTGAGGAAGAGCGCCTCCTCGAACGCGGAGTCGCCACCGCCGACGACGTAGACGTCCTTGTCGCGGAAGAACGAGGCGTCACACGTCGCGCAGGCGGAGACGCCGCGGCCCTTGTGTTGCTCCTCGGACTCGATGCCGAGCCAGCGCGCGCTCGCACCGGTCGCGATCACGACCGCGCGCGCGATGTGCTCGTCGTCGCCGACCCAGACGTGAAAAGGCTGCTCCGAGAAGTCGACCCGAGTCACGTCGTCGGTCACATACTCCGCGCCGAAGCGCTCCGCTTGGCGGCGGAGGTCGGACATCATCTCAGGCCCCATGACCCCGTCGGGGTAGCCCGGATAGTTCTCCACGTCGCTCGTGATCATCAGCTGGCCGCCCCAGTTGAAGCCCTCGATCACGAGCGGCTCCAGGTCGGCGCGCGCGGCGTACAGCGCAGCTGTGTACCCGGCGGGGCCGCCGCCGATGATGATCAGCTCATGGATCTTCTGGTCGCTCAACGTGCTCCTTTCGAACAAGATTGCCACAAGGAGTAAACGTCAAAGGGCGGCCAAACGTTCCCGCACACCAGTTCGGACGTCCCTCAGGCGGCTTCGATGTGCGGGTAGTCCTCGTCGAGGAGCTCCGCGTCCACGAGCGCCGTGTTCACGAGCTCGGCGTCCACGAGTTCGTCGGCTGCGAGTGTGCTGTCCCATTCGGTCGCACGGTCGAGAGACGTCCCGAGCTTGCCGAGCTTGCCGTTCGCCTCGACGTACTTGCTCTGAGCGTTCGCGAGGTGCTTGCCGACGACCCCGAAGTCCGACTCGAACCGCTCGAATTCCTTCGCGAGCTGCGAGCAGTACGCCATCACGTCGTGCGCGTGCCGCTCGATCTGCAGTCCTTTCAGTCCGAGCAGGATCATCTGAAGGTAGGCGCTGAAGGTCGAGGGCGAGACCGGGAACACCCGCTTGCCCATCGCGTAGCCGTAGAGGTCGCCGGTGGTGCCGCAGACGAGCTCGTAATACACAGCCTCCGACGGCAGGTACATGAAGGCGAAGTCGAACGTCCCTTCGCCCGGCCGGATGTACTTCGACGAGATCGCATCGATGTGGCCCTTGACGTCGCGCGCGAAGAGCTTCTCGGCGGCCAGGCGCGCCGGCTCGTCGCCCGACTCGGTGATGCGCACGAAGTTGTCGAGAGGGAACTTGGCGTCGATCGGGAGCAGGCTTTGCGCCTTGACGACGGCATCCACCCGCTCGCCGCCCGAGAACCCGTACTCGAGCTGGTACGCGTCGGCGGGCAGGCAGTCGCGGAGCATGTTCGCGAGCAGCAGCTCGCCGACCCCACCGCGCGCTTTCGGCGGTCGCAGCGCCTGCTCGAGGCGCGCGAGGTCGTTCGCCCGCGCGAGCATCTGCGAGGCTGTGCCGTCGAGCTTCCCGAGCTTCTCGACGATCTGTGTCGTCGTCTGCCCGGAGTTGCGCTGCGTCTGTAGCAGGCGGTTGTCGAGCCCCTCGAGGCGCTGGTCGACCTTCGTGTCGATCGCGCCGAGGCGCCGGTCGAACGTCTCGGTCAGCCCGCCTAGCCGGCGCTCGAGCTCGACGTTGCGATCGACGAGCGTCGAGGTCGTGTCGTGCCGGAACGAGGTCAGCTGATTCCGCAGCCAGACGGCGGCCACGGCGCCGGCGGCGACGAGGATCAGGAGAGCGGCGATGACGAGCAGGGCGACCATGGGCCGAATGACGTTAGAGATCGCGTCGGACGGCACATGGTCGCCGGGATGTTAAGCCTCTAACTCGTCTCCGTCTGCCGCTCTGCCTCGTGCTGGGCCGCCTCTTCGCGGTCCGCCTGGGCGAGTTCCTCGTGCGATGCGGCGCTGTCCTCGGCCGCACCCTGTGCCTCCTGGTGCAGGCCGTCGCGGTGCAGCGATGCGTCGCCGGTCAGATCACCGGCGGCCTGCTTGCCGCGGCCGAGCAGCTTGTCGAGTAGTCCCATGGAGCCTCCTCATTTTGGTGCTCAGTCGATGCCGCGAGGATCGCAGCGGATGGCCCGGGGTTCGATGTCCACCCGGACCAAAAAAATCAGCCCCGGCGAGTCCGAAGACCTACCGGAGCTGAATGTCGGATCCAGCGACTCCGAAGAGCTACCGGATCCGACGAGGGCAACCTAGCCGCGGTCTGCGCAGACCGTCAAGACGGTGCAGGCCGGAAAACCGCAACGTGCGGCTTTTTCGGCCGTCCGCCCGGCGGGTGACCGGGAACGTCCGTTCGCGTCCCTAGGCTTGCGGGGCGATGGAGGACGTCTTCGGCCCCGGCGGGGCGCTCCAGCATGCGTTGCCCGAGTACGAACCTCGGCCCGAGCAGGCCGCGCTGGCGGGCGCCGTCGAGCACGCGCTCTCGACGGGCCAGCACCTCGTCGCCGAGGCCGGCACGGGCGTCGGCAAGAGCCTTGCCTACCTGCTGCCCGCCCTCGAGTCGGGGCAGCGGGTGGTCGTCGCGACCGCGACGAAAGCCCTGCAGGAGCAGCTCCTGCAGAAGGACGTGCCGATCGCCGCCGCGGCGCTCGGCCGCGAGCTGACCGCGGCCGTGCTCAAGGGCCGCCAGAACTACCTGTGCCGGCGCCAGCTGCAGGGGTTCCAGCCGTTCCTGCTCGCCGAGGGCCGCGACGGGGCCGCCTGGGAGGCCATGCAGGGCTGGCTCGACGAGACCGAGACCGGCGATCGTGCCGAGCTCGAGCTCGAGCCCTCGGCGGCGCTCTGGGCGGAACTCGCCGTCGGTGGCGACCGCTGCTCGGGCCGGCGCTGCCCCTTCGTCTCAGCCTGCTTTGCAGAGGCCGCGCGCGACCGTGCGGGCGAGGCCGATCTCGTGATCGCAAATCACGCTCTCTACTTCGCGCACATCGCCTCCGGGGGCGGGGTGCTGCCCGAGCACGACGCGGTGATCTTCGACGAGGCGCACCGGCTCGAGGAGTCGGCGGCGTCGTGGCTCGGCGGCCGCGTTTCACGGGCCGGTCTACGGCGGCTCGCGCTCGATGTCGAGCGCGGCTGCCGGGAAGCGCAAAAGCCCCTGCCCGCGAAGGAGCTCGAGCGCGTCGAGCGGGTCGGTGAAGGCCTGCTCCGTTCGGTCGCGCCCGCCTCCGGCCGCAAGCGCGTGCGCGTGGTGCCCGCCGAGCCGGCGCTCGTGCTGCTCGACGCCCTCGGCGATCTGGCCGACGCGCTGCACGGCGTCAACGAAGACCTGGACGGGCTCGCGCGCCGCACGCTTGGCGTCGCGGCGCAGGTCGAGGCCTGCCTCGAGGCGGGCGAGGTCGAGCGCGTCGTCTGGGCCGAGCCGGATGCGCTCGCCTGGGCGCCCGTGGACGTCTCGGACGAGCTGCGCGAGCGGCTCTGGGACGAGGGACCTACCACCGTGCTCGTCTCCGCGACCCTGACGACGGGCGAGGACGCCAGCTTCGTCCGGCGCCGGCTTGGGCTCGACCATGCACGCGAGGTGATCGTCGGCTCGCCGTACGATTTCGGCGAGCAGGCGCTCATCTATGTGCCGCGCGCGATGCCGGACCCGCGCAGCGACGGCTTCATCGATCGCGCTGCCGAGGAGATCGTCTCGCTGCTCGCGCTCTCGGAAGGCCGCGGGCTGGTGCTCACATCGAGCTACCGCGCGCTCGACGCCTACCGCGAGCGGGTGCGCGGCCGCGTACCCTACGACGTCCTCGTCCAGGGCGAGGCGCCGCGTGAGCGCCTGCTCGAGCGTTTCCGCTCAGAGGTCGACTCGGTCCTGATCGCAACCTCGACGTTCTGGCAGGGCGTCGACATCCCCGGCGAGGCGCTCTCGCTGCTCGTGATCGACAAGCTGCCGTTCTCGGCGCCGGGTGATCCGCTGCACGAGGCGCGGTGCGAGGCCGTGGAGCGCGCCGGCGGCGACTGGTTCGGCGACTACGCACTGCCGACTGCGGTGCTGCAGCTCCGGCAGGGCTTCGGCCGGCTGATTCGCGGTCACTCCGATCGCGGTGTCGTCGCGATCCTCGATCCGAGGCTCCGCACGCGCGGTTACGGCCGCGCGTTCCTCGCCGCTCTGCCGCGCTGCCCGGTCGTCGAGGATCCCGCAGCAGTGGCGGCGTTCTTCGGCGAGAGCGTCGCCGTTTCCGCTTGAATGGTCGGCCGATGGCGAAGAAGAAGCCGCGCACTCCACCTCCTCCGCGTCGCGTCCAGGCGCCGCAGACCCGCACGGGCCCGGCCGCCCGGTCGGCACCGGTCGACGACATGGGTGGCCGTCAGCGCACGATTCTCTATGCCGTCGCAGGCTCAGGGATCGTCGCGCTGGTCGTCGTCATCCTGGTGATTCTGCTCGGCGGCGGCTCGAAGGGCGGCGGCGCGAGCGCGAAGAAGGCACTGCTCGCCGCGGGCTGCCAGTACAAGCACCTGCCGGCCCAGCCGCGTACGCCGCACTACACGAGCCTCAACCCTTCGCCGAAGCCGAGCTGGAACTCCTATCCGCCCACGAGCGGACGTCACTACTTCCAGTGGGTGCTCTGGGGCAACTACAGCGAGCCCGTGCCGCTGGTCAAGGAAACGCACAACCTTGAGCACGGCGGGATGATCATCCAGTACGGCAACAAGGTCGCTAAGTCCGACATCGACAGGATCAGCGCCTTCTGGCAGACAGATCCGACGGCGATGCTCGTCGCCCCGCTACCGAACCTCGGCAACAAGATCGCGCTGACGGCCTGGCAGAACTGGGCGGAGTGCACGAGCTTCAACCAGAAGGCGTTCAAGAGCTTCCAGTCGGCCTTCCGCTACCACGCACCCGAGTCGTCCGTGTTCCCGAAGAGCTCGCTCCAGCCCGGGCAGTGATTGTTCGGCCGTTCGCCTTCTTAGGCTGACCGCAGCCCTCGCCGGGGTGGCGGAACGGGTAGACGCGCCCGGCTTAAAACCGGGTGTCCCTTCGGGACGTGGGGGTTCGAGACCCTCCCCCGGCACTGACGTTCATCTGCCGCAGCATTCATCTGCCGGAGCGCTCGGTCAGATCGCGGAGCCGCGCGGCGAGCTCCGGCGTCAGGTCGCCTGACGCGAAACGCCAGTCCCAGTTGCCGGTCTCGGTGCCCGGGAGGTTCAGCCGCGCTTTGGTGCCGAGGCCGAGCACGTCCTGCAGCGGCGCGACGGCGAGCGCGGCCGGGGAAGCCCACGCCGTCTCGATCAGCCCCCAGGCGGGCTGGTCGGGATCGAGCCCGGTCCAGGCGCGCTCTGCCTCGGAGAGGGAGTCCCACCAGCCGCGCGTCGTGTCGTTGTCGTGGGTGCCGGTGTAGACGACCGACTGCTCCTCGTGGTTTAGCGGCAGGTGCGGGTTCGTCGGATCGGCGCCGAGCCCGAACTGGAGCACCACCATCCCCGGCAGTCCGAGCTCGCGGCGCAGCCGCACGACCGGCTCGGTGATCACGCCAAGGTCCTCGGCGACGACCGGCAACTCTCCCAAGGCGGCCCGCACGGCGTGGAAGAGGTCGGCACCAGGCCCTCGCAGCCAGCGGCCGTCGACCGCCGTCGTGTTGGACTCCGGCACGGCCCAGTAGGAGACGAACCCGCGAAAGTGGTCGATGCGCGTCAGGTCGACGAGCTCGAAGGTCCGGCGGAGCCGCTCGATCCACCAGCGGTACCCGTCAGCGCGCATGGCGCTCCAGTCGTAGAGCGGGTTGCCCCACAGCTGCCCGGTCTTCGCGAACAGATCGGGCGGCACGCCTGCGACTTCTCCGGCACGGAAGAGGCCGGGATGCGCGCGATGGTCGGCGCTGCCGTCGGCGACGTAGATCGGGATGTCGCCGAAGAGCTGGATGCCGCGGCCGGCAGCGTACTCGCGGAGCGCGCGCCACTCCCGCTCGAAACGGACCTGGTCGGCGAGAGACCCTCCATGTGCGAGCCAGTCGTCGATCCAGTAGGCGTTGTGAACCGTGAACTCTGCCGCCGCGGCGCTTGCGACTCGCGCGTGACGGTCGGCGATCAGGAGCGGTGAGCCTGCGAACGCCGAGGGCGACATGTAGGGCGATCCGGTGATCCCTTCCGGCGGCCCGAGCGGCAGAACCTGCCACCAGCGCTGACCCGCGGCGGCGAGCCAGTCGACGAACCGAAACGCGTGCTCGTCGAGCACACCGTTCGGCAGAGACGTCGGATGAAGGAGGATTCCGGAGGACCGAACGAGCCTCATGCGTTTAGCTCTTGCCTCCGACTGAGAATCTCACGCAACGTGCCCCTTCCGAAGACGACCCAACCACCTGCCCGGATCCAGATCCAGGCGGTCGAGCCGATCGTCGATTGTGGTCGCTACGCCGTCAAGCGCACGGTCGGCGATCGCGTTGAGGTCTACGCGACAGTTTTCAAGGATGGGCACGACGTGCTCGCCGGCGCGGTGCGCGCGCGAGGCCCCGGTGAGCGCAGCTGGCGCGCCGAGCCGCTGCGCCCCCTTGGCAACGACCGCTGGGGCGGCGCGTTCGTCGTCGACCGGCCGGGACGGTGGGAGTTCGTCGTCGCCGCCTGGACCGATCGGATCGCGACCTGGCAGGAGGAGATCGGTCGCAAGGTCGAGGCGGGCCAGGCGGATCTCTCCGCCGAGCTGCTGGAGGGCGCTGCGCTGCTCGGGCGCGATTCGCTCAGCCTGAAGGGCGGGCTCGCGGTCGAGTCCGACGACCGGCACGGAGAGGTCGTCTCGCTGCCGCTCGGGGTCGACGTCGACCGCGCGCTTGCGCGCTTCGGCTCGTGGTACGAGCTCTTTCCGCGTTCGTGGGGCGGCTTCAAGGGCGTCGCCGAGGTCCTGCCGAGGCTGAGCGAGCTCGGCTTCGACGTCGTCTACCTGCCGCCCGTCTCTCCGATCGGCACGACCAATCGCAAGGGGCGAAACAACACGCTGACGCCTGCGACCGGCGACCCCGGCTCGCCGTGGGCGATCGGCTCGGCCGCGGGTGGGCATGACGCGATCAACCCGGAGCTCGGCACGTGGGCCGACTTCGCCGCGATGGTCGCCGCAGCGAAGGCTGCGGGAATCGAGCTGGCTCTCGACTTCGCGATCCAGTGCTCGCCCGACCATCCGTGGTTGCGGGCGCACCCCGAATGGTTCAACCGCCGGCCTGACGGGACCCTGAAGTACGCCGAGAACCCGCCGAAGAAATACCAGGACATCTACAACGTCAACTTCGACTCGGAGGACTGGCGGGGCCTCTGGCAGGCGCTGCTCGACGTCGTGGCCGGCTGGGTCGAGCGCGGGATCACCGTGTTCCGGGTCGACAACCCGCACACGAAGCCGGTGCCGTTCTGGGAATGGCTGATCCGCGAGGTGCGCGCGAAGCATCCGGAGGTGATCTTCCTCTCGGAGGCCTTCACGCGCCCGTCGATGATGACGACGCTCGCGAAGGCGGGCTTCGCGCAGAGCTACACGTACTTCACGTGGAAGAACACGAAGGTGGAGCTCGTCGAGTACATGCAGCAGCTCGTCGCCTGGTCGCAGTTCTACCGGTCGAATGCGTTCACGAACACGCAGGACATCCTGCACGAGTACCTGCAACGGGGCGGCCGGCCGGCGTTTGAGGCGCGACTCGTGCTCGCAGGGACGCTCTCACCCACGTACGGCATCTACTCGGGCTTTGAGTCGTTCGAGAACGTGCCGCTGCGCGCCGGGTCGGAGGAATACCTCGACTCGGAGAAGTACGAGGCGAAGAAGCGCACGCTCGACGGGCCGCTGCTTCCGCTCGTCGCCGCGCTGAACGCCGCGCGCCGGGCGGAGCCCGCGCTGCAGGTCGTCGACAACATCCGGTGGCTCGAGACGGAGAACGACGCGCTCGTCGCCTATGCCAAGGATGATCTCGTCTGCGTGGTCAACATCGATCCCTTCGCGACCCAGTCGGGGGCGTGCGTGATCCCGGTCGCGCTCGGCTACCCGCCGGCGTTCGACGCGCGCGAGCTCCTGACAGGCGCGACCTTCACGTGGCGCGCGGGCCGCAACTACATCGAGCTCCCGCCGGGCCAGAGCCACGTGCTCAAGGTGGCGTCGTGAGCTGTGGAACGTTCGGAGCGGAGGCTGCCGCCAGACATGTCGGAACGGCCTATCGGCTGAGCAGGGAAGTTGCGCATCGGTTGCAAAGGTGTGCGCGTCTTGTGATGTGGCGTGACGGATCGTCAACAGGCGTGGATGCCTCATGAGCGAGCCGGGGCACTGGTTCGAGCGCGACCCGCTCTGGTTCAAGACGGCCGTCTTCTACGAGATCCACCTGCGCGGGTTCTTCGACGGCAACGACGACGGCTCGGGCGACTTTCGCGGGCTCGCCGACAAGCTCGACTACCTGCAGGAGATCGGCGTCGACTGCATCTGGCTCCTGCCGTTCTATCCGAGCCCACTGCGCGACGGCGGCTACGACATCGCGGACTTCTACAACATCCATCCCGACTACGGGACGATCGACGACTTCAAGTACTTCATCGACCAGGCACACCAGCGCGGACTGCGTGTGATCGCGGACCTCGTCATGAACCACACGTCCTCCGACCACCCGTGGTTCCAGGCGAGCCGCACCGATGCGACCGGCCCGTATGGGGACTGGTACGTGTGGGGCGACGACGACCAGCGCTGGAGCGAGGCACGCATCATCTTCCTCGACACGGAGCCCTCGAACTGGACGTGGGATCCACTGCGCGGGCAGTACTACTGGCACCGTTTCTTCGCGCACCAGCCGGACCTGAACTACGACAACCCCGAGGTGCAGGAGCAGATGCTGAACGTCCTGCGCTTCTGGCTCGACCTCGGGCTCGACGGCTTCCGGCTGGACGCGGTGCCCTACCTCTACGAGCGCGACGGAACGAACGGCGAGAACCTGCCCGAGAGCCACGCGTTCCTCCGCCGGATCAGGGCGGAGGTCGACGCGCGCTACACCGACCGTGTGCTGCTCGCGGAGGCCAACCAGTGGCCGGCGGACGTCGTCGCGTACTTCGGCGACGGTGACGAGTGCCACATGGCGTTCCACTTCCCCGTGATGCCGCGCATGTTCATGGGGGTGCGCCGGGAGGATGCGCTGCCGATCATCGAGATCCTCGAGCACACGCCGGCGATCCCGGAGAACGCACAATGGGGGCTCTTCCTGCGCAACCACGACGAGCTGACACTGGAGATGGTGACCGACGAGGAGCGCGACTACATGTACGAGGAGTACGCGAAGGACCCGCGCATGAAGCTCAACCTCGGCATTCGCCGGCGTCTCGCGCCGCTGCTCGACAACGGCCGTGACGAGATCCAACTCCTGCACGCGATGCTCTTCTCACTTCCCGGTTCGCCGGTCCTCTACTACGGGGACGAGATCGGGATGGGCGACAACATCTTCCTCGGCGACCGCGACGGGGTGCGCACGCCGATGCAGTGGACGAGTGACCGAAACGGCGGGTTCTCGCGTGCGGACTTCGCCCAGCTGTATCTGCCGCCGCTGATGGATCCCGTCTACGGCTTCCAGGCCCTCAACGTCGAGGCGCAGCTGCGGCAGCCGAGCTCGCTCCTGCGATGGCTCCGGCGCCTGATCGCGCTGCGGAAGCAACATCCGGTCTTCGGTCTCGGCACCTACGAGGCGCTGCGGCCCGACAATCCGCGCATCTTCGGGCACGTCCGCACCTACGAGGACGACGTCGTTCTCTGCGTCCACAACCTCGCACGCTCCGCGCAGGCTGTCGAGCTCGATCTCAGCCGCTGGCAGGAGTCGATTCCGGTCGAGATGTTCGGCCAGTCGGAGTTCCCGAGGGTCGGAGAACTGCCGTATTTGCTGACGATGGCGCCCCGAGGGTTCTTCTGGTTCCAGTTGCGGAAAGACGAGGGAACGTGACAGACGAACAGGCCCTCATCGACTTCGTGCGCGAGCAGCGCTGGTTCGGCTCGAAGTCACGGCACGTGAACCATGCGACGGTGATCGACCGGGCGACGCTGCGGGAGTCCGACCCGGAGCTCGAGCTGCAGCTGATCGAGATGCGCTTCGACACGGGGACGCACGAGACGTATCAGCTGCTGACCGGCGGAGGCTTCGACGCGCTCGGCGACCCACGCCAGGTGCGCGAGCTGGTGCACATGATCCGCGGCGGCGCGAGGCTCCCCGCCAACGAGGGCATCGTCGAGTTCGGGGCAGTCGAGGGCTTCGCAGGCCTCGGGCAAGAGCTGCGTGAAGCGCACCAGATCAGCGGCGAGCAGTCGAACACGTCCGTCGTCTTCGACGAGGAGCTGATCCTGAAGGTGTTCCGCCGCCTCGAGGCCGGCATCAACCCGGAGCTCGAGCTCTTGCGCTTCCTGACCGAGCGCGGCTTCGAGAACATCGCGCAACTCGCAGGGTGGTATGCGTACGCCGGGCGTCCGATGGACGCGACGCTCGGCATCCTGCAGCGGTTCATCGCAAACGGGCAGGACGGGTGGGAGCTCGCGCTCGACACGATGGGCGACGGCTCGGAGGAGTTCCTCGGGAACCTGCGCCACCTCGGCGCGGTGACGGGAACGATGCATGCGCTCCTCGGCAGCGACCCGTCGGATGCGAACTTCTGCCCCGAGGAGCCCTCGAGCGAGTCGCTCGGTTTGCTGACGGCGACGATCGACGACGAGATCGAGAGCATCTTCCTCGAGCTCCCCGACGGCAACGAGGACGTGGCGCCGATCCGCGGTCGCGGCGAGGAGGTTCGAGAGCGCCTGCGCCTCTGGACGCAGGTCGGCGGGATCGGTCGCGTCATCCGCCATCACGGCGACTTCCACCTGGGCCAGACGCTCTGGGCCGATCGCGACTGGGTGATCCTCGACTTCGAGGGCGAGCCTGCGCGCTCACTGCCCGAGCGGCGTCGCAAGCGCAGTCCGCTGCGGGACGTCGCCGGCATGCTGCGCTCGTTTGCGTACGCAGCGTCCGCATCTCAGCTGTTGCGCGGGGTGGAGCCGCCTGCGGACTGGGAGTCGCGCGCACGCGACGAGTTCCTCGCCGGCTACCGGTCGACGATCGACCCGATGCTTGTGCCGTCGGGCTCGTCGATGGACAAGCTGCTGGCGGTGTTCGAGCTCGAGAAGGCCGTCTACGAGCTCCGGTACGAGCTGAACAACCGGCCCGACTGGGTGACGATCCCCGTCGCCGGCATCGTGCGCATGCTCGAGGAGGATGTGCAGTGACACAAGCGCGCGCGAGTGCGTTCGGCGAACTGGACATCTGGCTCGCCCGCGCGGGCCGCCACGAGCAGCTCTACTCGAAGCTCGGCGCCCACCGCGTCGACGGGGGCGTGCGCTTCGCCGTCTGGGCGCCGAACGCGACCTACGTGAGCGTGATCGGTGACTTCAACGGCTGGGACTCGGCCACCGATCCGCTGCAGCCCGTCGTCGACAGCGGCATCTGGGAGGGCATCGTCGAGAGTGCGACGCTCGGTCACCATTACAAGTACCACCTCGACGGTGTCGAGAAGGCCGATCCGCTCGCGTTCGAGGCGGAGCTGCCGCCGAAGACGGCCTCGATCGTCTTCGAGTCGGAGCACACCTGGGAGGACGCCGACTGGCTCGCGCAACGGCAGTCGCAGGAGCAGCTCGAACGGCCGGTGTCGATCTACGAGGTGCACGCGCCATCGTGGCGCCGCGGTCCGGATGGCAAGGGGCTCGGCTGGCGCGCGCTCGCCGGCCAGCTCGCGCCGTATGTGACGGATCTTGGCTTCACGCACATCGAGCTGCTGCCCGTGATGCACCACCCCTTCTCGGGCTCCTGGGGGTATCAGCTCACGGGCTTCTATGCCCCGGTGTCGACGATGGGCTCACCCGACGACTTCCGCTACTTCGTCGACCACATGCACGCGAACGGGATCGGTGTGATCTTCGACTGGGTGCCGGCGCACTTCGCGACGGATGCGTGGGCGCTCGCGCGCTTCGACGGCACGGCGCTCTACGAGCACGACGACCCTCGCAAGGGCGCGCATCCCGACTGGGGAACGCTCGTGTTCAACCTCGGGCGCAAAGAGGTGCAGAACTTCCTGCTCGCGAACGCGCTCTTCTGGCTGCGCGAGTATCACGCGGACGGGTTTCGCGTCGACGCTGTCGCATCGATGCTCTACCTCGACTACTCGCGCAAGGACGGCGAGTGGATCCCGAACGCGTTCGGCGGGCGCGAGGATCTCGACGCCGTCGCGTTCCTCAAGGAGTTCAACGAGCTCGCCCATGCGCGCGAGCCCGGCGTCATCTCGGCGGCCGAGGAGTCGACCGCGTGGCCGGGCGTCTCGCGCCCCACATACGTCGGCGGCCTCGGGTTCGGCTTCAAATGGAACATGGGGTGGATGCACGACACACTCGGCTACTTCGCGCACGACCCGATCCATCGGCGCTACCACCACCACGAGCTGACGTTCTCGCTCGTCTATGCGTGGAACGAGAACTTCATCCTGCCGCTCTCGCACGACGAGGTGGTGCACGGGAAGGGATCGATGCTCGCCAAGATGCCCGGCGACCGGTGGCAGCAGCTCGCGAACCTGCGCTCGCTCTATGCGTACATGTGGGCGCACCCCGGCACGAAGCTCCTGTTCATGGGCTGCGAGCTCGCGACGCCGTGGGAGTGGGCCTACCAGGACGAGCTGCCGTGGTCGCTGCTCGAGCACCTCGAGCATGCAGGCGTCCGTGACCTGGTTCGCGAGCTGAACGCGATCTACCGCGACGAGCCGGCGCTGTGGGAGGTCGACTTCTCGCACGAGGGCTTCGCCTGGATCGAGCCGAACGACGCGGCGAACAACGTGCTCGCCTTTATGCGGTTGTCGAAGCGACGAGCGCGCGAGCTCGTCTGTGTCGCGAATCTCGCCCCGGTCCCGCGGGAGCGCTACCGCCTGGGCCTGCCGCGGGGCGGCGCGTGGACGGAGCTGCTGAACACCGACTCGACCTACTACGGCGGGACCGGTGTCGGGAACATGGGCGCTGTGACGGCCGAGGAGCGCAGCTGGCACGGCCAGCCGTGGTCGGTAGAGGTGACGCTGCCGCCGCTCTCGGTGCTCTGGCTGCGCCCCGCCTAGTCCGCCGACTGGAAGAAGGTCGCGATCGCACCGGCGGAGCCCGCGACGACGATCACAGCCCACACCTCGAGCACGACGTCGACCATACGGCCCGTCGCCGTCAGCGGGTTTCTGATCTGCGACGAGACGGTCAGCAGCTGGACGGTGGTGAAGAAGAGCGCGTCGCCCCACGTGTGGATCTCGCCGCCCTTCACGCCCTGCTCGGAGACGTAGATGGCGATCGTCCCGATCACGTCGACGATCAACGTCAGCCCGAGGACGAGGAGGAGGCGCGCGACGAGCCGCCTGTGGTGGTCCTCCCAGGAGAACATGCGGTGGAACTCCTCGGTGAGCACCCACGCATCGTCGCGGCGCGGGCGGACGGCGGGCCGCCTCGCCTCTCACCGTTGGCACCCGGGCGCCTGGGTACCGTGGCGACGATGGCGACCCAGGTCTGGCAGCGGCCCTTCGGGGCCGTTCCGCTCGCAGAGGGAGGGGTGGAGTTCCGTGTCTGGGCGCCGAACGCGTCTCGTCTCGCCGTGCGCCTCGGCGGGGCCGACCACGGGCTCGAGCCGGTCGGGGACGGTGTCTTTGCTGCGCGGCTCGATGCCGCGGCCGGCGCGGACTACCTCTATGTCCTGGACGGCGAAAGCGTTCTGCCCGACCCCTGCTCACGCTGCCAGCCGCAGGGCGTCCGGGGGCCGTCGCGCATCCTCGACACCTCACAGTTCGAGATCGCGGCCGGGCCGGCACTGGCGCTCGAGGAGCTCGTCCTCTACGAGCTGCACGTCGGGACGTTCACAGCCGACGGAACGTTCGACGCCGCGATCCCGCACCTCCGCGAGTTGCGCGAGCTCGGCGTCACAGCCGTCGAGCTGATGCCGGTCGCAACGTTTCCCGGCAACCGAGGCTGGGGCTACGACGGCGTGTACACCTTCGCCGCTCATCCGGCCTACGGTGGGCCTGCCGGGCTCGCGCGGTTCGTCGACGCTGCGCACCGCGAGGGCCTCGGCGTCATCCTCGACGTCGTCTACAACCACATCGGCCCCGGCTCGGAGACGATCGCCGCGTTCGGCCCGTACTTCACCGACGCGCACCACACGGCGTGGGGCAGCGCGCTGAACTACGCCGAGCAGGGCGTGCGCGCGTGGGCGATCGGCAACGCGGAGCTGTGGACGCGCGAGTTCCGGGTCGACGGTCTGCGGCTCGACGCGGTGCATGCGGTGGTCGACGATTCGCCGGTGCACGTCCTGCGCGAGCTGAAGGAGCGCGTCGACGGCCTCGTGATCAGCGAGGTCGGCTTTGCCGACTTCCGTCCGCTCGAAGAGTGGGGTCACGACGCGATGTGGCTCGACAACCTGCACCATGAGCTGCACGTGCTGCTGACGAGAGAACGAAAGGGCTACTACGAGCGCTTCGGCTCGCTGCAGGGGCTCGTGCGCGAACTGACCCGGCCCTGCCCGGAACGGCTCGTCGTCTGCGCGCAGAATCACGACCAGGTTGGAAACCGCGCGGTCGGCGACAGGCTGCCGGCCGACGCGCACCGGCTCGCGCTCGCCGTCGTGCTCTTCTCTCTCAGCACGCCGCTGCTCTTCATGGGCGAGGAGCACGACGAGCGAGCACCGTTCCAGTTCTTCACCGACCACTTCGACCCGTTGATCGCCGACGCCACGCGCGACGGGAGACGCGCCGAGTTCGCGGCGTTCACTGCGTTCTCCGGAGCGGAGGTTCCCGACCCTCAGGATCCGGCGACCGCCGCGCGCTCCGTCATCTCGCACCCGGCCGCGGACCCGTTCTACGCCGAGCTGATCGAGTTGCGCAGGAGCCTGCCGCGCGAGCTCGACGTCTCGACGCAGGGCCGCGTGCTGACGCTGCGCCGCGGCGACGTGACACTCGTCGCGGACTTTGACGCGCGAACAGTGGAGCTTCGCCGGTGAGCCGGCTCGTGTGGCCCGGCGACCCGTTCCCGCTCGGGCCCGAATGGGACGGTGCCGGGACGAACTTCTCGCTCTTCTCGGAGAACGCCGAGCGCGTTGAGCTGTGCCTGTTCGACGAGAGTGGGGGTGAAGAGCGGATCGACGTTCGGAACCGGACCGCGTTCAACTGGCACTGCTACCTCCCAGGCGTCGGCCCGGGGCAGCGGTACGGCTACCGCGTGCACGGCCCCTACGAGCCCCTGAAAGGGCGCAGGTTCAACGCGGCGAAGCTGCTGATCGACCCGTACGCGAAAGCGATCGACGGTGCGGTCGACTGGCGTGCGGCGAATGTGCTGCCCTACGTGCCGGGGAACGACGCCGACGACGCGGATCTGACGATCGACGAGTCCGACTCGGCACCGGCCGTCCCGAAGTCAATCGTGATCGACCCGCTCTTCCACTGGGAGGACGACGAGGAGATCCGGCCGCGCACCCCGTGGAACGAGACGGTGATCTACGAGCTGCACGTGAAGGGCTTCACGAAGCTGCGCGACGGCGTGCGCAGCGACCTGCGCGGGACCTACGGAGGTCTCGCGAGCGAGGACGCAATCGCCTACCTCACGTCACTCGGCGCGACGGCCGTCGAGCTCTTGCCCGTGCACCACATCGCCGACGAGGGGTTCCTCGCCGACCGCGGCCTCACGAACTACTGGGGGTATTCGAGCATCGGCTACCTCGCACCGCATTCGCTCTACTCGGCGACGGGCGACCAGGTTCGCGAGTTCAAGGGAATGGTCAAAGCCTTGCACCGAGCGGGCATCGAGGTGATCCTCGACGTCGTCTACAACCACACCGCGGAAGGCCACCAGCTCGGCCCGATGCTCAGCTTCAAGGGTGTCGACAACCAGAGCTACTACCGGCTCGTCCCCGAGACGCCGCGCTTCTACATGGACTACACGGGCACGGGCAACACGCTCAATCCGGTGCACCCCTCGGTGCTGCGGCTGATCATGGATTCGCTGCGGTACTTCGTGGTCGAGTGCCACGTTGACGGCTTCCGCTTCGACCTCGCCTCGGCCCTCGCGCGCGAGTTCTACGACGTCGATCGCCTGTCGTCGTTCTTCGACATCATCCACCAGGATCCGATCCTGTCGCAGGTCAAGCTGATCGCGGAGCCGTGGGACGTCGGCCCCGGCGGCTACCAGGTCGGGAACTTCCCGATCCTCTGGTCGGAGTGGAACGGCATGTACCGCGACACGATGCGTGACTTCTGGCGCGGCAAGGTCTCCGTGGCCGAGTTCGCCTCACGGTTCGGCGGCTCCGCGGACCTCTACCAGAGCGACGGGCGCAAGCCGTTTGCGTCGATCAACTTCGTGACGGCGCACGACGGCTTCACCTTGCGCGATCTCGTCTCCTACAACGAGAAGCACAACGAGGCGAACGGCGAGGACAACAAGGACGGCACCGACGACAACCGCTCGTGGAACTGCGGTGTCGAGGGCCTGACGGACGACCCTGCGATCAACGCGCTGCGGGCCCGTCAGCAGCGCAACTTCCTGACGACGCTGCTGCTCTCACAAGGCGTGCCGATGCTGCTGGGCGGGGACGAGTGGGGCCGCTCGCAGGGCGGCAGCAACAACGCGTGGTGCCAGGACAACGAGATCTCGTGGCTCGACTGGACAGCGTGTGACGAGCAGCTGCTCGAGTTTTCGAAGCGACTGATCCGGCTGCGCACGGAGCACCCTGTCTTCCGGCGCACGACGTTCTTCGAGGGTAAGGGCGAGCGGCTGCCGGATGTCTGGTGGATGCGTCCCGACGGCCGGCGGATGACCCGCCGTGACTGGGACAACACCGGGGCCCGCGCGATCGGCGTCTTCCTGAACGGCGAGGAGCTCGGCACGAAGACTCGGCATGGGGAGGCGGTGCGCGACGACTCGTTCCTGATGCTCTTCAACGCGCACTTCGAGGAGATCACGTTTCGGCTTCCGGCCCGCCGTTTCGGAACGCACTGGGAGCACGAGCTCGCGACGGGCCACTGGGACGGCGACCGGCTTTCTCCGGGTTCGGATGTCCGCGTCGAGTCGCGCTCGATCGTCCTCTTCCGGCGCGGGTAGGCACGCGTTGGCCGAGCTACGCGCGACCTATCGTCTGCAGCTGACGCCCGAGTTCGACTTCGCGCAGGCGAGGGCGCTCGTCCCGTACCTCCGAGATCTCGGCGTCTCGCACCTGTACCTCTCGCCGTCGCTGCAGGCGCGCGAGGGCTCGCAACACGGCTACGACGTCGTCGACCCGCGGCACATCTCGAACGAGCTCGGCGGCGAGAACGAGTTCAGAATGCTCGCAACCGCCGGGCTCGGCGTGATCCTCGACATCGTCCCGAACCACATGGCGGCGGTCGACGAAAACCCGTTCTGGCGCGACGAGCAGCTGCGCGAGATGTTCTTCGACATCGATCTGCGAACCGGACTCCACCGGCGCTTCTTCGACATCAGCGAGCTCGGCGGTGTCAAGCAGGAGGACTGGGAGGTCTTCTGGGCGACACACGCGAAAGTGATCGAGCTCGTGCGCGAGGGGCTCGTCGACGGCGTCCGCGTCGACCATCCGGATGGTCTCGCCGATCCGGCGGAGTACTTCGACCGGCTGGCGGAGGCGGGTGTCGAGCACGTCTGGGCGGAGAAGATCGTCGAGCCCGGTGAGGAACTTCGCGACTGGGCCGTCGATGGAACGACCGGCTACGAGTTCCTGAACGACGTGATGGGTGTCTGCGTGAACGCGGACGCAGAGGCGGCGTTCACGTCGCTCTACGAGGAGCTGACCGGTGATACGCGGCGCTTCGAGGACATCGTCTCGCTCTCGAAGCTGGAGGCGGCGGTCACGATCTTCGAGCCCGAGCTGCGACGCCTGCATCGGGAGGTCGAGATCGAGAACCTGCCGCTCGCGCTCTCCTCGTTCCACGTCTACCGCACCTACATCCGACCGTACGACGGCCAGATTGCGGAGGCCGACCGCGAGGAGATCGGCCGCGCGAACGTCTCCGAGGAGCTCCGCCGCATCCTCTTCCTGCAGGAGACGGGGCACGAGGACTTCGTCGTGCGGTTCCAGCAGACGACAGGCCCGGTGATGGCGAAAGGTGTCGAGGACACCGCCTTCTACCGCTACTTCCGGCTCGCGGCGCTGAACGAGGTCGGCGGTGACCCGGGGCGGTTCGGAATCTCCGTCGAGCAGTTCCACGCGGCGAACGCCCGCCGCGCGGCGCGCTTCCCTCTGCAGCTTCTGACCACGTACACGCACGACACGAAGCGCTCGCCGGACGTGCGCGCGCGTATCGTCGCGCTCACGTGGCTGGCCGACGAATGGGCCGAGCGGGTCCGCGCGTGGCACGCAGAGCTCGGCGGCCGCGAGGATGGGCGCGAAGAGCTGCTCGTCTACCAGACCCTCGTGGGTGCGCTGCCGATCGAGCGCGAGCGCCTGGACGGTTATCTCGAGAAAGCGCTGCGGGAAGGAAAGGTGACGACCAGCTGGCTCGCGCCGAACGAGGAGCACGAGCGCGACGTCCAGCGTTTCGCGGCCCGTGCCGCCGAGGTGATCGAACGGGACCCGTTCCTCGCTCGGGTGCGTGCGGTCGGCCTGCAGCTCGCGTGCTCGCAGTTGCTCCTGAAGCTGACCGCGCCGGGGATCCCCGACATCTACCGCGGCGACGAGCTCGAGGATCTCTCACTCGTCGATCCCGACAACCGCCGGCCGGTTGACTGGGACGTGCGCCGCCGGCTGCTCGGTGCGCTCGGCGCCGGCGCCGAGCCGACGGACGAGACGCTCAAGCTCTACGTCACCTGGAAAGCGCTCGCGCTCCGTAACGAACGGCCCGGTGCGTTCAGCGGGACGTACGAGCCTGCCGACCTCGGGCCTGACGTGTGCGCCTACGTGCGCGGCCGCGAAGTCCTTGTCGCGGCTGTTGTGCGCCCAGGTGCGACGTGCGTGCTGCCGCCGGGCTGGCGCGACGTGCTGCAGGTGCCCGGGCTCGCGCTCTGTGTTCGCGAGTGAGCTACTGCTCGTCGTTGCGCTGCGACTCGGTCCAGCGCGCGACCTGATCTTCGATCGGTCGGTCGATCGAGGTCGCGGGCGCAGCCGCGATGCGGGCCATCGCGCCGGCGATGTCCTCGCTCAGACGCTGCATCGCCTGAGTCAGCCCAGAGCGCATGCCGAGCAGCTGTTCGACCTGCTGCTGGAGCTCTCCGACCTTGCGCAGGCCGTCGGATTTGAGCGCCGACGAGCGCTCTTCTGCGTCGAGCAGCACCTGCCGCGCACGCAGCGCCGATTCGCGGTCCGTGTGCTCGCGCCGCTCGCGCACCTCCTCGAGAGACTTCGCGAGGGTGCTCTCGCGGCTGCGCAGCTCGTCGATCCGCGCGTGCAGCTGGCGGATCTCGATCTGCATTGCATTCGCGCGCTGCGTCATTCCTTCGAGCTCGAACTCGAGCTGATCGATGCGGATGGTGGAGCGGGCTGATGCGATCTCGACGTCGGATCGCTTGTAGCCGCGCCACGAGCGGCGGAAGTCTTTCGTCATGGGCTGAGCGTAGTCTCGGACATCGGGGTCGTCCAGCCTCAGGCCCCGACGCGCTGGAGCGCTTCGAGCACCTCGACACGTGGAGAGACGACCAGTTCGAGCTGCATGGTCGGAAACCTCTCTTCGACCGACGAGACATCGGGATCGAGGTACGCCGACGCCAGCGTCAGGCAGCTGTCTGCGAGCGCCAGCGGCAGGATGCGCTCCCGCTGAGCGACGTGCAACGGGACGTAGAGAAACAGCCGGTGATCCGGGACGACCCCTTGCAGCCCGGCGTAGGGACGCCCACTGCGAATGGCAAATGCGAGTGCAAGGGCGTGGTCGTCGACCAGCTTCAGGTCGAGCAACACGTCCTCGGGCCGTTCACCGGGTCGGCCGGTGAGCACGTCCAGGAGCGCGAGGAGGCCGAGCTCGCGGAGGTCGTCGAGCGCCGACTCGACGGTGGCGATCATGCCGGCAGCGCCTCGGGGAAGACGGTGACGCTGATCCGGTCGGAGTCGGCGGTTGCGACATCCAGCCGATACGGCAGTCGCGTCGTCATCTCCTGGATCAGGTCTGACGGCTGGTGCAGCTGTAACTCGAGCGTCGCCCGCTTCGCCTCGTACCGCCTGATGTAGACGGCCGCGACCGGCGGCAGTTCGGCGAGTGAGCGCTCGAACGCGGTCAGCGAAGCCAGGTCGTTGAAGGGGCCGGCGTCGAGCTCGACGTCCGTGCCTGTGACGGCTGTCGCTCGGATGGCCTGCGGCGGGAAGGCGAGGACCGGTGCGGCGGCCGGCGTTGGCTCAGGCGCGGCGGTTGGCTCGTCGAAGTCGCGTGTCAGCTGCCGAACGGTGTGCGCCAGGCGTTCGTGTGTGATCTGCAGGCGCTCGACGGTCTCTCGGTCCCTCGCAGCCGCTGCTCCGGCCGACTCGATGCGCTGTTGCGCAGCTCGGGTCGCTTCGTCGTGCTCACGCTCGAGCTCGAGCTGCGTCTGCGCAGACTGATTCGCTGCTTGGCGGGCCTCTTCGAGGCAGGCGCGCTGCTCGGCCCCGACCCGTTCGAGGACGGCGAGTCGCCGCTCTGCCGAGTCGAGGTCGATGCGCGCGTGAGCCAAGGCGAGGTCGAGCTGTGCGAGTGCCACCTCGACATCCGCGACCCGGTAGCCGCCCACGAGGGCGCGCCGCAGTGCGTGATGTGGATCCGCCGCCGACATCCGGAGGAAGAAGCTAACACGGTCGACGCCGTGGCCCGCGTTTTTTGAGACCCGACTGCGTCAGGCGACCGCCAGTGGGTCGGGGAGCCGTGCGTAGGTCGGGCGGTAGCCGACCGCCTTGCCGAAAGTGCGCCGCTGAGGAGGGCCGCCAGCTTCTGCAGCGGGTGCGGGATGACGGGGAGCCGCACCACGTCGAAGTGGTGGTTGGCGCTCACGGCGAGCCGAAGTGGGCCGGGCATACCTTTGCTGTTCGTCTTGCCGTCTGCGGCGAGCGCGAACATCGTCTCGATCAGCGACTCGAACTGGAGTGCCGGTCGGACTTCCGCCCGGAAGTGCAGCCGCTCGTCGTCCGCGTTCCAGAACTTGTGCGCCGTACCGGGGTCGATCATCGCGGCCTCACCCGGCCGAGCTCGAGCTTCTCGCGGCCGCGCTTGACGCCGAGGGTGCCCTCGACGACCGTGAAGAACTCGGTTTGATACGGGTGCACATGGGCGGAGGCGACCGTGCCTCCCGGCTCC
>JBBQQI010000019.1:0-35084 GCA_038216085.1 Gaiellales bacterium | reverse complement strand
CGAGCTCGACGTGCGCGGGCAACGCGCGCAGGAGGCGCGCGAAGCGGTGCGCTCCTTCGTCGACGACGCCTCGCTCGCAGGATTCTCGGAGGTGCGGGTGGTGCACGGGCGCGGCACCGGCTCGGTGCGCACGGCGGTGCGCGAGGAGCTCGGCAAGCATCCGCTCGTCGAGCGGCACGAGTCCGAGGCGAACGACGGGGCGACGCTCGCCCACCTCAACCAGTGAGCACCCGCTTCATCGGACGCGAGAACGTGCACAAGCGCTTCGCGCCGCTCGAGGGCGCGGCGGGACAGACGGTCTACACGGGTGGTGAGGTGCAGTTCGCCGACGTGATCGTGCGACCGTCGTTCGGGCTCCCACACGAAGGGACGTACGACCACGTGCACCTCGCGCCGCTGTTCGCGGCGATCGACACCGACCACACCGTCGCCGTGCTGCTCGTGCGGCTCGGCGGCTACGCCGTCGGGATCTTCGAGGGCGAGCTGCTCGTCAAGTCGAAGGTCGGGTCGCGCTTCGTCAAGAACCGGCACAAGAAGGGCGGCTCGTCCGCCAACCGCTTCCGCCGGCGGCGCGAGGAGCAGGCGAAGGCGTTGATCGAGGAGGCGGCCGAGGTCGCCGCAGCGGTGCTCGCCCCCACACCGTTCGCCGCGCTCGGCGGCGACCGTTCGGCGATCGACGCGGTGCTGGCCGCGCGCGCCGACCTCGGCTGGCTGCGCGAGCGCGCGATCGCGAGGTTCCTGACGGTCGAAGAGCCGCGGCTCCGTACCCTCGAGGCGCTGCCGTACGAGCTGTACGCCGTCGAGGTGCGTCAGACCTGATTCTGCGCCCGCGCAAAGCGCGAGCGCAGGTCGCGCACCGTCGGCATGACGGCGAGCGCGGGCAGGATCGGCAGCCAGAAGTTGAAGAGGCGGTAGACGAGCACGCCGACGAGAGCGGGTGCGAAGTGCATGCCCATCCCGACGAGCGCGAGCGTCAGCGCGATCTCGACGAGCCCCGCGCCGCCGGCGGGCAGCGCTCGCCGCGTCAGGACGTAGCCGCCGGAGTAGGCGAGCACGAGCTTCGCGAGGGTGAGCTCGCCGTGGACGAGTTGGATCGCCGCCCAGAGGCAGAGGATGTCGCCGCCCCAGTAGAGGGCGCTGCCGAGCACGCCGAGCCCGTGCTCGCGCGGGCTCGTCAGCAGCGTGCGCACGTTGGCGGCGCCTGCGACCGAGTCGGCGAAGGTTCGCTTCAGCCGGTTGCCGCGCACGCGCGTCATGCGGTCGACGCGCGGGGGCGCCGTCAGCCACAGGCCGAGCACGACCACCGGCAGGATGAACAGCGAGGGCAGCGTCACCCCGTCGCTCGCGTGCCCGTCGAGGTCAAAGTAGAGGAGGATCGAGGCGGCGAGTGCGGCCGACGAGAGGACGACGTACTCGAGGAAGGTCAGGCCGAGCACGCGGCGGGTCGCTTCTTTCTGCGTGGCGCCGGCCTGGCGGAACGCCCAGTAGTCGACGGCGAATCCGCCCGAGGCGCGCGTGGCGGCGAAGACCCCAAAGCCCGCAACGACGGCGGTGACGCTCGTCGAGAGGTCGAGCTCGTCGCCGTCGTCGACGCGCGCCATGTCGCGCACCGTCAACACGTAGCCGCCGTAGGCGACGATCTCGCCGACGAGGCACACCGCGAGCCACGCCCAGGAGTGCTTCTCGTAGATCAGATGCAGGACGTGCGGCCAGCCCGCGTACCAGACGAGCGCGAACCCGGTGCCGACGGTTGCGAGCGCAGCGAGGAAGACGATCACGAGCGGCCGCTCCTCGAGGCCCGCATACGCCTCGCGGATGGTCTGGAACATAGGCTCAGAGTAGACGCCCTCCCGCGGAAGGAGCCCGATGAGCGACACCTGCACGCACCTCGATCAGATCACGGTCACCGAACTGCCCGCTCCGATCCTCGGCTGCGAGGAGTGCCTGAAGATCGGCAGCCGCTGGGTGCAGCTGCGCCTGTGCCAGAGCTGCGGGAAGATCGGCTGCTGCGACAACTCGCCGAACAGGCACGCGACCGCACACTTCCACGAGACGGCCCATCCGATCATCCGCTCGGCTGAGCCAGGAGAGGACTGGTCGTTCTGTTACGTGGACGACCTCGCGTTCGTGCTCGACTGAGCGCGCGACCGCAGGTGGCAGCCTCCGTCACGAGAGTGTGACGCACCCGCCGGAAACCCCTGCACGCGCGACGGATCCGGCAGCTTCAACCGGTGGCAGCCACCGTCACGGGAGTGTGACGCCCGCTGCCGAGCCCGAGCGGCGTGCGAGCGAGCGCCCAGCCCGTAGCTAGGATCAAAACCCCGGGACTCGTCCCGCGCCTTGCCATGGGAAAACAGACGCCCCGTTTCGCCATCGACATTCCGGTCGCCGACCCCGGCGTGCCAGACACGCGCTCGCCCGTCCGCCTGCTCCTCTGGGTCGGGCGGTTCCAGCGCGGCACCCTCCTGCTGGGGGTGCTCTTCGGCGTGCTCTGGATGGTCGCGCAGGCCCTGATGCCCTTCGCGATCGGGCGCGCGATCCAGACCGGGATCGTCGAGAAGAACAACCACGCGCTCGCGCAGTGGACGCTAATCCTGCTCGGCCTGGGGCTCATGCAGGCGTTCGCGGGGATCATGCGCCACCGCTACGCGGTCTTCAACTGGCTCCAGGCCTCCTACCGGCTGATCCAGGTCGTCGCCCACCACGTCGCCCGCTCGGGGCCGGCCGTGCGCTCGCAGCTCTCGACCGGGGAGGTGGTCGCGACCGTCTCGAACGACGCGATTCGCGCGGGCGGCGCGTTCGACATCACGGCGCGCCTCTCGGGCGCGATCGTCGCCTACGTCGTCGTGGCGCTGATCCTGCTGTCGTCCTCGATGACGCTCGGGCTCGTCGTGCTGATCGGCGTTCCCGTGCTCGTGACGATGCTCGGCCTCGTGATCAAGCCGCTGCAGGCGCGCCAGCGCGCGCAGCGCGAAGAGGTCGGCCGCCTGACCGCGCTCGGCGCCGACACCGCTGCCGGCCTGCGCGTGCTCCGCGGGATCGGCGGCGAGGACGCGTTCTTCGACCGCTACCGCAAGCGATCGCAGCGGGTACGCCAGGCAGGCGTCGAGGTCGCGCTGCCGCAGTCGACGCTCGACGCCGCACAGGTGTTCATCCCGGGCCTCTTCGTCGTGCTCGTGACGTGGCTCGGCGCCCGCTTCGCGCTCTCCGGGAAGATCAACACCGGCGACCTCGTTGCGTTCTACGGCTACGCGGCGTTCCTCGTCATCCCGCTGCGCACCTCGGCGGAAGCCGTCGACAAGATCACGCGTTCGCTCGTCGGCGCGCGGCGGATGATCGCCGTGCTCGCCGTCGACCGCCACACCGAGGACTCGGAGACACCCGTCGCCGAGCCGCCCGCCGGCGTCTCGGTCGGCGACCCGCTCTCGGGGCTCGTCGTCCAGCCGGGCGAGCTCGTGTGCATCGTCTCGGCGCTCCCCGACGACGCGGCGGCGATCGCCGACCGCATCGGCCGCTTCGGCGACGCCGACGGGGTCGTGCTCGGCGACGTCCCGATCGCGCATCTGCCGCTCGAGACGGTGCGCCGCCGCATCCTCGTCAGCGAGGCCGACCCAGTGCTCTTCGCCGGCACGCTGCGCGGCGAGCTCGATCCGTGGGGACGAAGCAGCGGCGACGCCGGGATCATGGAGGCGATCGGGATCGCGAACGCCGAGGACATCCTCGACGCCTTGCCCGAGGGGCTCGGCGCGATCGTCGAAGAGCGCGGCCGCTCGTTCTCGGGCGGCCAGCGGCAACGGCTCGTTCTCGCACGCGCGCTGCTTTCGGACGCAGAGGTGCTGGTGCTCGTCGAGCCGACGAGCGCCGTCGACGCGCACACCGAGGCGCGGATTGCCGACCGCCTGCGCGAAGCGCGCTCAGGCAGGACAACCGTGATCGTGACGACGAGCCCGCTCGTCCTCGACCGCGCCGACCGCGTCGTGCTGGTCGCGGAGGGCCGCGTCGTCGCCGACGGACGCCATCGCGAATTGCTGCGCTCGCACGCCGACTACCGCGACGTCGTCACGCGGGGTGAAGAGGAATGAGCAACTTGCTGCCGATCGCGTCGGGGCCGGAGCTGCGCGAACAGGCGACCCTGCTCGCGCGGCGCCATCGCCGCGGTCTCGGGAAGATGATCGCGCTGCATGCGAGCGCGGCGGCGACCGGCCTCGCGGGACCACCCGTGCTCGGCCGGCTCGTCGAGTCGGTGCGGCACGGCACGACGCGCGGCCACATCGACCAGCTCGTGCTCGTGCTCGCGGGCTTCCTCGTGCTGCAGACGATCATCACGTTCTTCGCACGCCGCGCGTCCTTCGTGCTGAGCGAGAAGATGTTCGCCGAGCTGCGCGAGGACTTCATGCGCCGCGTCCTCGCGCTGCCGCTCTCGACGGTCGAGCGCGCCGGCACCGGTGACCTGATCTCGCGCACGACCGCCGACGTCGACTCGATGACGCGCACGATCCGCTTCGCGCTGCCGGAGACGACCATCGCGGCGATCACCGCGACGCTCACCGTCGCAGCCGCCGTCTGGGTGAGCCCCATCGCGGCGCTGCCTTGCATTGCGGGCGTTCCGGCGCTGATCGTCGGCACGCGCTGGTACCTCCGCCGCGCCCCGGCCGGCTACCTCTGGGAGCGGGCCGCCTACGCGACCCTCGCCGGGACGGTCGGCGAGACGGTCGACGGCGGGCGCACGCTCGAGGCGCTCGGGCTGAACGAACAGCGGGTGCAGCGGATCGACGCCGACCTGCGCGACGCCTACCGCGCCGAGCGCCGCACGCTCTTCCTGCGCACCGTGTGGTTTCCCTCGGCGGAGATCTCCTACGTGCTGCCGGTCGTCGCGGCGCTCGCCTGGGGCGGCTGGCTCGTCTCGGCAGGCCACGCCACACTCGGCCAGGTGACGGCGGTCGCGCTCTACGTCGTGCAGCTCGCCGACCCCGTCGACCGGCTGATCTCGTGGCTCGACGAGATCCAGGTCGGCGCGACGTCGTTCGCGCGGATCGTCGGCATCGCCCGTGTCCCACCCGACCGCACCGCAACCGACGACACGCCGGGCAACGACCGGCTGAGCGCGCACGACCTGCACTACGCCTATGTCGCCGACCGCGACGTGCTGCACGGCATCGACCTCGACCTCGTGCCGGGCGAGCGCGTTGCCGTCGTCGGCCCGTCTGGCGCGGGCAAGTCGACGCTCGGCCGGTTGCTTGCAGGCATCCATCCGCCCCGCGCAGGCCGCGTGGAGATCGGCGGCGTGCGCCTCGTCGACCTACCACTCGACACGCTGCGCAAGGAGGTCGCCCTCGTCACGCAGGAGCAGCACGTGTTCGTCGGAACGCTCGACGAGAACCTGCTGCTGGCGCGTCCCGGCGCGTCCGAGCAGCAGCTGGCCGACGCGCTGCGCGCCGTCGACGCACTCGAATGGGCCGATGCGCTGCCGGAGGGGCGGCAGACGGTCGTCGGCGCGGGCGGCTTCGCGCTGACACCTGCGCAGGCGCAGCAGCTTGCCCTGGCGCGACTCGTGCTCGCCGATCCGCACACGCTCGTGCTCGACGAGGCGACCTCGCTGCTCGACCCGCGCGCGGCGCGGCATCTCGAGCGTTCGCTCGCCTCGGTGCTCGACGGGCGGACGGTCGTCGCGATCGCACACCGGCTGCACACCGCGCACGACGCCGACCGTGTCGCCGTCGTCGAGAACGGCCTGCTCGAGGAGATCGGGACTCACGACGAGCTCGTCGAGCGCCGCGGCTCCTACGCGGCACTCTGGGACTCATGGCACAGCGAGAACTAGCCGCCGTCCTCGAGGAGGCGCGCGCGGCGCTGGCGGCCGGGCGCGACCCGAACGCCGACGAGCTCCGCGCGCGTCTGCGCTCGGCCGGGGCCGACGACAAGGAGTTGCAGCAGCTCGACCGGGTGCTCGCGATCCAGCGCGCGCGTGCGCGGCTCTCGCGCGAGCCAACCGCTCCCACGCCCCCGCCCTCGCTGCGAGCAGCCCTGAAGACGAAGCCGACGATCAACGCCAACATGGACGTGCGTCGCGATCCCGGCTTCCTGCTGCGCTGGGACTCGACCGCGGCCGTCGTCGGCTGGGAGGTGCGGATCAGCGAGCGCCCCAACCCTCGTGGCGACTACGTCGTGAGGGAGACGGTCAACCTGCCGGGCGACGCGACGAGCATCGAGCTGACGATCGGCGAACAGCCGCTGCGGGTGCATCTGCTCGGTCGCACGCGCGACGGTCGACTGCTGCGGCGCGCGGTGATGTCGGGCCTGACGCGCGAGGGCTGGAATGAGCGCTGGCAGCGCCGCGCCAGCGCCTCCTAGCGTTTAGATTTCGCTCATTCGACAAAGGTTGGACACATGGCGCACTACGTGACGACGATCGACTCCCGGCTCTCGCCGGAGGAGGCGTTCGCCTACATGGCGGACTTCTCGAACGCACGCGAATGGGATCCGAGCGTCACGGAGGCCCGCCGCGACGGCACCGCCTTCGAGCTCATCGCGAAGTTCGGCGGCCGCCCGGTGCCGCTGCGCTACGAGGTGCTCTCGACGGATCCGCCACGGCAGATCCGGCTCGAGGCGCGCAAGCCGTCGTTCACCTCGCGCGACACGATCACCGTCGCCGTTGCACCGGGCGGCTCGACCGTCCACTACGACGCCGTCCTCGAGTTCAAGGGCGCCGGGCGCGTGTTCGACCCGCTGATGCAGCTGCTCTTCAATCGCACGGGTGCGAAGGCGGCAGCCGGCCTGCGCGCCGCGCTCAACCCGTGAACGCCCGCCGCGCGCTCGACTCGCTGCTCGAGGCCAGCGTCGTCGGGAGCTTCACCCGTCTGGGCTACGAGACCCGGCGTCGGCTCTACGACTGGACGCCGCTCGAGCGGCTCCGCCTCGACGGGAAGACCGCGATTGTCACCGGCGCCACCTCAGGGCTCGGGCTCGAAGCGGCCCACATGCTCGCGCGGCAGGGCGCGCAGGTCTGCATCGTCGGCCGCAACCCCGACCGGACTCAGCAGGCGCTCGAGACGATCGACGGCGCCGAGTCGGAGCTAGCCGACTTCTCGTCTATGGCCGAGACGCGCGCGTTCGCCGAGCGGTTCGTGGACGGACACGAGCGCCTCGACGTGCTGGTTCTGAACGCCGGCGCGCTGACGCACGCGTTCACCGTCACGGACGAGGGCAACGAGGTGACGCTCGCAACGCACGTGCTCGGACAGTTTCTGCTGCTCGAGCTGCTCCGCCCGCTGCTCGAGGCCTCCGCGCCGTCGCGTGTGATCGTCACGACATCCGGCGGCATGTACCTCGCCTGCCTCGACGTCGACGCGCTGCAGCCGAGCGAGGCGACTTACGACGGAGTCAAGGCCTACGAGCTCGCGAAGCGCGCGCAGGTCTCGCTCGTCGAGGAGTGGACACGCGTGCTCGCAGGCACGGGCGTCACGATGAACGCGATGCATCCCGGCTGGGCGGACACGCCCGGGCTCCGCACGGCGCTGCCGGGGTTCAGCCGCGCGCTCTCGCCGCTGCTGCGCTCGCCCGAGCAGGGCGCCGACACGATCGCATGGCTCGCGTCCGCGCCCGAGGTCGAGCGGACGAGCGGCGAGTTCTTCCTCGACCGGCGCGCGCGTCCGACGCATCGGGGGGGCAAGACGCGCAGGCTCGACGAAGCGCAGGAGCGCACCCGCCTCTGGGAGCTGTGCGTCAGTAGGACACGCGCTCGTTCAGCGGACGCGTGAGCGTCAACTGTGCGTCGCGCAGCGCGCGCGTGCGGAACCCCGCCTCGCAGAACGCGAGGTAGAAGTCCCAGGTCCGCTCGAAGCGGCCGTCGTACCCGAGTGACCGGACCTCGTCGACGCGCTCGTGCACGTTTGCACGCCAGCGCCGGAGCGTCTCCGCGTAGTGGGGCCCGATCTCGTCGACCTCGAGGATGGTCAGCTTCGAGGACGCCGTCGCGGCGGTCGTCAACGAGGTCAGCGACGGGATCAGGCAGCCCGGGAAGACGTACTGCTCGATCCAGTCGGGAGTCTTGCGGTAGCGATCCCAGCGATCGTCGGGAATCAGGATCGTCTGGACGCACGCGATCCCGCCGCGAGCGAGCAGGCGGTCGATCGTCGCGAAGTAGGTGCCGAACTGCTTCTCGCCGATCGCCTCGAGCATCTCGATCGACGCGACCTTCGTGTAGCTGCCGACGTGCTCGCGGTAGTCCTGCTCGACGATCTCGATTCGATCCTCGAGCCCGGCGGCCGCGATGCGTGCACGAGCGAGCTTGGCCTGTTCGGCCGAGATCGTCAGCCCGGTGACACGGCAGCCGGTCGTCTGCACCGCGCGCAGTGCGAAGCCGCCCCACCCGCAGCCGATCTCTAGCACATGATCGTCCGGCGTCAGCTGCAGCTTGGCGCAAACGCGGTCGAGCTTGGCGCGCTGCGCGTCGGCGAGCGTTGCATCGGGGCTCTCGAAGACGCCGCAGGAGTACGTCATCGTCTCGTCGAGCATCAGCTCGAAGAGCTCGTTGCCCAGGTCGTAGTGGTAGGCGATGTTGTGGCGCGCGCGCAAGAGCCCGTTGCGCCGGTTCGGGCGCGGGCGCGCATCGAGGATCCGCCGGAGCGCGCCGTTCCGCTCGACGGCGGCATCGGCGTTTCGCAGCAGGAGCTCGAACAGCCCGACGAGGTCGTCCGAATCCCAATCGCCGGCGGTGTAGGACTCTCCGAGCCCGACCTTGCCGCGCGTCGCGAGGCGGCGGAAGAGCGCACGATCATGAATGTCGAGCGACACCGCCTTGCCCTCGCCGAAGGAGCGCCGCGTTCGGTCCGGCAACGTCACGTCGAGGCGGCCGCCCGCCAGGTGCGCCAGCTCGCGCTCGAGGATCCTGACGGCGATCCCGTCGACGAATGGCGCACGCGAGCGGGGCGCTTCGCGGAGGGTGCGCTCGACGGTGCTCACGCGCGCACCGAGCCCTCGCCGGGGACGAACGCCGGCTTGTGGTGGAACGGCACCTTCTTCAGCCAGAGGCTCACCGCCTGCCGATGGATCAGCGTCGTCACCTGCAGCGGCATCAGCGGGTAGCGTCCGAGGGAGCGCGCGACGTTGCCGTTGGTGAGCTCGCGACGCGTCCCGTGCAGGACGGCTGTCAGCGGACGGTCAGCGTGCTCGCGCACGTGGACGCGTGCCCACACGGTGTCGCCCGGCTGCGAGAACGCCCACTCATATGACTGGTCGAGCCCGAAGAACGGCGAGACGTGCAGCCGTTTGTCGTGCTCGTACTGCGGCCCGGGGCCGCGCAGCACCTCGGGCAGACGCTCGCCGAACGTGTTCGAGAGCTCGGCGACCATGCATGCGAGCGAGCCGTCGGGGCGGTAGCACCAGTAGAAGGAGACGGGGTTGAAGACGTACCCGAGGACGCGTGGCTGGGTCAGCACGACGACCCGCTCGACCGATGCGTCGTCGACCAGAGCGAGCACCGCGTCCTTGGCACTCGGGCCGCCGTCGAAGTGGTCGCTGTCGCGGAAACTGACGACGTTGCGGCGGTTGTGGCCGAAGAGCGCGAGCCGGCGGTCGAGCTCCGGCAGCTCGTCGAGGTCGAGCAGCCAGTACGACACCGGGTACGTGAAGACGTTGCGCGCCGGTGTGCGGCGCGCGTGCATCAGCGTTCCCTCGTAGAGCGCAGACCTCACCAGGGCACTCCGATCGAGCGTGCCGCCTGGATGCCCGAGGCGAGCCCGTCCTCGTGGAAGCCGTTACCGAGGTGCGCGCCCGCGAACCAGGTGTGCCGCGTGCCGGAGAGCGCGGCCAGCGCGGGCTGGGCGCGCACGCTCTCAACGGTGTACAGGGGATGCTCGAAACGCCCGCGGTCGATCACGTGCTCCTCGGGAATCTCGGCGTTCAGCGTCAGGCACCAGTCGGTCTCGTCCTGGAGGTTCTGCAGCCTGTTCAGGTAGTAGGTGACCGTGGGATTCCCGTCGTCGCCGAGCCGGTAGTTCCACGACGCGCGCGCGGCCCGCGTCGCGGGGAGCTGAGTCGAGTCGGTGTGGAGGATCGCGTCGTTCGTCGTGTACTCGAAGGCGCCGAGCACGCGACGCTCCTGCTCGCTCGGGTCAGCCAACAGGCGCAACGCCTGGTCGGCGTGCGTCGCGATCACGACGGCGTCGAAAGGGCGGCGCTCGCCGTCGACGGTCGTCACCTCCGCGCCGTCGGCCGTGCGGGCAACCGAGCGCGCGCCCAGCCCGAGGTTGAGGGAGCCTCCGAGCCGCTCGGAGATTGCCCGAACGTAGGTGTCACTGCCGCCGGTCACGTAGCGCCACTTGAAGCGTCCGAACCCGAGCATGCCGTGATTGTCGAAGAATCGGATCGCCGTCGCCGCCGGGTACTCGAGCGCGCGCCCCGGCGCCGTCGACCAGAGCGCAGCCGTCAGCGGCACCAGGAAGTGGCGGCGAAAGCGCTGCGAGAAGCGCCGTTCGTCGAGGTAGCGCTCGAGCGACCAGCTCTCGTCGAGCGAGTCGAGCGAGCGGCGCGCCGTCGAGAGCCAGTGCCCGATCTCGACGAGCAGCCGGTAATGGCGAACGTCGCCCACGCGTCGCGCCTGCGCGAACGGCCGGCGTCCCGAGTACTCGAGCCCGCAGGGGCACGAGACCGAGAACGACATCTCGGACGGCTGCGTCGCGACACCGAGCTCGCCGAAGAGGCGCGTCAGCAGCGGGTAGTTGCGCGTGTTGTGGACGAGGAAGCCCGTGTCGAGCACCCGGCCCTCGTGGCGGACCGTCCGGGTATGGCCGCCGGCGCGCTCAGACTGCTCGAAAACCTGCACCTCGTGGACGCGGGAGAGCGCGTAGGCGGCGCCCAGGCCCGAGATCCCGCTCCCGATGATTGCGATCTTCATGAACCGAATTCGCTCACGGGCGAAGAATGGTTGGAAGCGCCGCTATCCTGTCGAGAGAAAAGTGAGACAAACATTGGACAACACAGTACCGATCGGCACTGCCCGCCCCGGCTCGAGCACGATCAGCAAGGTCGTCACCCTCGTTGCGGTCGTCGTGCCGCCGATCGGCCTGCTCTCGGCGATGGGCGTCCTCTGGGGCGTCGCGTTCCACCCGGTCGACCTCGTGCTGCTCGTCTCCCTGTACGTGATCTGCGCATTCGGGACGACGATCGGCTTCCATCGCTACTTCACCCACCGCGGCTTCACGGCGCATCCCGCCGTCAAGGCGACGCTTGCGATCCTGGGCTGCATGACCATGCAGGGGCCCGTCACCCAGTGGGTGACCGACCACCGCAAGCACCACGCCCTCTCGGACCAGCCGGGGGATCCGCATTCTCCGCACGGCCACGGTGACGGCTTCGGCGGCGCGCTGCGGGGCTTCGTGCACGCGCACGTCGGCTGGCTCTTCACGAACCTCGGCATGGAGCAGGGCCGGATCTACGGCAAGGATCTCTACGACGACACGCTCGTGCGTTGGATCGACCGGCTGTGCCTCGTGTGGGTCATTCTGACGCTCGGTATTCCCTTCGGCGTCGGCTACCTCGTCGGCGGCTCAGTCGAGCGCGGCGTCGAGGCGATGGTCTGGGGCGGGCTGCTCCGCATCTTGCTCTACCAGCACGCGACCTTCGCGGTGAACTCGATCTGTCACATGTTCGGCGCACAGGACTTTCGCTCCCGCGACGAGGCGCGCAACAACTGGGTCGTCGCGCTGCTCGTCTTCGGCGAGGGGTGGCACAACAACCACCATGCGTTTCCGGCCTCCGCACGGCACGGCCTCTTGCGGCGGCAGTTCGACGTGTCGTGGTGGGTGATTCGCGGACTCGAGAAGCTCGGCCTCGTCTGGGACGTGCACACGCCGGACGCGCGGCAGCTCGAGCGGCGGGTTGCCAGTGGTAGTGCTTCAGCCCATCTCGATCTCGGCCGCCAGGCCCATGCGGCCGAGCGTGCGGAGATGCCGCTGATGCGAGCCGAGCGCCGCGCGCAGTGACGGCTGCGCGGTGTAGCGGACACCGTGCTTCGCAGCGCTGCGTCTGACGATCTCGGCGATCCGCGGGTAGTGCGTATGCGGGACCCGCGGGAAGAGGTGATGCTCGATCTGGTAGTTGAGCCCGCCGAGCATCCAGGTGAGGACGGCGTTGCGAGGGCAGAAGTCGACCGTCGTCTCGACCTCGTGCACACCCCACGGCCGGCCGCGCTCCTCGATCTGCGCAGCGGTCACGAAGTCCGCCTCCTCGACACAGTGCGCGAGCTGGAAGGTGGTGGCGGTGACGAGGCTCGTGCCCATCGTGAACGCCACGTAGCCGGGCAGCACGACCCACCACGGATAGACGAAGAGCGGCGCGACGATCGCCCAGCTGATGAAGATCGCCTTGCCGCCGACCAGGCCGAGCAGGTCCCAGCGCCGCGGCGCGCGGAGGCGTGTGTTCGCGACCCGGCCCTGCATCAGGGCGGTGATGTCGCCGCCGGTCTGCCAGCGCAGCACCATCAGGCTGTAGAGCGGCCAGACGTAGATGTGCTGTAGCCGGTACCACCAGTGCGGGCGCTGCGTCGGCATGAAGCGCGCGATCGGCGTCAGGTTGATGTCGTCGTCGTACCCGTCGATGTTCGTGTAGGTGTGGTGCGCGACGTTGTGCTTGACCCGCCACGCGTAGCTGCTGAACCCGAGCAGCGAATCCGCCGTCCAGCCCATCAGGTGGTTGAAGCGCCGGCTGCGGAAGTACGCGCCGTGGTTGGCGTCATGCTGGACGCAGAACCCGACGAGGATCGCGCCGAGCATCAGGCCGACGAGACAGATCAGCCCACCCGCGAGGCCGGGGTGCACGAAGATCAGCGTCGACCAGGAACCCACGAGCAGGGCGAACGCGACGACGGACTTCGCGTACAACCGGAGGCGGCCCCAGGTGGCCGTGCGGCGCGAACCCAGGTAGAGCTCGACCTCACGCCGGATCTCGGCGATGAACTCGCCGCCGGTCGGGAACGACACCTTCTGCGGGATCGAGGGCTTCATCGGGTCACCGTTTGTCGTACCCCGCGAGCACCTCGCCGAACCGCCGGTCGGCGGCCGAGCCAAAGAGCGCGTTCCGGGTCAGCTTGGCGCGGGTCGTGGCCGGGCTCGCGAGGCCGCAGAGGAACCGCGCGACCTGTCGCGGCGATGCCAGCGCAGCCGGATGAGCCTCTCGCAGCGCCGTGAATGCGTCATCGTCGACACTTGCGGCGAGCGACGGCGCCTCGGCGGCCGGTTCGAGCTGCTGGGCCGCGCCGGTGAGGCAGACCGTGCAATGGCCGCACGGCTCGGCTCGCACCTCGCCGAAGTAGCCGACGAGCGCCTCCACCTGGCAGCCGTCGTGCTCGACGAGCGAGACGACGCGCTGGATCCGTTCGGCCTCGGCCTGCTCGCGGCGATCGAAACGCACGGCGAGCTGTTCGACGAGCTCGTCCTGCGATTCGGCGGGACGAAGGAGCGTGTAGCGCTGGCGCACGTCGGATGCCTTCAGCTCGACGAGGCCCTGCTGCTCGAGGTAGCCAAGGGCTGCGACGACGCGGTCTCGATCCTCGCCGCACGCAGCAGGATCGACGTTCGTCCAGATGCGGCCGGTCTTGCCGGCCTCGACGACACGACGCAGGAACTGCGCGCGCTCCGCGTCGAAGCCGTCGAAGACACCGTCCAAGGTGCCTTGGAGCGGGCGCATGCTGTAGCCGGCGTAAAACGGTGTTCCTTGTTTCAGGTAGCCGTCGAGCTCGAGGTAGGTGAGGATCGTCCTCAGCACGAGCGGCCGCACGTCGTGGCGCCCCGAGAGCTCGTACTCGGCAACGGCGAACTGCTCACCCGTCTCGTGCGCGAGCACTTCGCCGACGAGCCCGGCGAGCGATTCGCGCGTCGGCGTGTCGCCGTAGGCGAAGTTCTCGAGCGTCGGGATGTCTGCCCGACAGGCGAAGAGCTCGCAGATGCTCGGCGCGCCGTCGCGCCCGGCCCGGCCGATCTCCTGTGAGTACGACTCGAGCCCCTTCGGAAGATTCAAGTGGTAGACGTAGCGCACGTCGGCCTTGTCGATGCCCATGCCGAACGCGATCGTCGCGACGACGACGTTGCGGTCGGAGTGCGTCCACCACTCCTGCACCTCGACGCGTTCCTCCGTGGCGAGCCCGGCGTGGTAGGCGCGCGCGGGAATGCCCGCCGCGGCGAGGTGCTCTGCGACGCTCTCTGCGGCGCGCTGCAGGGTCACGTAGACGATCGTCGAGCCGGGGTCGCGCTCGCGCAGACGTGCGAGCAGCGTCGCTTCGCGCTCGTCCGCGTGAACCGGTGTCGTCAGCATCGTCAGGTTTGGGCGATAGAAGCCGGTCAGCACCGCGTCGGCCCGGTCGATCTCGAAGCCCTCGCAGATGTCGGCGACGACGACCGGGGTTGCGGTGGCCGTCAGGGCGAGCACGCGCTCGGCACCGAGCTCGCGAGCCCGTTCGGCGAGCTTCAGGTAGTCGGGCCGGAAGTTGTGCCCCCACTCGGAGATGCAGTGCGCCTCGTCGACCGCGAAGAGCGCGATCCTCGTCTCGCCCAACTGCGCGAGGAACCGCTCGTTGTTGAATCGCTCGGGCGCGACGTAGAGCAGCTTCAGCGTGCCGTCGCGGAGCCGGCTCGTGACTGCGCGGGTCTCGTCAGCGGTGAGGCTCGAATCGAGCCGCGCAGCGTCGACGCCGAGGCGCGTGAGCATGTCGATCTGATCCTTCATCAGCGCGATCAGCGGCGAGACGACGACCGTGACACCGTCGAGGAGCAGCGCGGGCAACTGGTAGCAGAGGCTCTTGCCACTGCCGGTGGGAAAGACTGCGAGCGCCGAGCGTCCGGCGAGCAGCGCGTCGACGACCTGTTCCTGACCGGGGCGAAACGACGAGAAGCCGAAGCTGTCGCGGAGAACGTCGAGCGCGCGACGGTTCAGGCTAAAGCTGCGAGTCGTCGTCGCCGGAGCGCTTCTTCCAGAACGTGAGCGCGCCGACGACACCGGCAACCGCGAGCGCGATTGCGCTCTTGTTCGGCTTCTTGGTCTCGGTGTCGATCGTCGGCACGGCGTCCTTTGCCTTCTTCTTCAGAACCCGCTTGCCGACGGCCCACGTCAGCCAGCCGACTGCTGCATTCCGACGATTGAAAACGCCCACGAGACGACTGTACCCGACGGTGCGAATCAACCGTGCGCAGGACCTCTCATGTCCTTTCTGAACATGTCCCGGGGACAGGCCCCGGGACCAGCCTGTTTCGGACAGTGCGGGCGGAAAAATCAGGCCCCCACCTCCTGCGGCTCGAGGTGGGGGCCCCATGGGAGAGAATTGCCGAGAGCCTGCGGGCGGGCGAAGCTCCCGGCGGGACGAGGGCACGTCCGCCTATTGAGATGCCGCCTTTGGGTGGATCTTGCGCGGCGAGCGCGGCTTTACGAATCCTTTACTTTCCCGGGCTGTTGCCGCTGTTGCCGGCGCTGTCGAGCGGGTCGACCGCCGGCGCCACGGTCTGCGTTGTGGTCGTCACGTCGGCTGGGTCCGTCTGGGTGCGCTGCTGGCCGCCCACCCCACGCTCGACGTGCGCGTTCGCTGCCGCCTTTGCCTTCCTGCTTTTCGCCCTTGCGGTGGCGCTCGAGTTCGGCTTGAGCGGGCGGACGACCTTCGTGCGCACCGGCATCGCGGTGTGCACCGGTGTCGTATGAACAGCGGTGGGATGAACAGCGGTCGTATGCACGGCGGTCGTGTGAACAGTGGTGTGACCAACGGCGCGTCCGTGCTGCTTCGCGATCGTCGCGGCGGCGGGGAAGAACGGCTGCTTCGCATGCCGAAGGGTCGTCGGCTGGTGGAGCACAGCCGCACCGACACCGACACCAACTCCGTGCGGCCCGCGCGCGACCGCGTTGTCCTTGGCGCCGCTCCTCGGTGACACGACGCGCCCGCTCGCGGCGCTCTTCGCAACAGCACTCTTCGACGCAGCCGGCGGCGCCTCGATCTTCTTCGCCGCCTCGTACCCGCCCGTCCCGACGACTGCGCCGGCGCAGACGACCGCGGCCGCCTTCGCGGCGATGCCGAGGGTGAGCCCAGAGCCTCCACCGAGGAACGAGGCGGGCACCGGCAGGCCTCCGAGCAGCGCCTTCAGCGCACCGCGCGAGGCGCGCTGGCTCCGCGCGAGCTGCTCGCATTCCTTGCACTGGCGCAGATGGGCCCGGAGCGGCCCGCGCTCGGCGCGGGGCAGTTCCCCGTCGAGCTGCTTCGAGAGGAAGCGCTCGGCCTCGCTGCACGAGAGCGACCCCTCGAGCTGCTCGCGCAGCGCGCGCCGCGCGCGAAAGATCACGGTCTCGACCGCGCTGACCGACAGACCCATCACCTCTGCGATCTCGGTGTAGCTTCGCCCCTCGAGTTCGCGCATCACGAGCGCCGCGCGCTGGTTGAAGGCGAGCTGGCCGAGCCCGCGCTGGATGTCCTGTGCCGTATGAGCGGTCTCCGCCGGCTCCTCGACGATCGACTCCTCGTAGAGCTCCGACTCCTGCGGTCGCCGCTGCGCCTGGCGGAACCGCTGGCGGCAAACGTTGTGGGCGATCGCGATCAGCCAATTCTTCGGCGAGTCAGGACGCTCGCCGTTCTGCATCGAGCGGTAGGCGTTCATGAACGTCGTCTGGGTCACGTCCTCCGCGTCGTGCGGGTTGCGGAGCAGCGCGAGCGAGTAGCGGTAGACGTCCGCGACGTGACGCTGGTAGATGCGCTCGAACTGCCGGTCGGCGGAGGTGGTCCTCGCCAGAAGAGGCGTCATGCTCTATGGGACGCCCGGAAGCCCCGTAACTTGCGGTGTGGCGCCAGGCAATAAGGGCGTCTCGTCACTCTCGGAGGATACGCCGACCAGCGCCTCACGTCACCCCCGATGCCGACCATTGCCTTGGGTAAACGTGATGGATATCCCGGAGGATACGGGCTAAGGTGAGGCTCGTGGGGTTGGGGGAAGCCTTCGCACCCTTGGCGGAGCGCCGTTTTCGGCTGCTTTGGCTCGGTCGCGTCTCGTCGGCTGCCGGCGACGCGCTGATGCCGCTCGCCCTCGCCTTCGCGGTCCTGTCGGTCAACCGCTCGGCAACCGCGCTCGGATCGGTGCTCGCCGTGTTCTGGATCAGCCGGGTCGGGCTGACGCTCGTCGGCGGAGTCGTCGCCGACCGGCTCCCGCGCCGGGCGGTGATGCTCGCGTGCGACGGGATCCGAGCGTGCGTCGAGGCGTTCACGGCGACGATGCTCCTGACCCACCAGATGACGTTGCCGATCTTCTTCGTGACAGCGGCGATCTTCGGTGCCGCCTCGGCGTTCTTCGGCCCCGCAGCGGACGGTCTCGTACCCCAGACGATTAGCCCGTGGAACCTCCAGCGCGCGAACGCACTGCTCGGCGTCTCGCAGAACACCATGAACGTGTTCGGCCCTGCAGTGGCGGGGATCCTGATCGCCGTCTGGAGCCCCGGGATCGTGTTCGCGATCGACGCGGTCAGCTTCGTCGTGAGTGCGTTCTTCCTCCTACAGCTGCGGATCGACGCCCACGCGCGTGCCCCGCGCAGCCGTTTCCTGGTCGAGTTGCGCGTCGGCCTGCGTGAGGTGACGTCGCGTTCCTGGGTGCGCGCGCCGATCATCGGCTTCGCGATCTCGAACTTCTGCTTTGCGTCGTTCATCGTGCTCGGGCCGGTGATCGCGCGCGAGCATCTCGGCGGCGCGCGCTCGTGGGGGATCGTCTCGACGTGCGGCGCGCTCGGCGCGATTCTCGGCAGCCTCGCGACTGTCCGCATCCATCCACCCAGGCCGCTCAGCTTCGGCTTTGCTGCCACGATGCTGCTCGCCGTCCCGATCGCGACGCTCGCGCGTCCACTCCCCACTTATGTGATCGCGGCGAGCTGGTTCCTCGGCATGGCGTCGATCGCGCTCAGCAACATCTACTGGGAGACGACGCTGATGCGGCGCATCCCGGAGGCGGTGTTCGCGCGCGTCCGCTCCTACGACATCCTCGTCTCGTTCGTCTTCATGCCGATCGGCTTCATCGCGTTTCCGCTGATCGCCAAGGCCGTCGGCACCGAACAAACACTGCTCGCCGCCGCAGCGGTCTGCGCGCTGACGAACCTCGCCGTGGCCCTCGCCCCGGGCGTGCGCGCGGTCACCGAAGACCTGCCGATCGTGCGCGTCGAAGCCCGCGCGGCGTGAGCCGCCTCGGTCCGCTTCGCCACCGGGACTACCGGCTGCTGTGGCTCGGCCGCGGCGGCTCGTCGGTGGGAGATTCGCTCGTGATCGTCGCAACCGCGTTCGCGGTGATCAGCATCGGCGGCTCGGCGTCGCAGCTCGGGACGCTGCTCGCGGTGAACGTCAGTGCACGACTCGTCTTCCAGCTGGCCGGCGGCGTGTGGGCCGACCGCCTGCCGCGGCAGCTCGTGATGCTCGCCTCCGACTGCGTCCGCGGCGCGACCCAACTCGCGGTCGGAGTGTTGCTCGTCACCCACCATGCGCGCTTCTGGGAGCTCTGTGTGGGCACGGCGGCGCACGGGACGGCAGCGGCGTTCTTCGGGCCTGCGTCGGACGGCCTCGTGCCACAACTCGTGCCCAAGGACGAGCTGACGCAGGCGGTCGCGACGCTCGACGTCACACGAAGCGTGCCGCAAGTCGTGGGGCCTGCGATCTCGGGCGTGCTCGTCGCCGTGTTCGGGCCGGGCTGGGTGTTTCTGATCGACGCGACCTCGTACGCATTCAGCGCGGCCTGCCTGCAAGCGATGCGGCTGCCTCCGCTCCCGAATCGCGTCATCGAGCCGTTTTTCCGCGAGCTGCGCGCCGGCTGGCAAGCGGTGATCGCACGCGCGTGGTGCTGGCAGAACCTGATCGTGCACGCGATCATGAACCTCGCGATCACGGCGTTCTTCGTGCTCGGCCCGCTCGTCAGCAACGACCACTACGGCGGCGCGAAGGCCTGGGGGCTGATCTCGGGCGCGCTCAGCCTCGGCGGCATCTGCGGCTCGCTGCTCGCGATGCGCCTCCACCCGTCGCGGCCGCTGGTCGTCGCGAACCTTGCGTTCGTGTTCGGCGCCGCTCCCGCGGCGCTGCTCGCGTTTCCCGCGCCGTGGTGGACGGTCGCGATCGGTGCGTTCGCGTCGGCCGCCGGGCTCGGTGTGCTCAACGCGCTCTGGTCGGGCGTCGTCGGCCGCGAGTTCGAGCCGCACGTGCTCTCACGCGTCTCGTCCTACGACTGGCTGATCTCGCTCGTGATGGCGCCGCTCGGGTACCTGATCGTCGGCCCGCTCGCTGCGTCGATCGGGCGCGGGCCGACGCTGACGATCGCCGCGCTGCTGCTCGGCGTGCCTGCGGTGCTCGTCGCGTTCCTACCGAGCGTGCGCTCGGTGCGAGGGACGGGCGCCGAAGCGCCCGCCCTCACGCCTGCCTAGGCGTTCGTCGCGGCTGCGCGCTTCCTGTTCGGGATGTGAATCGCGCGGCCAAGCGCTGCGAGGCCCGCTTCCTTGATCGCCTCACTCAGCGTCGGATGCGCGGTCATCCCGTCGGCGACGGTCTCGACCGTCGACTCGGCGTCGATCGCGACGACGCCTGCCTCGATCAGGTCGGTGACGTGCGGCCCGACCATCACGAGGCCGAGCAGCTCGCCGTAGCGCGTCTCGTGGATCGACTTGACCCAGCCCGTCGTCTCGGCCTGCATGACGGCACGGGCGTTCGCGACCCACGGGAACGTCCCGACCGCGACGTCGTCGCCGTAGCGCTCGCGCGCCTCGGCCTCGGTCAGGCCGACGCCTGCGATCTCCGGGTCGGTGTAGATCGGCCGCGGCACCGCGCGGTTGTTGACAGTCGCGTCGTGGCCGCACGCGTTCTCGGCTGCGACCTCGCCCTCGCGGAACGCGGTGTGGGCGAGCTGCCAGTACCCGGCACAGTCGCCGACCGCGTAGATGTTCTCGACGGTCGTGCGGCGATGCTCGTCGGTCGTGATGCCCTTGCGCTTGTCGAACTCGACGCCTGCAGCCTCCAGGCCGAGGTTCTCGACGAGCGGAGCGCGGCCGACGGAGACGAGCATCAGGTCGCACTGGACGCTTTCGTTGTCGCCGAAGGTCACGGTCAGCTGATTGCCCTGCTGCTCGACCCTCGTGCACTGCTTGCCGAGCTGCAGGCTGACGCCGCGCTTGCTGAGCGCCTTCGCGAGCTCCTTCGCCGCGTCGGCGTCCTCCTGCGGGATCAGCGTGTCGAGCATCTCGACGATCGTCACCTCGGAGCCAAAGCGGTTGAAGATCGACGCGAACTCCGAGCCGATGATGCCGCCACCGAGGATCACGAGGCGCCTCGGCACCTCCGTCTGTGCGAGCAGCCCGGTCGAGTCGACGCAGAGATCGCTCTCGAGACCCGGAATTGGCGGGCGCAAGGGGAACGAACCGGTCGCGACGATCGCGTGCTTGAAGGTGACGTCCTCGGCCCCCTCGACCGAGATCGTGCTCGCGTCCTTGAACTTACCGTAGCCCTTCACCCATTCGATGCCGCCCGCCTTCAACAGGCCGGCGACGCCACCCGTCATCTGCTTGACGACGCCTGCCTTCCACTCGTTCGCGGCGGCGAAGTCGAGCTGAGGGCTCTGGACGCTGACGCCGAGCTTGGCGAAGGTGTCGTTCGCCTGGTGCAGGAAATGCGCGGTCTGCACCCAGGCCTTCGTGGGGATGCAGCCGACGCGCAGGCAGGTGCCGCCCAGCTCGGGCTCCTTCTCGATGCACGCGGCCTTCGCGCCCAGCTGGGCTGCGCGGATCGCTGCGGTGTAGCCCCCAGGCCCTCCGCCCAGGACGGCGACGTCGACTTCCATCTCAACTCCTCAGCTTGAAGATCGTCAGCTTGCTGTCTGTTTCCGGGAGCCAGGTTAGCGACCGCGCTCTGCGAGAGGCACACACCTCGAGAGGCACCGCCCTTCAAAAGCCAACGGACGGGCCAACGGACGGTGCCAGGCACCGTTACGAAAGTGTGACAATTTCTCCACAGCCTGGTGGGCGGCGCATTTGTGCTGCAAACTGGGGGTGGGCCAGTTGCCCTTCCGGTCGGCCAGGCGGGTCGGTCGAGCGGGAATAGCGGGTGGGATGCTCGCAAGCACGACGACAACTGCCGCCGCATGCTCTGAACCGAGCGGAACGACCGCGCGGTAGTCCATTCCTGCGCCGTAGCCAGGTCGGTGGGATGTCTGCGTCCTTCAGGATGCGCGCGGTCGGAGGGCTGGATCCGTTCCCGTCGTCGACGGAAGGAGCACCAGCTTGCCGAACTTGCCGCCGGCCGCAAACGCCGCGTAGGCCTCCTCCGCCTGCTCGAGTGGGAACGTCGCATGCACCGGCACCACCACGTGCCCGGCGGCCAGCAGCGGCAGGACGTCCTCGGCGAGGCGCTGCACGACGACGGCTTTCTCCTCCTGCGAGCGCGCGCGCAGCGTCGAGCCGTGGATCCGGGCCCGTTTGCGCATCACGAGGCCGAACTCGATCTCCGCCTTCGAGCCGCCGCCCGTGCCGATCACCGCGAGCCGCCCGTTCAGCGCGAGACGCTCGACGTCGGTCGTCAGATTCTCGCCGCCGACGAGCTCGAGGATCACGTCGTAGACGCCCTCGGGCTCGGTGACGGCACCGAGCGCCGCAACCCTGTCGGCATGTCGCCGCGCGGTGCCGGTCACCTCGGCCGCCGCCGCGACTCCGAGCTGCACGGCGGCCGACCCGACACCGCCCGCGGCGCCGTTGACGAGCAACCGCTCGCCCGGTCTCAGCTGGGCCTGCGTGAAGATCGCGTCGTGCGCGGTCGCATACGCCTCCATGAAGGCGCCGGCGGCGGGCCAATCGATGCCGTCGGGCACCGGCAGCACGTGCTGCGCGCTGACCGTGGCGAGCTCGGCCTGGCCGCCGCCCGGCAACAGCGCCATCACCCGCTCACCGGTCGGAACGACCTCGCCCGCGCACTCGAGGCCCGGGATGTCCGGCGGCGCCCCCGGCGGCGGCGGATAGCGGCCGTCGCGCTGCATCAGGTCGGCGCTGTTGATTCCCGCAGCGCGGACGCGGATCAGCAGATCGCCGTCGGCCGGCACCGGGTCGGGGCGCTCCTCGAGCTCGAGCCGGCCGTCGCGGATGATCACAGCCCTCATCTCGGATGGCAGGATACGAGCATGAGGCTCCACGGCATCCACCATGTGACGTGCATCACCGGCGACGCGCCGACGAACGTCTCCTTCTACACCGGCACGCTCGGCCTGCGGCTCGTCAAGAAGACCGTCAACCAGGACGACCCGACCGTCTACCACCTGTTCTACGCCGACGAGAGCGGCTCGGCCGGCGCCGACATCACGTTCTTCGAGTACCCGGGCGCGATCCCGGGGCGCGCAGCCGACGGGATGGTGCATCGCATCGTCTTCCGCGTCGGCAGCGAGGAGTCGCTCGACTTCTGGCAGGAGCGCGTCGGCGGCGAGCGAGGCGAGGAGTCGCTCGTCTTGACGGATCCCGAGGGGCTGGAGCTGGAGCTCGTCGTCGACGACGGCGAAGATCCGCCGCTTGTCGCGCGACATCCCGAGATCCCGGCGGAGCACGCGCTGCGCGGATTCGCCGGCGTGCGCGTGTTCGCAGCCGACCCGGAGCGAAGCTCGAGGTTCCTCGAATTACTGACGTTCAAGGGCGAGGGTCGCAACTGGGAGTCGCGGGGCCACCGGCACGGCTTCTACGTCTACGACCCGCCGCCTGACGACGGCCGGCGCGGCATCCCCGGCGCGGGCACGGTGCACCACGTCGCCTGGTCGGTTCCACTCGAAGAGCACGCGGCCTGGGTCGAGAAGGCAACCGCCGCGGGCGCGCACCCGACCCCGGCGATCGACCGCTTCTGGTTCCACTCGATCTACTTCCGCGAACCGAGCGGCGTGCTCTTCGAGATCGCATCGCTCGGCCCCGGCTTCACGGCGGACGAAGAACTCGAGCACCTCGGTGAGAAGCTGATCCTGCCGCCGGCGTTCGAGCATCTCCGCGCCGAAGTCGAACCGAAGCTGACGCCGCTGCCCAACCCGCGCGCGTGATCGTCCTCGAGCGGCCCGCCGCGGGCGAGGCCGAGGGCGCGCTCGTCCTCTTCCACGGGCGCGGTGCAGACGAGAGCGACCTGTTTCCGCTGCTCGACGTGCTCGACCCGCAGCGGCGGTTGCACGGCTACTGCCCGCGCGGCCCGCTCGCATTGCCGCCGTTCGGCGCGCACTGGTACATCGTCCCGCGCGTCGGCTTCCCCGATCCGGAGACGTTCGCCGCCTCGTACCGCGAAGCGTCGGAGTGGCTCGACTCGCTGCCGGACGCGCGCATCGTGCTGGGCGGGTTCTCGCAAGGCTGTGTGATGTCGATGGCGCTCGGCCTCGGCGCCGACCGTCCGCGCCCCGCGGCGATCCTCGGCTTCTCGGGCTTCATCCCCGTCGTCGACGGCTGGCACCTCGACACTGGTCACCTCAACACTGGTCACCTCGACACTGGTCACCTCAACACTGGTCACCTCAACCCCGAGCGCCCGCTCCCGCCGGTCGCGCTCGGCCACGGGACCGAGGATCGGATCATCCCGGTCGAGTTCGGGCGCGCGGCACGCGACACACTCCTCGCGGCCGGCGCCGAGGTGCTCTACAAGGAGTACCCGCTCCCTCACACCCTCGACCAGGAGTTCCTGGACGAGGTGCGGGACTGGCTCGCAGACAGAATCTCCTAAAGCTGCTTGCGCATGACGAGGCCGCCGTGCGTCTCGCCGCCGCGCTCGAAACCGTTCCGCTCGTAGAAGCCCACGGCGGGCGAGTCGGCCTCCACCGACAGCGATACCTGCCCGTGACCCTCGGCCCGAGCCTTCTCGAGCAGACCGTCGAGCAGCTCCTGGCCGACGCCGTGGCGCCGCCGTGAGGGGACGATCGCGATCGTCAGTTCCGGCGTCTGCTCGTCGACGAACCCATAGCCCGGCTCGCTCGCGCGAAAGCGCCGGAACCACGCGGCGCCGATGCGGTGCCCGCCCTCGGTCGCAATCACCGCGACGTCGCCCGCCCGGCCCCAGTTGTCGACGTACCGCGTCAACGGGATCTCGGCCTCGAACTGGTTGACGCGCCATGCATAGGCGTGCGCAAGCATCGAGCGCATGAAGGGCGCGTCGGCAGGCGAGCCCTTGCGGACGTCGGCCATCACTCGCCGATCGACTGGGCGAGTTGGATGCGGTTGCCGTCCGGGTCGAAGACGTCGACAAGCCGCATCTGGCCGGCGAGCTCCAACACGACACCGACCTCGACACCCTCGTCGCGCAACTTGTCGGCGGCGACCTTGACGTCGTCGACGTCGACCATCGCGACCCCGCCTTCGGTTGGCTCGCCCTCGGCGAGCGCGATCCGCATCGGCCCGTGCTCGAGCCTCGACCACTTGTCGTCCCAGTCGACGAACGTCTCCTCGAAACCGAGGAGACGCTTGTAGAAATCACGACCGAGGTCGAAGTCGCGGACGAGGTACCAGACGCGCGGGGCCGTCACAGCGCGAGCGCGGGCTCTTCGACGAATTGCTTGACCGTGCGGAGGAAGTCAGCGCCTGCGGCACCGTCGACCGCGCGATGGTCGACCGTCAACGTCATCGTCAGCATCGGCCTGATCTCGACTGCACCATCACGCGCGACGGGCGTATCGAGCGTCGCGCCGACGGCCAGGATCGCCGCCTGCGGTGGATTGATCACGGCGACGAACTGCTCGATGCCGAACATGCCGAGGTTGGAGATCGTGAAGGTGCCGTCCTCGAGGTCCTGCGCCGTCAGCTTGCTCTCCCGCGCGCGCCCGACGACGTCGCCGCGGGCGGCGGCGAGCTCCGCGAGTGAGAGGCGCTCGACCGAGCGAACGACCGGCACGACGAGGCCCTGCGGAGCAGCGACCGCAATGCCGACATTGGCCGTCGGGAACTTCAGCAGCGCATCCTCGGTGTACTGGACGTTGACGTCGCGGTGGCGCATCAAGGCCTGGGCGCAGACCTTCGCAAGCAGGTCGGTGACCGTAACGCGCACGTCCGGGCTCAGCTCGCGCACGCGCGCGATCAGGTCGTTCGCGCGCGTCATGTCGGCGCTGACCGTCAGCTGGAAGACGGGCGCCTGCCACGCGGCCGTCAGCCGACGCGCGATCGTCTTGCGGATCTTCGTCAACGGGACGGACTCGACCTCGCCCGAGGGGGCGTGCGACGGCGGCGCTTGCTCGCCGGGTTCGGAGACGGCGCCGCGATCGACGTCCTCGGCGACGATCCGGCCGTCCGGGCCGGTGCCATGCAGGCTCGCGAGCTCGATCCCGCGCTCCCGCGCGATGCGCCGCGCGAGCGGCGAGGCCTTGATTCGACCGCCGTTACCGCTGTTGTCAATGCTGGGTGCAGAGCCTGATGCGTGTGTCGACTCGACGCTTGCGGCGAGTTGCGCTGCGGCGTCGCGGCCCTGCTCACGCTCGGGCTCGCGCTTCGGCGCCTCCGCCGGCTTCTCGGCGCTTGCCGGCATGCCGCGGTCTTGAGATCCCTCGACGGGAGACTCCGCCTGAACCTCTTCGCCCGCCTGGCCGATGTAGGCGATCGTCTGGCCGACGGGCGCCTCGCCCTCGGCAAGCGCGATCTTCAGCAGCACGCCGGCGAAGTCGGACTCGACCTCCTGCGTGACCTTGTCGGTATCGATCTCGAAGAGCGGCTCCCCCTTCGCGACGGTGTCGCCCTCGGCCTTCAGCCACTTGGTGATCGTGCCGGCCTCCATGCCCTGACCGAGACGCGGAAGCTTCACCTCGCTGGCCACGGCGCTACTTCCCCACCGTGCGCTTGATTGCGGCGAGCACGTCCTCGGCGTGTGGCACGACGAACTGCTCCATCACCGGCGCGAACGCGAGCGGCGCGAACTTTGCGCCCACGCGCTCGATCGGCGCGTCGAGGTAGTCGAATGCCTTGTACTGCAGCACAGCCGCGACCTCGGCGCCGAAGCCCATGCGCGTCACGGCCTCGTGGGCGACGACGACGCGGTTCGTCTTCTTGACCGACGCGACGAGCGCGTCCTCGTCGAGCGGCTGCAGCGTGCGCGGGTCGATGATCTCGACCGAGATGCCTTCCTCCTCCGCCTGCGCCGCGGCTTCGAGCGAGCGGTGCACGAGCGGGCCCATCGCGATCACCGTCACGTCGGTGCCCTCGCGGATCGTGCGCGCCTTGCCGAGCGGGATCGGCTCGAGCTTCGCCGGCACCTCGCCCTTGACCGGGTAGAGCAGGCGGTGCTCGAAGAAGATGACCGGGTTGTCGTCGTAGATCGACGTCCAGAGCAGTCCGCGCACGTCTTCGGGCGTCGACGGGTAGACGACCTTCAGTCCCGGGATGTGGACGAGCCAGGCCTCGAGCTGCTGCGCGTGCTGGGCGCCCGGCGACCAGCCCGCTCCGCCCTGCGTGCGGATCGTCAGCGGCACCTTGACCTGACCACCAGACATGAAGCGGTGCTTCGCCGCCTGGTTGACGATCTGCTCGAGCGAGAGCGTCAGGAAGTCTTCGTACATGATCTCGACGACCGGGCGCATGCCCGCCATCGCGGCACCGATCCCCGCGCCGACGATCGCCATCTCAGAGATCGGCGTGTTGCGCACGCGCTCCGCGCCGAACTCGTCGAGCAGCCCCTGCGTGACGGCCATCGAGCCGCCCATCTCGGCGATGTCCTCGCCCATGATGAAAATGTCCTCGTCGGCGCGCATCGCCTCGACCAGCGCGTCGCGGACCGCTTCGCGGTAGGTCATCTCAGGCATAGACATTTTTGAGGGCGTCTTCGGGCTGCGGGTCGGTGCCGTTCTGGGCGAAGATGAGCGCCGCCTCGACGATCTCGTTCGCCTCGGCGTCGAAGGAGCCGAACTCATCGTCGCCGAGGCCGAGGCGCTCGCGCAGCTTGACGATCGGATCCTGGTCGGCGGCCTCCTGGCGGTCTTCCTTCGAGCGGTAGACCTGCGGGTCGCCGATGTAGTGGCCGTGCATCCGGAACGTCTCGACGTCGAGGAAGACCGGCCCGGCGCCTGAGCGCGCGTGCTCGAGCGCCTCGTGCGCGGCCTCATAGACGGCCTGCACGTCCTGCCCGTCGACCTTGATCGAGCGCATGTCGTACGCGAGTGCGCGCTTCGACATGTCGTCCGACACCGGCGAGTGCTGCCAGCCAGGTGTCGACTCGGCCCAGTGGTTGTTCTCGCAGACGAAGACGGTTTTCGTCTTCCAGAGCTGTGCGAGGTTCAGCGATTCATGAAAGGTCCCGATGTTCGTCGTCCCGTCGCCGTAGAACGCGAGCGCAACCCGCGGCTCGTCGCGCATCTTGAACGCGAGCCCGGCGCCCGTGACGGCGGGCAGGCCGCCGCCGATGACGGCGTTCGCCCCCATGTTCCCGCGCTCGACGTCGTAGAGGTGCATCGAGCCGCCGTAGCCGTGCGAGCAGCCCTCGATCTTCCCGTAGAGCTCGGCCATGACCGCGGTCGGAGGGGTGCCGCGCGCCAGCGTATGGCCGTGGGCGCGGTGGGTCGAGGCGAAGATGTCGCCCTCGTCCATCGCCTGGCAGACGCCGACGGCCACCGCCTCCTGGCCGATCGCGACGTGCAGAAAGCCCGGGAGGTCGCCCGCGCGGAAGCGCTCCTCGACTTTCTCCTCGAAGCGCCTGATCAGGAGCATCTCGCGCAAAAACTCGCGCAAGGTCTCCTCGGTGAGAGCGCGTTTCTTCTCGACCTTCGCCACTGCGCCCGCCAGTGTACGTTTTGGGTCGTGAGCCTTGCCGAACAATGGCGCAGCCTGGAATCGGGCCTCCCGCAGGGGTGGCAGACGGCGAGCCTTCGCCTCGAGCTCCGCGACCGCGACTCGACTGAGCGCGCCTCGCGCCTGCTCGGCCCGGCCCAGCCGTTCCGGGCGGAGCCTGACGTCCTGGCATTCTCGTCGGCGCGTAACGGCAGCGCGACCGGCCCCGACGCCGTCGTCCGCCTGCTCGTGCGCCTCGACGAGGCGCGCATCCCGGGCACGCTCACGCTCGCGGGCTCTCAGCAGGCCGAAGCGCGCGCCGACGTCGAGGTGACCCCACTCACGGTTGCGTGGGACGAGGCGCTCGCCAACCTGCCTCCCGACTGGAGCGACCTCCATTGCGAGCTGACGCTCGACTCGACGGACTACATCGAGCCGGCCGCGGTGCTCTGCATCCAGATCAACCCGCGTCGCGACGGCGACCGGGCGGCACTTCGCTTCCGCTGCGCCCGCGTCGCGGGGTACGGCGTCTCGCCCGAGATGGCGCGACGCTGTTTTCAACGCTGCGACGACAAGGACATCCGCGGTTCGCTCAGTGTCCTGCGCGGCCTCAGCGACACGCACCTCGCCGCGACGCAGGGCCCGGTCTGGCTGCTCGACGGGAAGACGATCTGATGGCCGACCCCGTCTCCTGGCTGATGATCGAGAAGGGCTGGAACGTCGTCGATGCCCAAGGTGAGAAGATCGGACGAATCGACGAGGTGCTCGGCGACAAGGAGACCGACATCTGGGACGGACTCACGGTCAACGGTGACTACGTCGCTGCTGAGCGTGTTGGGGAGATCGTCGAAGGCCTCGTCACGCTCACTTCGTGACGGACGCGCTCGGGTTCGCCGCGCAGGTGCGAGCCGGCGACGTCTCGCCACGCGAGCTCGTCGACGAGGCGATCCGCCGCAGCGAGGCGACGAATCCCGAGCTGAACTTCCTCGTCACGGACTGCTTCGAGCAGGCGCGCGGGACGACGCCCGCAGACGGGCCGTTCACGGGCGTGCCGATGCTCGTCAAGGACCTGACCGAGACCGGCGGCCTGCGCACGACGTTTTCGTCGCGGGCGTTCGCCGACTACGTGCCCAAGCACGACGCCGCGGTCGTGCGACGGATGAAGGACGCGGGCTTCATCGTCATCGGCAAGAGCAACACGCCCGAGTTCGGGATCACGGCGGTCACCGAGTCCGACCTGAACGGCGCGTGCCGTAACCCGTGGGATCCCTCGCGCACCCCGGGCGGGTCATCCGGCGGCGCGGCAGCAGCCGTCGCGGCCGGTGTGCTCCCACTGGCCCACGGCTCCGACGGCGGCGGCTCCGTGCGGATCCCGGCGGCGTGCTGCGGGCTCTTCGGCATCAAGCCGTCGCGCGGCCGCGTCTCGCCGGCCCCGTTTTCGAGCGGCTCGCTCGAACTGTCCCAGAACGGGCCGCTGTCGGTGAGCGTGCGCGACGCAGCGGCGTTCCTCGACGCGATTGCGGGCTACGAGCCCGGCGACGCGCACTGGGCTCCTCCACCCGAGCGGCCGTTCCTCGACGAGGTCGGCGCCGATCCCGGTCGGCTGCGGATCGCGTTCACGGTCGAGCCGGCCGTGCCGTACCCGGTCGACCCGCGGCTCGCCGCCGTCGCGCGGTCGGCGGCGGAGGCGCTGGAGGCGCTCGGACACGATGTCGTCGAGAGCACACCGCCGTGGGTCGACGGGTCGGTGCTGTCGGCGTTCGCCAAACTCTGGCAATTGACGCCGGCGCTGTACCCCGTGCAGGACGAGTCGCAGCTGACGCCGATCAACCGCGCGCTCGCCGAGGCCGCGCGCGAGACGTCGAGCGTCGCCTTCGCGCTGGCCGTGGGCGCGCTGCAACGCGCGGCGCGGCGCATCGTCGCGTTCTGGGACGACGTCGACATCGTCCTCACGCCTGCCCTCGCCAAGCTGCCCGTCCCGATCGGTTGGATCTTCGAGCCCGAGGATCCGTGGGACCAATTTGCGCGCGGCGGCGAGTTCACACCGTTCACGCCGATCGTCAATGTCACCGGCCAACCGGCCGCGACCGTGCCGTTCGACGTCGTCGACGGCCTGCCCGCCTGTGTGCAGCTGATCGGCCCGCCCGCCGGGGAAGCACTGCTCTTCCAGCTCGCGTCGCAGCTCGAGGCGGCGCACCCGTGGGCACACCGCCTCCCGGCTAGCTGATCGCGCTCTCCAGCTCAGAGGCGAGCTCGCGGGCGCGTTTTGCATCCGGCGCGATCACGAGGCACGTGTCGTCGCCGGCCAGCGTGCCGAGCACGAGCGGATGCTCACAGCGGTCGAGCGCGCGTGCGATCGCGGGGGCCGACCCGATCTCCGACTGCACGACGACGAGGTTCTGCGCGGCGACGGCGTTGCGGCCGAACTGACCGAGCAGGGTCTCGAGCGTCTCGCGCGGGTCGATTCGACGCTCGCGGTTCGGCAGGACGTAGCGCATGCGGCCGAGCGGGTCGCGCGTCTTGACGAGGCCGAGCTCCCGGATGTCCCGCGAGACGGTCGCCTGAGTGACGAGGCAGCCCGCGCTCTGCAGCGCGTCGAGCAGATCCTGCTGGGTCCCGAGCCGCATCCGTTCGACGAGGCTCGCCACGAGGCGCTGCCGTTCGAGCTTCTGCAACTGTCGCTCCTCCTGCATAAAGCAAGCATCGCGTATGCAACGTGGTTTGCCAATGTTTTGGACGGGTTGGCGACGGCAAATCCCCTCACATGTTGCGGAAAGCGATCTGGACCGGCCTCTACGCCGGCCTCGGTGCCGCTTCGACGATGGCCGCCCGCCGGCTCGCGTCGAAGATCTGGCGCGTGGCCACGGGCGAAGCGCCGCCGACCAAGAAATGACGAAGGGCGACCAGGCCGTCGACTCGGCCGCGGACAAGCTCGACACGCTCGTCAGGAAGGCCCAGGCAAGCGGGGGTGTCAAGGCGAAGCTGGGCGCGGCAATGTCCGACGACGCCGAGTTCCTCCGCAAGCTAAAGCCGAGCCTGATCAAGGCGCGGGCAAAGGGTGATGCGCCGACGGACGAGCCGTCGGGCGGGACCCGCAGCGCTCCCTCGGGCCCACAGCTCGCGCGCCCCAGGCCCGCCACGTCCAAGCGGGGCGGGCCGAGCCCGTTTCTCGTGGTCGGCGTCGCCCTCGTGGCGGGCTACGTGCTCGCCAAGGCGATCGATTGGAGGGGCCATGCCCACCCCCGCGGCTGACAGCAACGGCTTGGGAGGCGCGGTCAAGCTGGTCGCCGAGCGCGCCTCGGGGATCGCACGGCTCGAGGTGGAACTGGCCGCGCTCGAGCTCAAGAAGAAGGTCGCCGCGCTCGGAATCGGCATCGGGCTCGCGGTCGGCGCCGCGCTCTGCGTGCTCTTCATGCTCGGGTTCCTGTTCGCAGCCGTCGCTGCCGCGTTCGCGACGTTCCTGTCGACGTGGCTTGCGCTGCTGATCGTGGCGCTGATCCTCGGCGTGCTGACCGGACTCCTTGGCCTGCTCGCTCTCCGCAAGTTCAAGCAGGGGACACCGCCGGTGCCCGAGCAGGCGATCCGCGAAGCCAAGCTGACGACGGGAGCGCTGAAGAGCTGATGGCCGGCGACGAACGGACGGTCGAGCAGATCCGCGACGAGATCGCAGCCGAGCGTGACCAGCTCGCCGGTGCGGTCGATCGGCTGCGCGGCGAGCTCGGTGGCGCGATGGACATCTCCGGGAAGCTGAACTCGAAGCTGCCCGCGGTGGCCGCGGGTGCGGCGTCGGTCGGGTTCGTGCTCGCCGGTGGCGTCGGTGCGACGATGCGGTACTTCGCCCGTCGTGGGCGCGAGGGCAACGAGAAGGCTCGTCTCGGCCGCTGGTCGATTCTCGACCGCGATTGAGCACCGACGTCGGACACGCCCCGCGCAAGCCGCAGCGGTTGCCGCGCGGCGACTGGATCGCGGTCGTCAAGCGCTCGGGGAGCCAGTTCCTCGCCGACGACTGCACGGGTCTCGCACAGGAGGTCGCCTACAGCGCTCTGCTCGCGTTCTTCCCCGCGGTCGCGTTCCTGCTCGGGCTGCTCGGCGTGCTGCATCTCTATGACCAGCTGCAGTCGTTCCTCGGCACGGTCGCACCGCACGGGGTGATCCACTTCATCGAGGGGCTCCAGCGGGATCAGCAGGGCGGGGCCAAGGTGCTTGCGCTCGTGCTCGGCGGGGCCGGGGCGATTTGGGCCGCGAGCGGCGCGATGGGCTCGGTGATCAAGGCCGTCAACCGCGCCTACGACCGGGCCGAGACGCGCCCGTTCTGGAAGGTGCGCGGGATCGCGATCGTGCTCGTCGTCGTGTCGGGCGTCACCGTCGTCGCGCTGGCGGTGCTGATCATCTTCGGGGGCCCACTCGGTCAGGCGATCGCCGACAGGGCGCACTTCGGGAGCGCGTTCACGTTGCTATGGGCGATCCTCAGGTGGCCGATCGCCTTCGTTGCGATTCTGCTGCTGTTCGCGTTCATCTATTACTTCGCGCCGAACACGGAGCACCGCCGGTGGCAGTGGGTGACGCCGGGCTCCGTCGTCGGCGCGGCGCTGTGGCTCGCGCTCTCAGGACTCTTCACGCTCTACGTGACGTTCGCCGGCAGCTACTCGAAGACGTACGGTTCACTCGCCGCGGGCGTGATCCTGCTGCTCTGGCTGAACTACACCGCGTGGGCGATCCTGTTCGGCGCCGAGCTCGACTCGGAGCTCGACAACCAGGCCGACATCAACGCTGCGGGCGGCGAGCGCGCAGGTCTCACCAAACGCGCACACCGCACACGATGACCTGGCTACCGCACGGTGATCGTGCGGGTGAGCGTCGGGTGCGCGTCGCTCCAGGCGCGGTAAATGCCGCGCTTCAGCGTCAGCGCCCACTTGACGGTGCCCTTGAACGCGACGCCAGTCTTCCTGTTCACGCCGGGGCCTTTCAGGTGTAGGTTGTCGGCGCTCGAGAGGTCACGGACGGTGGCTGTGTACTTACCGGCGGCGAGCTTCGCCGGAAACGCGAGCATCCTCCCCGGGCCGACGTGGGCCGAGATGGGTTTCGGCGTACCGGCGGGCGGTGCAGGTGGGTTGCCGCCGGTGAACTTGCCGATCATCGTCGCGGGATGCGCGTCGCAGATGTAGGTGTAGTAGCCGTCCGTGACCGAGATCGTGAACGTCTGGTCGCCGACGAAGTCGATGCCTGTGCGCGCGTCGACACCGGGTCCGGTCAGGTGGAAGTCGTGGATATCCGAGCGGTCGTGCACGACGAGCGAGTACGTACCGGGATCGAGGTGGCTGACGTGGTTCCCGGCGTCGTCGGTGAGGGAGATGTTGTAGCCGGGCCCGACGATCCCGACGAGGCCGAGGTTGTCAGCTGCGGCGTTGTCAGCAGCACTCGGCCCCGCGAACGCGATCGCTGCACCAACGGCGGCGAGGAGGAAGAGGCGCATGTCCCTCCTACGACCGTCGTTCTCGGATCGGTTTTCAGAGAGACGTCACGTGAGCCGCGATTGCGCCGCTCAGCCATGGTGAGATCAGACAGGCAGGGGTCTGGACACCAAGGCTCGGCTGAGCGAGCGTCGAGAATGACCCCCGAGGGTGGTGTCGTGCGGTTTCACGTCGCGCCGGAGACTCGAACCGCGGAGCGCCCTGCGGCCTCAGTCGCTAGGTTCCGGCAGCGTCGGATGGTGTGTCGGATACACGCCGATCGCGAATCCGTACACCGTTTCGCCCGTCCGCGGGAGCTGGTCGAACTCGGCCACCAACTCCGCTATTCGCTCCCAGAAGTCCGACGCTTGCGCCTCCGAGATTCGGGCGTGCCGGATGAATCCCCACAGCTTCCCCGTCCGGTAAGCCGGGGCCGACTCACGAGCGGCGACTTCGAAGTCGTTGAAGTCTCGAGGAAGCGGGTCGCCATCCCCGCTTCCCTCGACGGAGACGTAGAACATTCGGGCCGTGCGCCCGTAGAAGCGCTCCTGGATCGCCCTCACGCGTCGGGTCCTCACGACCTTCACGAGTCCGGCCCTGACGAGCACGTTCACGTGGTGCGCGACGGTACTCCTCGGACGGTCGACGGAGGCCGCGAGCTCGCTCACCGTCGCTGCCCGCTCGTGGAGCAGGCCGAGGATCGTCGTGCGCAGAGGATGGCTCAGCGCCTTGACCTGGGACGTCTCGGTCAGCGCAAGTCGTTCGGCGAGCTGGTAGTCCGGCGGGGAAGCGGTGGCGGGCACGTCGAATACGCTAACATCGCCGAACGTTCCAAGTTAATGGATCATTAGGGGAGGTTTCTTCGATGACCGAGGTTGTGCTGTACCACCACGTCCAGGGGCTTACCGAGGGGGTACGGTGGTTCGCCGACGAGTTGCGGCAGGCGGGACACACGGTGCATACACCCGATCTGTTCGACGGGCGCACGTTCGCCACGATCGAGGACGGAATGGCGTTCGCGCGGGAAGCAGGCTTCGGCGCGCTGGCGGAGCAAGGCGTGGCTGTTGCGGATGACTTCGGCTCCGAGGTCGTATATGCCGGCTTCTCCTTCGGAGTGATGGTTGCCCAGCAGCTCGCGCAGACGCAGCCTGGGGCGCGAGGCGCCCTGCTCATGTACTCGTGTCTCCCGGTCTCGGAGTTCGGCGAGGCCTGGCCCGCGAGCGTTCCGGTGCAGGTGCACGGAAAGGACAACGACCCGTTCTTCGCCGAAGACGTCGAGGCGGCGCGCGCGCTCGTCGAGTCCACTGACCGAGCCGAACTCTTCCTCTACTCGGGGACGGAGCACCTGTTCGCGGACTCCTCGCTTCCCGAATACGACGCCGCGGCCGCGGCACTGCTCATGGAGCGCACGCTTGCCTTCCTCAACCGGATTCAGGCGGACTAGAAGTGACGCGCCTCGCGCATGTCAATCGAATCCGAGGTGCGCGCCCGGCCAACGCGCGACCGGCCCCGTCGCGTGCGCGAGCGTGCGCGAATCTCACCCGTGCGGCCCGCACGGATACCATCGCCCCCATGCGCGAGCTGCGCCCCGGCATCTGGCATTGGCAATCGCCGCACCCGGACTGGAACGAGGAGCAGTGGTGGCCTGAGCTCGTCTCGTCGTACACGATCGAGCTCGGCGACGACTTCCTGCTGTTCGACCCGCTCGCCGTTCCGGACGAGCTGCGCGAGCGTGCGACCGGGGTCGTCCTGACCGCTCCGTATCACGAGCGCGACGCCAGCCGGCTCGGCCTGCCGGTTCACACGCCGCCCGCAGACACATGGCAGGACTGGGTCGAAAAATTCGGCGTCGACCCCGAACGTGTGCGCGGCATGGAGAGCGAGGACCTCGCCTGGCTGCGTTCCGGCGAAGGC
>JBBQQI010000018.1:0-35382 GCA_038216085.1 Gaiellales bacterium | reverse complement strand
ATGGGCCCGCAGAGGTGGAAGCTGAGGGTTCCCGTGAAGCTCGTCGCCCCGGTCACGTTCAGCACGGCCGAGTCCGTGGCCGTGACTGAGCCGGTGCCGATCGAGAGACTCGCCGCTGACGGCGTCGTCACGAGCGTCGTTTGGCACGTGCCGAGGCTGCCGCGGGTGTAGTCGAACAGCGTCGCGGTCAGGGACGTCGAGGAGCGGGTGTCGCCGATGAACGTGTTGAAGCACTTGGTGGCGAGGCCCGTCTTCGTGAGGTTGATCCCACCCTCGAAGAACTCGGTGGCTCGGAGGCTGTGGCCGACGCCGTCATCGGCGTTCGCGGTGAGCCATGGGGTGGTGATCGTCCCGGTGACTGGCAGTGCCCCGGAGTTGGTGGTACCGCAGATCGTGTCATTACCCGCAATCTTCTTGCAATCCACACCAACGGCGATTGAGGTCGTACCGAGTGAGCCCGTGGCGCCGCCGTTCCACCGGTAAGCGTTGATCGTGCTTACGCCGCCGCCGGCGGTGAACTCGGAGACGACCAGGATGTCACCGTCTACGTGGTCGCCGGTCCAGGCCGTGTTGCCGCCTGTTGAGACGCAGTTTGCGCCGCTCTGGAGGAACCAGAAGGCCACGTCGTTGGTGCCGTTGTCCTTATTCTTCTCCATCCCGAAGTACATGATCTTGTCGCCGCTCGTGGCGGTGTATTTCGCCGCGTAGGCGTTCATGATGTCGATCTTGCTGTTGACGTTGTTGTCCTGGTTGCACTGCCACCCTGGCGTGATGTTCAGGGTGTCCTTGCTGCCCGTTGCGAAGGTGGTCGTATCAGCTGTGCAGAAGGTGCCTGTTGCGGTGATGGAACAGCCCGGATTGGTCCGGAAGTCCCTCTGGAAACTCGCGTCGGAGAAGCCCGAAGGCAGTGTGTTCGTGGCGCCCGACGAGTCGAACAAGGTGTCCCAGTCAACGCTCTGCGTCGTGCCCGCCGGGACGTGCGTTACGGTGCTCGCGCTGACGTCGCCGTCGAGCTGGAAGCTCAAGTCGTGGACCGCCTGCGCGCTCCCGATCACGAACAGGGCGAGCGCCGCGATCAAGAGCATTGGGACCCACAGGAACCGGCGACGACGCTGGCTCCCCTCCGGGCCCAAAATCCTTTCCGTCATTTGAGTCTCTCCTTCCCCTAAGGTTGACCCCGGCCGCAGACGTGCAACGCCAGGTGCCGCCAACCTAAAGCCGTGGAGAGAGCGATAAAATGGGGTGATCGCCCACTCTTTGGCCTACTGGGATCGCCCGAGAGGCCTTGGGGCGATCGTCCGAGGCGCTCTTGTAGTGAACGCCCGAACGAGATACAACTAGCATTGCGCAGGTTTTCAAGTCGGAAGGTACCTACATATGGCGATGCGGCAGCCAAAGATTCTGGTAGTAGACGACGATCCGTGCTTCCTCGGATTCCTCGTCGCGCTGCTCCGAGGCGCGAGCTTCGAGCCGATCGAGGCGGGCGACGCGAAAGCCGCGATCGTCGCCGTCGGCCGCTCGCGGCCGGACGCGGCGATCCTCGACGTCGCCCTCCCGGGCGTCAGCGGCTACGGGCTCTGTCGCGAGCTCCGCGAGGTGCTCGGCGCCGAGATTCCGGTGCTGTTTGTCTCGGGCTCGCGCGTCGACGCCATCGACCGCGCCGCAGGCTTGCTCGTGGGTGGCGACGACTACCTGGTGAAGCCCATCGACCCGGACGAACTACTCGCGCGGCTGCGCCGCCTGATCGAGCGCGCGCGCTCATGGACGAAGCCGGCGACGAGCGGGTTGAGCGGGCGGGAGATCGAGGTGCTGCAGCTCCTCGCGGAGGGTCTGCCGCCGACCAGGGTCGCAGCCCGCCTCGTGATCTCGCCCAAGACGGTCTCGAGCCACGTGCAGCGCATCCTTTCGAAGCTCGACGTGCACACTCGCGCGCAGGCTGTCGCGGTCGCCTACGAGTCGGGCGTCATCCGCTTCTCAGCAAACGGCGGCGACGTTCAGGCCCACGCCGACGGCAAGATCTCGCCCGTGCTGACGTCGCCCTAGTACGTCCGCTCCATCGGCTCGTACTTCGTGAAGCGCACATCTTTGTAGGAGAGCTGCGGCCTGCCGTCGATCCAGTGTGTGATCGAGTGCTTCATGAAGTGCTCGTCGTCGCGCGTCGGGTAGTCGTAGGGTCGCGCGTGCGCGCCGCGCGACTCCTTGCGCGCAACGCCGGCCTGCACCATGCACTCGGCGAGCTCGATCATGTTGCCGAGCTCGATCGCCTGCGTCAGGTCGCTGTTGAAGATCTCGCCCTTGTCCTCGATCACGACGCCCTTTGCGAACCGCTCGCGCAGCCGCTCGAGGATCTCGAGCTGCGCCGTCATCTGCTCCTCACGGCGAAACACGCCGAAGTTGTCGAACATCGACGCGCCGAGGTCGTTGCGGATCTGCCAGGGCCGCTCGCCCTCGGTCACGCCGAGCAGTCCCTTCAGCTCACGCTCGGCGTCGTCCAGCGCGCCGCGCGGCACCTCGACGGTCGTCTGCGAAAACGCCCACTCCGCTGCAGCCCGCCCGGCACGGCGGCCGAACGTGATCGTCTCCATCAGCGAGTTGCCACCGAGGCGATTCGCACCGTGCACCGAGACACAGGCGACCTCGCCGGCAGCGTAGAGCCCCTCCAGCTCCGTCGCACCGTCGTTGTCGGTTTCGACACCACCCATGTGGTAGTGCGCGCCGGGGCGAACGGGAACCGGGTCGTAGATCGGGTCGACACCCGCGAAGGTCATCGAGAGCTCGCGGGAGCCCGGCAGGCGGTCGATGATCTTCGCCGCGCCGAGGTGGCGCATGTCGAGGTAGATCGAGCCGTCGATGCCGCGCCCCTCGTCGATCTCCGTCTGCTCCGAGCGCGAGACGACATCGCGCGATGCGAGCTCCATCGCGTTCGGCGCATAACGCTTCATGAAGCGGTCGCCCTCGCTGTTGACCAGGTAGGCGCCCTCGCCACGGCAGCCTTCGGTCAGCAGGATCCCGGACGGGTAGAGGGTCGTCGGGTGAAACTGCATGAACTCCATGTCCTTCAGCGGCAGCCCGAGCTTGAGCGCCATCGCCGCGCCATCGCCCGTGCACGCGTAGGCGTTGGTGGTCGTCCGGTAGATCCGCCCCTGGCCGCCTGTTGCGAGAACGACCGTCTTGCCGCCGACCGTCTGCAGCCCGCCGTTCAGAAGGTCCCAGCAGATCACGCCCTGACAGCGCCCATCCGATTCGACGAGCTTCCAGGCGAAGTACTCCTCGTACACCGTGATGTCGCGCTTGACGAGCTGCTCGTAAAGCACCTGGATCAACACGTGGCCGGTGATGTCGGCGGCGAACACCGTGCGCGGCGAGCCGGCCGCCCCGAACGGCCGTTGGGCCAGCCGGCCGTCGTCCTGGCGCGAGAAGATCGCGCCCCAGTGCTCGAGCTGGTAGATGTCGCCCGGCGCCTCGCGCGTGAAGATCTCGATCGCATCCTGGTCGCCGATGTAGTCCGAGCCCTTGACCGTGTCGTAGGCGTGCGACTCGACGGAGTCCTCAGCCGCATTGCCGAGCGCTGCGTTGATACCGCCCTCCGCCGCACCCGAGTGGCTGCGCGTCGGATGCAGCTTCGAGATGACACCGACGTTGGCGCCCGCGTCGAAGGCTTCGATCGCCGCGCGCATGCCTGCGCAGCCGGCTCCGACGACCAGGACGTCGTGGCTCGTTTCCACGGTGGAGGACGCTAGCGGAAGCCTAGGAGCAGGCGCGGCACCAGCCGGGGCACCGTCTAGAGCCTCGGGCCGGCGGCCCGGATCGAGTCGCCGACGTCGCCGAAACGCGCGCCGAAGTTGTCGACGAACAGCTGTGCGAGCGCACGCGCCTTGCGGTCGTACAGCTCGGGGTCGCTCCAGGTCGCGCGCGGCTCGAGCAGCTTCGAATCGACGCCGGGCACGGCGACGGGCACCTCGAAGCCGAAGAGCTCGTCGGTTCGCATCTCCGCACCGTCGAGCTCGCCCGACAGCGCCGCGCGGAGCATCGTGCGTGTCGCGTTGATCGGCATCCTCCTGCCTTCGCCGAACGGCCCTCCGGTCCAGCCGGTATTGACGAGCCACACACCGGAGCGATGCTCGTCGAGCTTCTCACCCAGCATCCGGGCGTAGACCCTCGGATGCTGCGGCAGGAACGGCTGGCCGAAGCAGGTCGAGAAGGTCGGCTGCGGCTTGGTGACGCCGATCTCCGTGCCGGCGAGCTTCGCGGTGAAGCCGGAGAGGAAGTAGTAGAGCGCCTGCTCGCGGTTGAGCTTGGCGATCGGCGGCAGGATCCCGAAGGCATCGGCGGTCAGGAAGATCACCGACGTCGGGTGGCCCGCCATCTTCGATGGCAGCGCATTGGCAATCTGCTCGAGCTTGTACGCAGCCCGGGTGTTCTCCGTCTTCGAGTCGTCGTCGAGGTCGACATGCCCGAGCTCGTCGACGACGACGTTCTCGAGAATCGTGCCGAACGTGTGTGTCGTCTTGAAGATTTCAGGCTCGGCGGCGGCCGAGAGGCGGATCACCTTCGCGTAACAGCCGCCCTCGATGTTGAACACGCCGTTGTCACCCCAGCCATGCTCGTCGTCTCCGATCAGCGACCGTTCCGGGTCGGCCGACAGGGTCGTCTTGCCCGTTCCAGAGAGCCCGAAGAACACCGCTACGCGACCGTCCTCTCCCACGTTGGCGGAGCAGTGCATCGGGAGCACGCCTTCGAGCGGCAGGCGGTCGTTCATGACCGTGAAGATCGACTTCTTGATCTCGCCCGCGTAGAACGTGCCGCCGACGAGCAGCTCCGTCTGGCCCGGATGGAGGACGACGAAGGTGCCCGCACGCGTTCCGTCCTCCTCCGGCTCGGCCTCGATGTCGGGCGTGTGCAGCACGAGCGCCTGCGGCTTGAACGTCTTATCTTCTCCGGCAGCAAGCTCGATGAACATCGTCTTTGCAAAGAGCGCGTGGTACGGGTGCGCAGTGATCACGCGCACGCCGATGCGATGGTCCGGGTCGGCTCCCGCCCAGGCGTCGACGACGTAGAGGACGTCGGCGGCGGCGAGCTGCGAGGTGACCTTGTCCCGCAGCCCGTCGAAGTGCCGCTCCGACAACGGCTGGTTCACCTCGCCCCACCAGATGCGGTCACGCGAGCTCTCCTCCTCGACGAGGAACTTGTCCTTCGGCGAGCGGCCGGTGAACAAACCGGTGTCGACGGCGAGCGGGCCGCCCTCGGCCAGACGGCCTTCCCCGCGTGCCAGCGCATGCGCATAGAGCAGCGACGTCGTCGGGTTGCGGAACACCCGCCCCGATGCGTCGATCCCGTGCTCCGACAGATCCGCGCGGCCCGGCAGCTCAGTCGTGGTCATCGGCCGCATGGTACGGATTCACGCGTCCGCCGGACGCCGTAACCGGCAGGTGGTTTAAATCTGCCAGTCGCCGCCGCGGAGCACGGGCACGCGCTCTCCGTCGGCCGTGACGCCGTCGACGTCGAGCTCGGGCGAGCCGATCATGAAGTCGACGTGCGTGCCGCTCGAATTGACACGTTCAATGTCCTCGGCTTCGACGAGGAACGGAAAGCCGTTTCCGAGCGCGATATGGCTGGCCGCGTTCTCGTCGAGCAGCGTGTCGTAGAACACCGTGTCGAGCGGGCCGATCCGGCCGTGGCGGTCGACCAGTGCGAGCTCGCCGAGCTTCAGCGCCCCTTCGTCGATCGTCAACTGGGAGCGGAGCGCCTCGGCGTTCTCGTCGGCGTCGAGCGCGACGGCCTTGCCGCCCTCGAACGTCACCCGTAGGCCGCGGATGATCGTGCCGTCGCGCAGCACGAGCGGCTTCGTCGAGGTGACGTGCCCATCCGTGCGTGCCGGGTCAGGTGTCGTGAAGACCTCTTCGGTCGGGAGATTCGGGAAGTGCCGCAAGCCCTTCGCGGTCGTGAAGTCGGCGGCCCACCAGGTGTGGGTCGGAAGCATCCCGACCGCCAGCTCCGTTCCCGGCCCGCGCAGCTCGATCGCGTCGAACCGCCGCTCGGCGAGCCGGCGCGCGGAATCGTTCAGCGTGTTCATCCGCTCCTCCCACGCAGCCACCGGATCGGGCTCGTCGAGGCGCAGGACGTGCTCGAGCTCGTGCCAGAGTCGCTCGTAGGCTTCCTCGTCGGACAGCTCCGGGTGGACGAGCTTCGCCCACGCGCGGTGGGGGCACGGCACGATCGTCCAGTTCGTGCTGCGCTCGCCGACCACCTTGCCGGTCTCCTTCAGCCACGGCAGACGGTCCTTACCAACGAGCGCCGCGTCGAGGTCGTCGAGCAGGTTCGGCTCGGTGGTGCCGGCGAGCGAGACGCGCGCGCCGTTGCCGGCGGCGTGCGCCAGCATCCGCTCGCCGTACCAAGCGGGGACGTAGTCGAGCGTGTCGGGACTCGCGTGCTGGACGCGCGCCCGCTTCAGCCACGGGTCGAAGTAGACGACGTCGACGAACTGCGCGCCGCGATCGTAGGCCGCGCCCGCGACCGCACGCGCCAGTTCCTCCTGGCCGAGCTCGGCCGAGAGCATGACGATCTGGCCCGGCTGCACATTGGCGCCGTGCACCGAAAGCTCGGCAAGACGTGTCCAGCGGTCGGCCATGGCAGGCGATCCTATACATGGCGCCGAAAGACGGGAACTGTGACATTCGACGCTGCAGCAGAGCGTTTTCTCGCCACCGCGGGGATCTCGGACGGGACGCGACGCGCCTACGGCTCAGACCTGCGCGACTTCGCACGCTGGTTCGGGCCCGACAGCCCCGTCGAGGACATCGACGTGCGCGTGCTCGCCGACTGGGTGGCCGAGCTCGGCCGGGCGCGCGCGCACGGCAAGCTCGCGCCCGCGACGATTTCCCGGAAGCTGACAGCCGTCCGCGCGCTGCTGCGCTACACGCTCGGCGCCGAGCGCGTTCCGGACGCCTCTCTGGCGCCGAAGCGCCCGCGTCGCCTGCCGGACGCCCCGAAGCTCGACGAGGTCGAGGGAATCGTCGACGCATTCAGCGGCGACGACCCGCTGGCGATCCGCAACCGCGCGCTGATCGAGCTGACGTACTCGGCGGGCCTGCGCAGCGCCGAGGCGATCGGGCTCGATCTAGGCGACGTCGACTTCGAGCAGGAGCTCGTCCATGTGCGAAACGGCAAAGGCGCGAAGGATCGCGTGATCCCACTCGGAGAGGAGGCTGCGCACTTCGTCGCCCGGTATCTCCACCAGGCGCGCCCGCAGCTCGCGCGCGGCGCGGAGAACGCGCTGTTCCTCTCGACGCGCGGCCGCCGGCTCGACACCTCGACGCTGCGCCGGCTCGTCCCGCATCCACACCGTCTGCGCCATGCGTTTGCGACCCACCTACTCGAGGGAGGCGCCGACCTGCGCACGATCCAGGAGCTCCTCGGCCACTCTTCCCTGTCGACGACGCAGATGTACAGCCACGTCGACGCGAAGCGCCTCCGCCGCGTCTACGACCACGCCCACCCGCGCTCGTAACGTTCTCGTACCACCTACACCTCCCAACGAGCCGCGTCCAGCTCAGACATGCCCGGCGGCAGCCTCCGCCTTGAGACGCGCGCAAGAGTGGAACGAGTGTGTGACTTTTGCAGGAAGGACGGAGATTCTTGGCTACGGTTTCCATGCCTCACGCAGCCGTGCCCGGCGGTGCAGCGGTAGGGACAGGTCGCGACCGTGGCTCGCGCGGCAAGGCGGCGCATCGCTCGCGACACACGCCCGGCAGTCGCTCGGCACGGCTGTCCCTCGGCACTCGGCACGGCTGCCCCTCGGCACGGCTGTCGCTGGGCGTGGCTGTCGCTCGGCACGGCTGCCCTCGGCACGGCTTTCCTCGGCAGCGCGCGGCTCGGCGTACCGAGCCGGCGGCAGGGGGAAGACCGCGCTGCCCGGCGAACCCGGCCCGGATGAGCCGCGACCCCGACGTGGACGGATTCCTCGCGCTGCTCGCCGCCCGGCGCGCGGCTCGGACCGTCGATGCGTACCGCCGCGACCTCGCGGCACTCGCGGCCTACCTCGGCAAGTCACCCTCCCGGGCGTCGCTCGAGGAGCTTGAGCGCTACACCGCACAGCTCCGCGCCGACGGGCTCTCCGGATCGACGATCGCGCGGCGCACGGCTGCCGCCCGCAGCTTCTACCGCCACCAGCAACTGCTCGGAACGCGTGAGGACAACCCCGCGGCTGGGATCCAGCTGCCGCGCCGGGCCCGCCCGCTGCCAAAGACACTCTCGCCCGGCGAGGCGGAGCGGCTGATCCAGGCTGCCGCTGGAACCGCGCCGCGGTCGCTGCGCGACCAGGCCCTCGTCGAGCTGCTCTACGGCGCGGGCCTGCGCGTCTCGGAGGCCGTCGGGCTCGACAAGGCCGGCGTCGACCTCGACGACAGGCTCGTGCGGGTCGTCGGCAAAGGAGACAAGGAGCGCGTCGTGCCGCTCGGCCGCCCCGCCGCGGAGGCACTGAGACGCTACCTCTCTCGCGGCCGGCCGTACCTGGACCGCAGGCACCGCTCGGAGCTCTTCCTGAACGCCAAGGGCGGGCAGCTCACGCGCGCCGGCGCCTTCCTGATCCTGCGCAAGCTCGCCGAGAAGGCAGGGCTCGAGCCGCAGCGCGTGCACCCCCACCTCCTCCGCCACTCATTCGCAACGCACCTGCTCGAGGGAGGAGCCGACCTCCGGTCGGTGCAGGAAATGCTCGGTCATGCCGACCTCGCGACGACCGAGCTCTATACACACGTATCCGATCGCCGCCGCCGCGAGTTGTATTTCCAGGCACACCCGCATGCGCGCCGGTCGACGACGGAGGCTCGCGGTGACGATGATTCCGCACGTGGCACTACTGATGGGCCTGGCATCAGGCGCGGCGTGGCTGATGACGCGCGCCGGGCTCGACAAGAACGCACTTGAGCTGAGGCGCAAACGCGTCACCTGCCCGTCCTGCGGCAAGCGCCGCTGCACCTGTTAGCCCCTTACTTCGCAGCGGACTTGCGGCGAAGGAACTGCGCCACTTTCGTGGCTGCTTCGCGCAGCTCGCGCGGCTGCTCGTCGTCGTTGCCGAGCGAGGCGAGGATCAGGATCGTCTCCGGCCGGGCCGAGCCGTTCCTCAGCGAGACGACCGCCAGCCGGCGCACCGCCTCGTTGCCGTCGTTCGTCAGCAGCTCGTGCAGGAGCGGCCGCACGTCGTTGACCACCTTTGGATGGTCACGCGAGAGCTTCTCCAGAGAGAGGAGGGCTGAACCGCGCACTGCGGGGCTGTCGTCCTCGAGGCCGCGACGCAACAGCTCGGTCTTCTGGCGGAAGCGAAACTGGCCGATCGCGCGGTAAGCGACCGCGCGCTCGCGAAAGTCCGACGTGCGGGCGGCCGCTTCGAGCTCGTCGTCCCACTGGGCGCGCAACTGCGAGAGCTCGCGCTCGTTGCCGTCCTCCGCGAACGCGTCAGCCTGGGCCGCTGCCTCGGCGAGCGTCATTCGCCGTGTGGGTAGGGGCGCCGGGGCTCGCCGACGTAGGTGGCCGAGGGCCGGATGATCCTGTTGTCGGAATGCTGTTCGAGCACGTGCGCTGCCCAGCCGGCGGTTCGGCTCGCGGCGAAGACCGGCGTGAAGAGGTCGATCGGGATCCCGAGATAGCGATAGAGCGAGGCGGAGTAGAGATCGACGTTCGGGTAGAGGTGCTTCTCGTCGAACACCGTGCGCTCCGCGGCGTCGGTGATCGCGTACCAGTTCGGTTCGCCGGCCGCGTGTGAGAGCTCCTCCGACAGTTTCTTCAGGATCAGCGCGCGCGGGTCGTAGGCGCGGTAGAGCGGATGCCCGAAGCCGTACAGCTTCTCTTTCTGCTCCAGCATCGCCCGGACCGCCGACGGCGTTTGCTCGGCCGAGCCCCATTGCTCGAAGAGCGCCATCGCCGCAGCATTTGCGCCGCCGTGCAGCGGCCCACTGAGTGCGGCGATCGCCGCGACGATCGCTGCCGTGAGGTCGGCGCCGGTGCCGGCGACGACCCGTGCAGTGAACGTCGATGCGTTCATCTCGTGCTCGGCGTGCGCGATCATCGCGATGTCGAAGATCCGCGCGGCGCGCGCGCTGGGCCGCTCTCCGGCGAGCATCGTCAGGAAGTTCTCCGAGTAGGCGAGCGACGGATCCGGTTCGACGGGCTCGAGGCTCTGCCGCCGACGGTGCTGGCGCGCGATCGCGGTCGGCAGCTTCGCGATCAGCCTCGTCGCGGCGCTCAGGCCCGACGCCCGATCGGTCGCTCCCCGGCCGCTCGCACCGAACGACAGCATCGAGGCGACGGTGCGCACCATGTCGATCGGCGAAGCCGATGCGGCCGAGCGGTCGATTGCCTCGGCGGCCGCCTCGGGCAGCGCCCGATCGGCAAGCTCGCGCGCGAAGGCGTCGCGCGCGCCCCCAGCGGGCAGCTCGCCGTGGAGCAGCAGGTAGGCGGTGTCCTCGTAGGTCGAGTGCTCGACCATGTCCGCGATGTCGTAGCCGCGGTACATCAACACTCCCGCATCCGGGTCGATCGACGAGACCGCAGACTCTGCGACCACGATCCCGGAGAGCTGAACCGACTTCTTCGCAGTCGGAGGCGCGGTCACTTCGCGACGTCGGAGACCGGGCGCGGACCCGGCCCGATGTAGCGGGCGCCTGGACGGATCAACCGACCGGTGCGCTTCTGCTCGAGAATGTGGGCCGACCAGCCGGCAACCCGCGCACACCCGAACATCGCCGGGGTGAGATCGGCGGGGATCTGGGCGATGTCGAGCACGACGGCGGCCCAGTACTCCACGTTGGTCTCGAGCTGGCGGTCGGGCGAGCGCTCGCGCAGCACCTTCAGCGTCGCCTCCTCGAGGGCGGCGGCAACCTCGACGCGCTCGGAGCCGAGCTCGATCGCGGTGCGCTTGAGAACGGTCGCGCGAGGATCGTAGGCGCGGTAGACGCGGTGGCCGAACCCCATGATCCGCTCGCCGCGGTCGAGCAGGTCCCGGACGTAGCGCTCCGGGTCGCCGGCCTTCGCAGCGCCGTCGATCATCGGCAGCACGCGAGCGGGCGCGCCGCCGTGCAGCGGGCCCGAAAGCGTTCCGACCGCCGACGACATCGCCGCGGCGCAGTCCGCACCGGTCGAGGCCGCAATGCGGGCGGTGAACGTCGAGGCGTTGAGACCATGCTCGGCCGCAGAGATCCAGTAGGTGTCGAGCGCTTGCACCGATCTCGGGTCGGCTTCGCCGCGCCAGCGGATCAGAAACTTCGCGGCGGCATTCTCGCCCTGTTCGATCTCCGCCTCCGGGACCGGAGACTGCTTTCCGCGCGCCGCCTGGGCAACGACCGTCAGCGTCGCCGACGAGAGACGCGCGAGATCGTCGCGCGCCTGCGTGTCGTCGATGTCGACGAGCTTCTGCATGTTCCACTTCGGGCCGAGCGTCGCCAGCGCGGCCTGCAGGTCGGCCGGCACCGATCCGCTCGGGTCCTGGAGGTGAATCGCCTCGGTGGGCGGCAACGGCGAGTTGATGTCCTCGTCGACGAGCAGGCCCCAGACGTTCTCGAACGGGTAGCGACCGACGAGATCCTCGATGTCGACACCGCGGTAGCGGAGAGAGCCGCCGTCCTTGTCGGGCTCGGCGATCTCGGTCTCGAATGCGATCACACCTTCGAGGCCGGGACGAAAGTCACTCGCCGGGGCGCTCATCGGCGCGAACCGTACAGGAAGAGCCGTTCGTGACGGCCCCTAGGGGACCGCCACGAACAGCGACAGGAACGCTCGCGCGGAGGGTGTGTCGAGGCGATAGCTGAGGCTCTGACCGGTGCAGTTCTTGTTGCCCGAGGTGGTCACTGCAACAACCGTCGACCCGAGCAGCCGCGGTCCGCCGGAGTCGCCGAAGCAGACACCGCCCGGATTCTCTGCGAGCCTGACGTTCGTCGCGTCGAGATTCGTGAACGACGACGACGAGACGCGCCGGACGCCGTCGAAGGCGAACGCGCGGTCGAAGTAGCCGTAGCCGACGTTCGTGAACGACTGCGACCGCAGGCTTGTCTTGTCGAGCGAGCCTGCCTGCGGCAGCGCCAGCGGCGTCGTGCCGACGACGGAAGCGTCGAGGACGACGGCCGCAACGTCGTGCGAGTCGCTCCTCGACGAGCCAAATTGCGGATCGGAGTGCGCCGTGCCCGTGAGGAGCCGCGACGTTCCGGCCGCGTACTGCGAATCGAAGGACACCCAGACACGCGCCGATGGGAGCTGGGCGGTGCAGTGGGCCGCGGTCACGAAGACCGTCGCCGAGACCAGGCTGCCGGAGCACTCAGGCTCCGGGCCGTTGCCGCGATCGGCGAGGAGCAGCCCGACGGCCGGATGCGCGCCGCCGTCGGGCGTGCCGCCCGTCACTGCAAACGCAGGCGCCGCCAACACGAGTGCCGCTGTAGCCGCCAGGACGATTCTCTTCATCAGAGGTGACCTCCGTTCGATGTGTTGGGTTGATATCGGCTTAGAGACGGAAGTCCTGGAGTCCCTCGGCCGCGCATAGACGTCTCCCTGCGCGAGCCACGCCGCGGCGACACGGCTCTGCGAGCCGAGCCGCTCGAACAACCACTCGGCTGCAGCAAACTCGGTCATCGCCTCGGCGTCGCGGTCAAGCGCGAGCAACGCACGCCCGCGGACGAGCCGGACGTTGCCGCGCTCGGTGAGCGAGAGCGCAGAGGTGAAGAGCGTTGACGTTCTGCGTCGGTTCGGCTGATGGCGCGGTGTACCCTCCGCCCCCGATGGCGCACCGCGTGACCCTCATTCCCGGCGACGGGACCGGCCCGGAGCTGACGGAGGCGACCCGCCGTGTGCTCGAGGCGACCGGCGTCGGCTTCGACTGGGACGTGCAGCACGCCGGCGTCGACGTGATGGAGGCGGCAGGGACGCCGCTCCCCGAGGAGACGCTCGCCTCCGTCAAGCGAAACAAGGTGGCGCTGAAAGGCCCGATCACGACGCCGATCGGGACGGGCTTCCGTTCGGTCAACGTCGCGCTCCGCCACGAGCTCGGGCTCTACGCCTGCCTACGCCCCTGCAAGACCTACGAGGGCGTGCGCTCCCGCTACGACAATGTCGACCTTGTGCTCGTCCGTGAGAACACCGAGGACCTCTACGCGGGGATCGAGTACGAAGCAGGCTCGCCCGAGGCCGAGCAGGTGATCGCCGAGCTGAACAAGCTCCAGACCAAGCAGATCGTCTCCGGCTCCGGCATCTCGGTGAAACCGATGAGCCGCGAGGGCTCCGAGCGGATCATCCGCTTCGCCTTCGAGTACGCGCGCGCCCACGGCCGCAAGCGCGTCTCCTGCGTTACCAAGGCGAACATCATGAAGTTCACCGACGGCCTCTTTCTCGACGTCTTCCGCGACGTCTCCCAGGAGTACGCCGACATCGAGCCGTGGGAGAACCTCGTCGACGCCGTCTGCATGGGCCTCGTTCAGCGCCCAGAGGAGTTCGACGTGCTCGTCCTGCCGAACCTCTACGGGGACATCGTCAGCGACCTGACCGCCGGACTCGTCGGCGGCCTCGGCGTCGCGCCGGGCGGCAACATCGGCCCCGATTCGGCTGTCTTCGAGGCGACGCACGGCTCGGCGCCCAAGTACAAGGGCCAGAACCGGGTCAACCCGACCGCGATGATCCTCTCGGGCAAGCTGATGCTCGACCACCTCGGCGAGCCCGACTCGGCGCAGCGGCTCGAGGACGCGGTGGCGACCGTGATCCGCGAGGGCGAACGCGTGACGTACGACATGAAGCCGTCCCGCGACGACCCGTCTGCAGTCGGGACGAGCGAGTACGCAGACGCGATCATCGAGAAACTGGAGGCGTAGAGCAGTGAGCGACAGGCGCAAGGTGACCGTGGTCGGAGCAGGGAACGTCGGAGCGACGTGCGCGCAGGTTCTCGCGCAGCGCGACTACGCCGACATCGTCCTCGTCGACATCAAAGAAGGGCTGCCGCAGGGCAAGGCGCTCGACATCAACCAGATGGGCGCGGTGCTCGGTTACGAGCCGAACGTCACCGGTTCCAACGACTACGACGCGACCGCGGGCTCGGATGTCGTCGTGATCACCGCCGGCCTCCCCCGCTCGCCCGGTATGAGCCGTGACGATCTCGTGACCACGAACGAGAAGATCGTCAAGGACGTGGCGGAGAAGGTGGTGGCGAAGAGCCCGGACGCGATCCTGATCGTCGTCTCGAACCCGCTCGACGCCATGTGCCACGTCGCGAAGGCGGTGTCGGGCTTCCCCAAGGAGCGCGTCTTCGGCCAGGCCGGGATCCTCGACACCGCGCGGCTGCAGACCTTCATCGCCTGGGAGACCGGCGCCTCGATCAAGGACGTGGCAGCTGTTGTCCTGGGCGGGCACGGCGACCAGATGGTCTCCGTCATCTCGGCGACGACCGTCGGCGGCGTGCCGATCCGCAAGCTCGTCGCCGAGGACGCAATCCAGGCGATGGTCGAGCGGACCGCCAAGGGCGGCGGCGAGCTCGTGCAGCTGATGGGCACCTCGGCGTGGTATGCCCCGGGCGCCGCCTCCGCACAGATGGTCGACTCGATCATGCTCGACGAGAAGCGCGTGCTCCCGTGCACGGCATATCTCGAGGGCGAATACGGGATCGACGGTCTCTACATGGGCGTGCCGGTGAAGCTCGGCTCGCAGGGGATCGAGCAGATCCTCGAGGTCGACCTCGACGAGGCCGAGCAGGAGGCGCTCGGGCGCTCCGCCGAGGCCGTCCGCGACGTCGTTGCCGTCCTCTCGATCTGACCTGCTCCGAACCTGAGCACGATCTGAACGCCGTGCCGGTGCCCGTGATGACGCGCTACCGTCCCGCCGAATGAATCTCGGTCTTGCCGGCAGGACGGCGATCGTCTGCGGAGCCACGTCGGGCCTCGGCCTGGCTTCCGCTGAGGCGCTCAGCGACGAAGGCGCCAACGTAACGATGTTCGCGCGGCGACGCGACGAGCTCGACCGCGAGTCGAACCGTCTCGGTGCCCTGGCCGTACGTGGTGACGTGACGAACGCCGCCGACCTCGAACGCGCCGTGGAGCGCACGCTGCAAGCGTTCGGCGGGATCGACATCGTCGTCTGGAACTCGGGCGGACCCCCGGCCGGCACGGCGTCCTCGATCAGCGACGAGGGCCTCGAAGCCGCCTTCGAGCTGCTCCTGCTGCCGGCCGTCCGCCTCGTCCGCCTCTGCCTGCCCCACCTCGAGCAGAGTGAGGCCGGCCGTGTGATCTGCATCACCTCGGTCGCGGTCAAGGAGCCGGTGCCGAACCTCGCCCTCTCCAGCACGCTGCGTCCCGGCCTCACCGGCTGGGCGAAGTCGCTCTCCCGCGAGCTCGGTCCGCAGCAGATCACTGTCAACTGCGTCGCGCCCGGCCGCATCGACACACCGCGGATGACCGAGCTGTACGGCGAGGACGGCCCGCCCGTCGAGGACCTCGCCCAGATCCCACTCGGCCGGCTCGGCACGCCACGCGAGTTCGGCGACGTCGTCTGTTTCCTCGCTTCCGACCGGGCGTCCTACATCACCGGCTCGACGATCCAGGTCGACGGTGGCAGCGCGCGGTCGCTCCTGTGAGACCCCGGCTCCGGTCCGGCCGCCTCTTCACCTCGGGCCGCCTGCTGGCGCTCGGGCTCGTCGTGCTCGCCGTGGTGCTCGGCCTGTTCGTCCTGCCGTCGAATGAATATGTGTTCCTCCCCGACCCGGCACACCCGGTCGCCCCGCTCGTCACGATCGCGGGCGGCAAGGACCCCGTCCGCGGCAGCGTCTACTTCGTCGACGTCGTCATCCGCAAGGCGACGCTGCTCGAGAAGCTCTTCGGCGGTTTGCACGAGGGAGCCGATCTGTATCCGGCGAGCGATGTCAACCCGCCGGGGGTGGGCGACCAGCAGCGGCAGCGGATCGACCTGCAGGACATGCACCGCTCCCAGGAGATCGCGGCAGCGGTCGCGCTGCGCGAGGCCGGAAACAAGAAGGTCGTGCTGCGGGCGACGGGAGCCCTGGTCGACGCGATCCAGCGCGGCGAGCCTGCCGTCGGCAAGCTCGAGCCGGACGACACGATCGTCGCCGTCAACGGCGGGCAGGTGAAGACCACGCGCGATGTGTTCCTCGCGATGGGCAAGACCACGATCGGAGCGACCGTTCGCTTCACGGTGCGCCGTGGAAAAGCCACGCTCGTCGTGCCGATCAAGACGGTGGCCTCCGACCAGGGTCCGAAGCGGCCCGTCGTCGGCGTCTTCCTCGAGACGGCGCTCGACATCCATCTGCCGTTCCCGGTGCGCATCGACGCGGGCAACGTCGGCGGCCCCTCGGCCGGGCTCGCCTTCGCGCTCGAGGTGATGGAGGAGCTCGGCCGAGACGTCGTGCACGGCCACAAGGTCGCCGCGACGGGCGAGATCTTCGCCGACGGCTCGATCGGCTCGATCGGCGGGATCAAGCAGAAGACGATCGGGGCGCGCGAAGCGGGTGTGGACGCATTCCTGGTGCCGGCTGGGGAGAACGCGCGCGATGCGCGCAAGCACGCGGGCGGCCTCCGCATCATCCCTGTGGAGAGCTTTCCACAGGCGTTGCGCGCCCTGGCGACACTCGGCCCGGCGATGTAGCAGGGGGCTCGTTTCGGCCGGTTCGAACTTGCCGGAAACTGCACGTTTTCCGTTTAGACAAGCCTTTTTCGCCGGCAGGAAGGGCCATAGAGTGCGCCACCGTCAGGCAACTCCAATCAGGACTACCTGGGCTTCCCCAAACCCGGAAGAGGGTCACATGAACCGACAGACCGCTTCGACCTGCGACGACTGCTATTTCCGCCGTCACGGCCTCTGTGCGATGGCCCCGGAGCGTCCCTGTCCCACCTTCCGTGCCGCGGCCCGCACACTGCAGCCGCCGCGCCAGCCCCGTCTCGTGCCGCTCGCCGTTTCGGCCGCCGCGGTCGCGTAAAGAAGCCGACCATGGACGCACCGACGGAACCTCCCGCGGCGGCGGAGCCCTCCCCGGCTGCACCGCCGCCCAAGAAAGGCCGGCTCGCACGGCTCGAGAAGGGCCGGCAGACATTCCAGCCCGGTCTCTGGTCGCGGCTGATCGGACTCGGCGTCGTGCTCGTCTATCTGTTGCTCTTCGCCGTCCTGAACACGCGGACCGTGCGGGTCAGCTTCGTCTTCACCTCGACGAAGGTCTCGCTGATCTGGGTGATCCTGCTCTCGCTCGCGATCGGGCTCGTGCTCGGCGTCCTCGCCTCGCAGCTGCACCGCTTCCGCACGCTCCGCGGACGGTCAGGCAGCGACCGGTAGCGCAGCCGCGAGCCGGGAGACGCCCTCGGCGATCTCCTCCGGCGAGACGAAGCTGAAGGCGAGCCGGAGCGTGTCCGAGGCCCCGCCGAAGTCGGTGCCCTGCACGAACGTCACACCGGCCTGCTCGGCGACGGGCAGTAGCTTGCCCGCATCGATGCCGTCGAGCTCCAGCCAGAGGAAATAGCCTCCCTCGGGCCTGGTCGCCCTGACGCCGGGCAGCTCGCGCTCGAGCGCGGCCTGCATCGCGTCGCGCCGCGCCCGCAGCAGTCCGGTGACGCGTTCCAGGTTCGGCTCGAAGAGCCCGCGGCTGACGAACTCGTGCACGGTCGCCTGGCCGAGCAGCACCGGCGTGATGTACGTCGAGGTTGCGGTCGCCTCGAGCTCGCGCGCAAGCCCCTCGGGAAGCACGAACCACCCGACACGCAGGCCCGGCGCGATCGTCTTCGAGAACGACGAGCTGTAGGCGACCTCGCCGGCGGACAGCTCGAAGAGCGACGGGAGCGGCTCGCCCTCGTACCGAACGAGGCCGTATGGGTCGTCTTCGAGCACGAGCAGGTCGTGCTCGCGTGCGAGCTCGACGATCCGCCGCCGCCGCTGCTCGCTCAGCGTACGGCCGCTCGGGTTCTGGAAGGTCGGGATCAGGTAGAGGAACGCCGGCTTGTCCCCGGAGCGAAGCGCGGCCTCGAGTGCGTCCGGATCGAGGCCCTCCTCGTCGCAGTGCAGAAGCTCGGTGTGAGCTCCGAGCTCGCGCAGGATCTTCAGCGGCCGGTCGTAGGTCGGCAGCTCCGCCAGCACGCGCTTGCCCGGGGCGAGCCGCTGTGCCAGGAACACGAACCCCTGCAGCGAGCCGTTGGTGATGAAGATTCGTGCGGGCTCGACGCCGTGCCGCGCGGCGATCCATTCGCGCAGCGGCGCGTAGCCGGGCGACGGGCCGTAGGAGAGGATCGTGCGGCCGTCGCGGGTGAGCGCGGCCTGTGCGCAGGCCGCAAGATCGTCGACGGCGAGGCACTCAGGTGCCGGGATCCCGCGCGCGAAGGAGATCGTCGCCATGGGCCCAGACTAGATGGTGACGGACGTACCTGTTAGCCGCCTCTTAGCCACAACGGCGACAATGCTCCCATGACGACACGTGTTCTCGTGGTCGACGACGACCCGGCCGTTCGCTCCGCGGTCTCGCGCGCGCTGCGTGTCGACTACGAGGTCGACGAGGCGGGCGACGGCGCGGAGGCGCTGACGCAGCATGCGCTGAGCCCGGCCGATGCGATCGTGCTCGATCTGCTGATGCCGAACGTCGGCGGCCTCGACGTCTGCCGTTCGCTCCGCGAGCGCGGCGACGAGGTGCCTGTGCTCATCGTGACGGCACGCGATGCGATCTCCGACCGCGTCGAGGGCCTCGATGCCGGCGCCGACGACTACCTCGTCAAGCCCTTTGCAGTCGACGAGCTGCGCGCCCGGCTGCGGGCGCTGCTGCGCCGCACCGGGGCGGGCGACGCGGCTCTGCGCTTCTCCGACGTGACGCTCGATCCCGCGACGCGGGAGGCCTCGCGCGGCGACCGGCGCATGCAGCTGACGCGCACCGAGTTCAATCTGCTCGAGCTGTTCCTGCGCAACCCTCGCCAGGTGCTGACGCGGTCGCAGATCTACGAACGCGTCTGGGGGTACGACTTCGGCGCCACCTCGAATGCGCTCTGGGTCTACATCGGCTACCTCCGCCGCAAGCTCGAGGAGAACGGCGAGCCGCGCCTCCTGCAAACGGTGCGCGGTGTCGGATACGCCTTCCGCGAGGAACCATGAGCTTCCGCGTCAAGCTGACGCTGCTGATCGCGGTCGCGATTGCCGTGACCGTCTCAGGAGCGTCGTTTGCGCTGTGGGTCGTCGCAAAGCACCAGTTGCTCGGCCAGGTCGACCAGACCCTGCAGCAGCAGGCGAGCGTGATCGCGCACAGCGGTGGGCACTCTCCGGGCCCGCTCGACCAGACCGGCCTCTACTACCTTTCGGCGCCGGACGGCGACACGACCGGCCAGCCGCTCCTGTTGACGAACGACGCACGAGCCGTCAAGCCGGGGCACGTCTCCTACCTGAACACGACGATTCACGGTTACCACTTCCGCGAGCTCGCCGCAGGGCTCGTGCCCACGGGCCGCCTCGTCGTCGCCGAGGACCTGGCCCCCACCGACAAGGCGCTCGACCGCATCCGCTTCTGGATCTTCCTGATCGGCGGGATCGGCGTCGCACTCGCGGCAGCGCTAGCTGCATTCGTCGCCGCCGCGGCTTTGCGTCCGATCAGGCGACTGACGGCCGCAGCGGAGACTGTCGCAGCGACCGGCAACCTGTCGGAGCGGGTGGCAGTCGCCGGTGACGACGAGCTCGGTCGGCTCGCGACTCGGTTCAACGCAATGCTCGCGGTCCTCGAGCGATCAGTGGGCGCGCAGCGACGCCTGGTTGCCGACGCGTCGCACGAGCTTCGCACACCGCTCACCGCCGCACGGACGAACGTCGACCTCCTGCGCGAAGGGCGACTGCCCGAGGACGAGCAGAGACACGCGCTTGACGAGACCTCCGTCGAGCTCGACGCCCTGACACGGCTCGTTTCGGATCTCGTCGAGCTCGCACGCGGCGAGGAGCGGCAGCTCCGCATCGAGGACGTACAGCTCGACGACCTCGTCGCCAGCGTCGTCGAGCGTGCGCAGGCGCGCGCACCGCAGGTGACCTTCGTCACGGCACTCTCGCGCACACAGGTGCACGCGGATCCGATCCTGCTCGAGCGCGCGGTCTCGAATCTGCTCGACAACGCGGTCAAGTACAGCCCCGACGGCGCGCGGATCGAGGTCACGGTGCGCCGCGGCGAGGTGATCGTGCAGGATCACGGACCGGGCATCGCAGCGGAGGACCTGCCTCGCGTCTTCGACCGCTTCTACCGCGCGGCCGCCGCTCGCTCGAAGCCGGGCGCCGGACTCGGGCTCGCGATCGTCCGCGAAGCCGCGGAGGCGCACGGCGGCACCGCGACAGCCGAGACGAGCAGCTCGGGTACCCGCTTCCGCATCGCCCTGCCGGTCGGCGCGTAGCGAGCGCCGCGGCGTCTAACCCGCGGCGGCGACGACGAGCTCGGCGACCTCGGTCGGCGTCGTGCCGACCTTGGTCCCAACAGCCTCGAGCGCATCCTTCTTCGCGACCGCTGTTCCCGACGAGCCGGAGATGATCGCGCCGGCGTGGCCCATCGTCTTGCCGGGCGGTGCAGAGAAGCCGGCGATGTAGGAGAAGACGGGCTTCGTCATGTTCTCCGACACCCAGGTCGCGGCCTTCTCCTCTTCGTCGCCGCCGATCTCGCCGACGAGCACGACCGTCGTCGTCTCATCGTCCGCCTCGAACTTCTCGAGCACGTCGATGAAGCTGGAGCCGACGACGGGATCGCCGCCGATGCCCACGATCGTCGAGTTGCCGAGCCCACGCTGCGCCAGCTCGTTTCCGATCTGATACGTGAGCGTGCCCGAACGCGAGACGAGGCCGATCGAGCCGGCCTTGAAGACCTCGGCGGGGATGATCCCGACATTCGCCTTGCCGGGCGAGAGCACACCGGGGCAGTTCGGGCCGATCAGCGTCACGCCCTTGGTGCGCACGTAGGTGTAGACGCGCAGCATCTCGTGCGCGGGAATGTGCTCGGTGATGCAGATGACCGTCGTGATGCCCGCGTCGACGGCTTCGTAGATCGCGTCGGGCGCGAAGCGCGCCGGGACGAAGATCATCGACGTGTTGGCTCCCGCCTGGTCGACCGCGTCGGCGACCGTGTTGTAGACCGGCACGCCCTCCACGTCCTGGCCGCCCTTGCCGGGCGTGACGCCGGCGACGAGCTTGGTGCCGTAGGCACGGTTGCGAAGCCCGTGAAAGCGGCCCTCCGAGCCGGTGAGGCCCGAGACGGCGAGCTTGGTGTCCTGGTCGACGATGATCGCCATCAGCTGGTCTCCGTCACGTCTGGCTCTTCCGAGCCTTGATGATTAGCTTCGTGTCGTGCCACGTCGTGCCGTCGTCGGAGATCTGCGCGGCGAGCAACTCGCGCACCTTCGCAGCCTCGGCGCCGACACAGCCGGTCCGGGCGAGCCACGCCTCCAGGTCGTGCGTCTTTGCAAACGTCTCGACGCGCTCGACCGCGAGGCCCGCGCTCTCGAGCAGCTCGCGCCAGTCCTCCTCCGAGTAGTTGCGGACGTGCGTCGGGTCGCGCAGCTTCTCGGCCGCCTCGACTTCTTCCGAGGTGTACTGCGTGTCCTCGACCACGACGACACCATTCGAGACGCGCGCCAGCTCTCCGACCGCCTTGCCGATGTCGCTGAAGTGGTGCGGCGCGATCCTCGTCACGACGACGTCGAACGAGCCGTCGGCGAACGGCAGATCCTCGGCCGGGCAGACGACGTCTGCCTGCATCCCCGGTGCGGGATCGGCGCTCACGACCTCGGCACCCTGTTCGCGCAGCTTGCGCGCCACGTGGCCGCCCCCGGTCGCGACATCGAGCGCTTTCACACCTGCGTGCGGGTTGCACATCTCGACAACGATGTCGAGATCGGCATCGGACGCATGGGTCGGCGACTCGCGATACGCGGCGGCGCGGCTGCTCCACACATCGCTCAACTTCCCGCTCCAGCGCCGGCAGAGCCGGCACCTGCGCGCTTCGCCGGCTCCGTCAGGCCTACGCCGGTCGCGGCGAGCTCCACGGCCTTCTTCGCCGCCTCGAGCATCGTCGGCTCGACATGGAGGTTGGGCGGCGCCGCCTCGGCGAGGATCCTGCGGCCCTCCTCGGCGTTCGTGCCGTCGAGGCGCACGACGATCGGGACGGAGAGCTTCAGCTGGTCGAGCGCCTCGAGGATGCCGCGCGCGACCTCGTCGCAACGCGTGATCCCGCCGAAGATGTTGAAGAAGATCGACTTGACCTGCTCGTCCTCGGTGATCACCTCGAGCGCGTCTACGACACCCTGCGCGTTGCCGCCGCCGCCGAGGTCGCAGAAGTTCGCAGGCTTGCCACCCGCGACGACTACCACGTCGACCGTCGACATCGACAGGCCGGCGCCGTTTCCGAGGATCCCGACTGAGCCGTCGAGCTTCACGTAGGTGACGCCTTTCTCGCGGGCCAGCGCCTCGAGCGGATCGGCCGCCCCCGCGTCGCGGAACTCGGCGATGTCGGGATGGCGGTAGAGGGCGCTGTCATCGACGGTGAACTTCGAGTCGAGCGCCTTCACCTCGCCGTCGGGCGTGACGATCAGCGGATTGATCTCGGTGAGCATCGCGTCGCATTCGACGAAGCAGCGGTAGAGCTTCCCGATGATGTCTGCGATCTGCTTCTGCTCGGACGGATCCTCGACACCGGCGCCGTAGACGAGGCGTCGCGCGACCCACGGCTGAAAGCCCTCGAGCGCATCGACGTGCAGGCGCACGAGCGCCTCCGGATTGTTCTCGGCGACCTCTTCGATCTCGACTCCGCCCTGGGTCGTGAACATGAAGAGCGGCTTCTTCGCACCTCGATCGAAGGTGATCGAGAGGTAGTACTCCTTGGCGATGTCGGACGCTTGCTCGATCCACAGCTTCTCGACGACGTGGCCGTTGATGTCGAGCCCGATGATGTCCTTGGCTTTCTGCTCTGCGTCTGCGGGATCTTCCGCCAGCTTGACGCCTCCGGCTTTACCGCGACCGCCCGTCAGCACCTGCGCCTTGACGACCACCTGGCCGCCGATTTCCTCGGCAGCGGCACGAGCCTCCGCCGGCGTCGTCGCCAGACGGCCGTCGGAAACCGGGATGCCGAACTGCTTGAAGAGCTGTTTGCCCTGGTACTCGTTGAGATCCATCGGCCGGGCGAGACTGTAGCCGCGCACCCTCGAACGCCGTCGCAGTACCCTCGAACTGATGGATGCGATCACGGTCGACTCCCTCCGCAAGCACTACGGCGAGGTCCAGGCGCTCGACGGCGTCTCCTTCGCGGTCGGCGAGGGTGAGGTGTTTGCGCTGCTCGGGCCGAACGGCGCCGGCAAGTCGACCACCGTGCGCGTGCTCGTGACGCTGACCCACGCCGACAAAGGCAGCGCGTCCGTCGCCGGGCACGACGTGCGGCGTGAGCAGAACAAGGTCCGGCGATCGATCGGCTACGTGCCGCAGGACTCGGGCGTCGACCAGTTCGGCACCGGCCGCGAGAACCTGATGCTGCAGGGCCGCGTCCAGGGCATGGGCGGCCGTGACCTGCGCATGCGCGCCGACGAACTGCTCGACCTCGTCGGCATCGCCGACGCGGCGGATCGGATCGTCAAGAACTACTCGGGCGGGATGCGCCGCAGGCTCGACGTCGCGCTCGGGCTGGTGCACCGGCCGCGGGTGCTCTTCCTCGACGAACCGACCACCGGCCTCGACCCGGAGGCGCGGGTCGCAATGTGGACAGAGGTCTCGCGCCTGGCCGCTGCCGAGTCGCTGACGATCCTCCTCACGACCCACTACCTCGAAGAGGCAGACCAGCTCGCGGGCCGGCTCGCGATCGTCTCCCGCGGCAAGATCGTCGTCGAGGGCACGCCCGCCGAGCTGAAGGCGGGCCTGCGCGGCGACGCCGTGCACGTCGAGCTCACGAACGCCGCGCTGGACAATGGTGGCATCGATCACGCACAGCGCGTGCTCGTCGGTGTCGGAGCCAACCCGGAGCAGGTGCTCGACAGCCGCACGATCGTCTCGCGCGTCGAGAACGGCGGCCGCGCGCTGCCGGGGATCATCTCCGCGCTCGAAGCTGCCGGGATTCCCGTCGCGGCGGTGTCGCTCTCGAGGCCGTCGCTCGACGACGTCTACCTCCACTTCACCGGACGCGAGTTCAGCTCCGAGGACCGCGGCGAATGACGGTTTTGCGCCACACCTGGTTCATGACCGTGCGCCAGGCGCGCAACCTGATGCGCGAGCCGATCTGGATCGTCCTGCTGCTCGTGCAGCCGATGGTCTGGCTCGTGCTCTACGGCCAGCTCTTTCGGAACGTGACACGGCTCGGCGGCTTCGGCACGAGCTCCTACATCACGTTCCTCGCGCCCGCAATCGTCGTCATGAACGCCTTCTTCGGTGCAACCTGGAGCGGCATGTCGATGATCAACGACCTGGACCACAAGGTGATCGAGCGTTTCCTCGCGACGCCGGCCTCCCACTTCGCGATCGTGCTCTCCCAGATCGTGCGCTCCGCGCTGACGGCTGCGATTCAGGCGCTCGTGATCCTCGTCGTCTCGCTCGCACTCGGGGTGCGAATCCACACCGGGGTGCTCGGCTGGCTCGCGATCATCCTCGCGGCGATCCTCGTCAACAGTGCGTTCGCCGGCATCTCGCAGGCGATTGCGCTCCTGACCCGTCGCGAGGCGACGATGATCGCCGTAGCGAACTTCATCGGACTGCCGCTCCTCTTCCTCTCGACCACGATGATCGCGCGCGCGCAGATGCCGGGCTGGATGCAGGCCGTCGCCCGGTACAACCCGGTCGACTGGGGCGTCAGGGCAGCGCGCGAGGTCGTCCTGCCGGGCACCTCGTGGGGGACTGTCGCTCTGTACCTGGCGCTGCTGCTCGCGCTCTCGGCCGCGACGTCCGCCTGGGCGATGGCGACGCTCCGGTCGTATCACCGCTCGCTCTGATCGGCTCGCGGTGCGTCGGCGACGCGCACGACGCAGATCGCCTGCCCCGTCGTCACGGGTGAGCCGGCCGAGACCAGCACCTCGGCGACGACCCCCGCCTTGTGGGCTGCGACCTCGTTCTCCATCTTCATCGCCTCGACGATGCAGACGACCTGCTCGGCCTTGACCGCGTCGCCCTCGGCGACCTTCACCTCGAGCACCGTTCCCTGCATCGGGCTGACGACGACGTCACCGCCCGCCGCGCCGGCCGCGGCCTCCCGCTCGCGCCTGCGGCGTGCGAGCTCGCGGTAGGGCGGCTCGGGCACGCGCACCGTGACCTCGACGCGCCGGCCGTCCACTTCGGCCACGGTCGTTCGAGACATTGTCGCCTGTCCGGGCAACGATCCATCCAATCCTCGAGCTAGACTTGTTGCCTGATGAGAGAACTGCTCCGCCTGCTCTGCCAAAAGCTCCGACTCCACGAGCCCATGGCACGTTTCGCCCTCGATGAAGCAGGGGTGGCTGAGCAGCGCCTGGTGGAACCCGAGCAGCGAGTGCACTCCGGCGATCTCAAACTCGCCGAGCGCCCGCAGCATCCGCCGCCGCGCCGTCTCGCGGTTCGTGTCGTGGACGATCAGCTTCGCGATCATCGGGTCGTAGAGACCGCTGATCTCCGACCCCGCGACGACGCCGGAGTCGACACGCACGCCCGGTCCCGACGGCTCCCGGTAGCGCGTGATCCGCCCGGGGCTCGGCAGGAAGCCCTTGGACGGATCCTCCGCGTTGATGCGGCACTCGATCGCATGCCCGCGCAGGGCGACGTCCTCCTGGCGCAGCGATAGCGGCTCTCCGGCCGCGACCAGAATCTGCTCGCGGATCAGATCGAGGCCCGTCACGAGCTCGGTGACCGTGTGCTCCACCTGGATCCGGGTGTTCATCTCCATGAAGAAGTACTCGCCGTCAGGCGAGAGGAGACCTTCGATCGTTCCGGCGGAGCGGTAGCCCGCTGCGCGCGCGGCGTCGACCGCGATCTGCCCGATGCGCGCGCGGAGCTCCGGCGTGACGGCGGGGGACGGCGTCTCCTCGATCAACTTCTGATGGCGGCGCTGGATCGTGCAGTCGCGCTCGCCTAGGTGGATGACGTTGCCATGTGCGTCGGCAAGCACCTGCACCTCGACGTGGCGCGGATCCTCGAGGTAGCGCTCGACGTAGACTGACGCGTCGGCAAAGTAGGACTGCCCCTCGCGCTGGGCCGACTCGAACGCCTGGACGGCCTCGGCGGCCGAGCGCACGACCTTCATGCCCTTGCCGCCTCCCCCGGCCGCCGCCTTGATCAGGAGCGGGTAGCCGATCTGCTCGCCGAGCGCGGCCACCTCGTCCGGGGAGCCGACCGGCTCGGTCGTGCCGGGAATGATCGGGACGCCGGCCGCCTGCATCACCTGCCTCGCGCGTGTCTTCGACCCCATCAGCTCGATCGCCGTGGCGGGCGGGCCGATCCAGATCAGGCCCGCCCCCTCGACGGCCCGCGCGAACGCGGCGTTCTCTGCCAGGAACCCGTAGCCCGGGTGGACAGCCTCGGCGCCCGAGCGGGCGGCGGCCCCGAGCAGCTTCTCGACGACCAGGTAGCTCTCGGCGGCTGTCAGCCCGCCGAGTGCGTAGGCCTCGTCGGCATAGGCGACGTGGGGCGCCGCGCGGTCTGCCTCCGAGTAGACCGCAACCGACCCGATGCCAAGCTCACGGAGGGTGCGAAAGATGCGCAGAGCGATCTCGCCGCGGTTTGCAACCAGGACTTTCTCGAACACACTCCGTATTCTCCTGACGAATGAGCTTCGCCGACCAGTTGACCGTCGCCCGCGCGATCTCCGTGCCGATCGTCGTCGCCTTATTCGCGATCTCGTTCCCGCAGCACGACTACTGGGCGACGGGAGTCTTCTGCGCAGCGATGGCGACCGACTGGTTCGACGGCCGGATCGCGCGGCGCACGGGACGCACGTCGTCGTTCGGGTCGCTGCTCGACCCTGTCGCCGACAAGCTGCTCGTGATGGCGACGCTGATCGTCCTCCTCGGGCAGGACGTCTTCCCGGCCTGGATGGTCGCCGCGATCGTCGCGCGCGAGCTCCTGATCTCGGGCTTGCGCCAGGCCGCGATCGAGCGCGGGGTCGTGATCGCCGCCCGTGACCTCGGCAAGCTGAAGACCTGGTCGCAGGCGATCGCGGCAGCCGGAGGCGGCTTCGCCGCGGCCGGGGCCTGGCGGAGCGACGTCTCGTGGTGGGCCCTGCTCGTGGCGCTCGTGCTGACCTGGGTCTCGGGGCTCGACTATGCCCGCTCGGCACCGCGCGTCCTGCGGAGCCGCCCAGCGATCGCCCCCGACGCTGCAGCGCAATAAGCGATCGACTGAGCTCCTACGCTGCGACCGACAGGCTGCGCGCCATGCACCAGGCATCGAAAGCGGCCCAGGCGGTCAGGTAGTCGGCGAGGCGCCGCAGACCGTCCTCGACCTCCGCGCGCACGGCAAACATGCAGTGGACGCAGTAAGGCCGGTCGGTCGCGGTTTCGTGTTCGCCACATCGGATGCACATGACATCGATGAAACGCCGTTGGCACCTCTGCGGTTACGGAATCTGATCCTCGAGCGCGTCCTCAATCCCGGCCTGCCACCAGGGATCGCCCACGGCGGGCTGGCCCTCGAGCAATCTGGCCTCGAGCAATCCGGCCAGGACGTCGGCGACCTCGGGCGGCTGCGGCGGCGTCAGCTCCAGATCCACGGCAATGACCGTAGAGGATGTTGCGAGTCACCCGTTTGAGGGATTTGGAGCTCGAACCGGGGTTTCACCCCTATGGGTGATGCCCGTACGCAGGGCGGTGACTGAGAATGCCCCTAATGCGGCACTCATCGTGGAGGAATCACATCATGCTTCAGTGGAATTCGAAGATCACGGTTCTGCTCGTCTTCGCCGTCCTGGTCGCCATCGCCGCGATGAACGGCATGGGCGAGTGGCTGAGCCTCAACTTCACCTGGTAGCAAGCCGGCCCTCTCGATGAGTGGCCGGGCGCTACCCCCCGCGAGGCTCCTCGCGGTTGTCGCGCCTGTTTCCCTGGTCGGCGTCGCGGCGTACGTGGCCGCGACGTTTTCATTTGCACGTGGCCCCGGCTCGATCACGACGGTCGCCGGGGTCGCCTCGTTCCTCGTCGCCTCGACGCTTGCAGAGCGATTCCCGGTCCCGGTGCAGGACGCCGACGCGAACGGCGTTTCGCTCGGCTTCGTCTTCGCGGTCGCCGCCCTCGTCCTCTTCGGCTGGGCGCCCGCCACCTTCGTCTACGTGACCGCGCCGACGATCGTGGCGCTGATGCGGCACAACCCGCCGATTCGCACGATCTTCAACGCCGGGGTGTTCGGCCTGGTCGGCGGGCTGGCAGGGGCCGTGCTCTCAAAGATGCACGGCGACGACGCCGTTGCGATCCTCGCCCAGGTCACCGCGACGGCGGCGATCCTCTATGCCGTCAACCTGCTCCTCGTCACTGCGGCGATCTCCGCGTCGGGGTCGGAGACGAGCTACGCGCGCCTGATCCGCTCGAACGTCCGGTGGACGATCCTCCCGTTCACGCTGATGGCATCGACCGCCCTGATGCTGGTCGTCCTCTGGCAGCGCACCCCGTTCCTCTTTGCGGCACTCGCCGGCCCGCTCGTCGCGATCTCGCTCTACCAGCGCTCGACACACCGTGCGCTGAGCGCGATGCGGCTGGCGCTGACCGACCCGCTGACGGGCCTCGGCAACCACCGCCATTTTCACGAACGCCTGCAGCGCGAGCTCGCAACGGCAGACGGCGAGGACGTGCTCGTCTCGCTCTGCTTCCTGGACATCGACGACTTCAAGCACATCAACGACCGGTTCGGCCATCCGACCGGCGACCGGATCCTCTCGCTCGTCGGAGCCCAGCTTCGGCAGGGCGGCGAGTCGTTCAGGCTCGGCGGCGACGAGTTCGCGATCCTGCTACCCGGCTCGGACGAGCGGACGGCGCTCGCGATCGCGCAGTCGATCGTTGCGCGCATCTGCGACGCCGAGCTCGGCGCCGTCGGCACGATCACCGTGAGCGCCGGCGTCGCGACCTTCCCACACCACGGCCGCGAGCGCGACTCGCTGATCCGCCTCGCCGACAGTGCCCTGTACTGGGCGAAGGAACACGGCAAGAACCAGGTTCGGCTCGCACATTCCGAGAGTTCGGAACGCACGGAGGCCCGTCGGGTCGCGAGCGGCATCGACAACATCGCACCGTTCCGCGCCGCGGCTGCGCTCGCCCGCGCGGTCGACTCGCGCGACACGTACACGGGCAGTCACTCCGACCGCGTCGCGACGCTGGCGTCGCAGCTCGCCGAACAGCTCGGGCTCACGACCGACGAGGCGGAGTTGATCCGCCTCGCTGCGGGCCTGCACGATCTCGGGAAGCTCGCGATGCCCGAGGAGATCCTGCGCAAGCCGACAGCGCTCAGCGACGCCGAGCGGCTCGTGCTCGAGCGCCATCCGGAGATCGGCCACCGGATGCTTCAGAGTCTCGGAGTCGAGGCGATCGCCGACTGGGTGCTCCACCACCACGAGCGCTGGGACGGAACCGGTTACCCGAACCAGCTCGCGGGCGAGGAGATCCCGCTCGGCGCGCGTGTCATCTTCGTCGCCGACGCGTTCGACGCGATGACGTCGAACCGGCTGTACAGCAAGGCCCGCACACAGGACGACGCGCTGCTCGAGGTAGAACGCTGTTCAGGCACGCAGTTCGACCCCGATGTGGTGCACGCATTCCTGTCGGTCGTCGGGGCGGGCGAGACCGTCGCGGTCTAGCCGATCGTTCTAGAAGATCCCTCGTTCGAGACCCTACGTTGGGGGACGACGTCGCCCACCCACTCGCAGAAGATGCGCCCGTGGCTCGTCTCATCTGCGCGCTTGCTGCGGCCTCGTCCGCGCTGATCCTCGTCCTGCCGGCTGCCGCCGACAGCGGTCGTACCGCGCGCGGCATCGTGGTGACGGCGACAGCCACGCGCATCGTCGTCCGCTCGAAGCACGGGTTGCTCCACTGCGCCGTCTCGACCGCGTCGCCCTCGGTCGCCGACTACGCGACGGGCGACCGGGTCGCGATCGCCTGCCGCCGCGCCGACTCCCATCTCGTGCTCGCGAGGATCAGGCATCTGGCTGCCGCACCCGCCTCGAGCGACACCGCCCCCGTCACATTCGGCGGCACGATCACCGCTCTTTCCGACTCTGCGATCTCGCTGCATGACGGCGACCGCAACCTGACGTGCTCGCTCAGCGACGCATCGTCCCGGCCGGCCGGGGCCAAGGTCGGCGACCACGCACGCGTCGTCTGCACCTCGGGCGTCCTGACCTCGTTCACCCTCGTGACGGCGCCACCCCCGGCGACCACCGGCGGCGGGACGGTCAGCGCGCTCTCCCCGGTGTCGATCACGATCCACAACGCGGAGCACGGCGACGTGACATGCACCCTCGGCGCGTCGTCTCCGAGCCTCGGTGAGATCCACGTCGGTGACGTCGTCCGCTTCGGCTGTGTCGGAGGGGCGCTCGTCGCGATCTCGAAGTTCACGCCCCTCCCGCCCGCCCCGGCACCCGCGCCCGAGCCTCACCCGGCGTTCGTTACCTACGGTGCGATCAGCGCACTCTCGGCGACGTCGTTGACCGTGCACAACGAGGAGCACGGCGACCTGACCTGCAGCCTCGGCGACTCCTCTCCGCGGCTTGGCGACTTCCACGTCGGCGACCACGTCCAGGTCGGCTGCAGCGACGGCCACCTGCTCGTCACGATCGCCCGGTTCTAGAGAGCGGCGCTCAGAGCGGGATGTTGCCGTGCTTGCGCGGCGGGCGACGCTCACGCTTGGTGATCGACGTCTTGAGCGCATCGATCAGCACAGGACGCGTGCGACGTGGGTCGATCACCTCGTCGACGTACCCGCGCTCGGCGGCCGTGTACGGGTTCGCAAACTGTTCCTTGTACTCGGCGATCAGCTCAGCCCGGCGCGCATCGGGGTCGGCAGCCTCGGCAAGTTCCGAGCGGAAGATGATGTTGACCGCGCCCTCCGGCCCCATCACCGCCACCTCGGCGGTCGGCCACGCGAAGTTGAAGTCGGCACGGACGTGCTTCGAGCTCATGACGTCGTAGGCGCCGCCGTAGGCCTTGCGCGTGATCACGGTCAACTTCGGCACCGTCGCCTCGCAGTAGGCGTAGAGCAGCTTCGCGCCGTGGCGGATGATTCCGCCCCACTCCTGCGTCGTCCCCGGCAGGAACCCCGGCACGTCGACGAACGTGATCAGCGGGATGTTGAACGCATCGCAGGTCCTGACGAAGCGCGCTGCCTTCTCCGACGAGTTGATGTCCAGCACGCCGGCGAGCGACTTCGGCTGGTTGCCGACGATGCCGACGCTGTACCCGCCGAGGCGCGCGAAACAGGTGACGATGTTGTCGGCGTAGAGCGGTTGGATCTCGAGGAACTCGCCGTCGTCGACGACCGCAGTGATCACCTTCTTGATGTCGTACGGCTTGGCAGGCTCGTCCGGGATCAGGTCGTCGAGCTCGGGCGCCTCGCGGCCGACCGGGTCGGTCGGCTCGTCGTAGGGCGTCGGGTGCTCGTTCGACTGCGGCAAGAAACTGAGCAGGTAGCGGGCGTCCTCGAGCGCGGCCTCCTCGGTCGGGGCGGTCAGGTGCGCAACCCCTGACTTGGTCGCGTGCGCCGTCGCGCCGCCGAGTTCCTCGAAGGTCACGTCCTCGCCGGTGACGGTCTTCACCACGTCGGGGCCCGTGATGAACATGTACGACGATCCTTCGACCATCAGGATGAAGTCCGTCATCGCAGGCGAGTAGACGGCGCCACCTGCGCACGGCCCGAGCACGAGTGAGATCTGCGGGATCACCCCGGAGCTCTGCACGTTGCGCCAGAAGATCTCGGCGTAGCCCGCGAGCGAGACGACGCCTTCCTGGATCCGGGCACCACCCGAGTCGTTGATGCCGATCAGCGGGCAGCCGTACTTGGCCGCGAGGTCCATCACCTTGCAGATCTTCTCCGCGAACACCTCGCTCAGCGAGCCGCCGAAGACCGTGAAGTCCTGGCTGAAGACGAAGACGCGCCGGCCGAAGATCGTCCCGTAGCCCGTGACGACCGCGTCGCCATACGGACGCCGCTCGAGCATCCCGAAGTTCGATTCGCGGTGACGCACATAACGGTCGAGCTCGACGAATGAGCCCGGATCGCACAGCTTCTCGGCGCGCTCGCGGGCGAGCAGCTTGCCGGCGTCCTTGTGCTTCGCGACCGACTTCTCGGAGCCCGCGTGGCGCGCCTCGTCGCGCAGCTCCGCGAGCCACTGCAACTTGGCGCGGGTCGTGTCGTGTGTGCGCTTCTCCGTCTGCGACATCTCGCCGGAGCCTAGATGATCGATCTGGTTCAGAATGCCCGCGTGAGCCTCGCCGCCCTCCGAGCCGCGATCGACGCCGCACCCGTGACGGACGCGGCGACCCTTGCGCGCAGGACGCGCAACGCGATCGCGCAGGCAGTGCTCGCAGAGTCGATCGCCCACGAGGCGCCTGAGCCGCCGGAGCACGACCCGCCGGTCGCCGAGCTGCGTGCGCGCCTTGGTGCCCAACTGGCAGAGGAGCTTGCGGCCGTCTACGCGGGCGGGGCCGACTGGACGAGCCACGCGATCGACGTGCTCGAACCGCTGCACGCCCTCGCCCGGCCGCACTGAGTGGCCGAGAATCAGTGCCCCCGATCAGAGCAGTGTCGGCGATTAGAGTCACCGGATGGCCGTTCGTGAGCTGCGCCTCGCGCTGACTGTCGAGAATTACGACGCGGCGCTCGCCTTCTACCGCGACGGGCTCGGGATGGAGGTGCTCGAGGCATGGAGCGACGGCGGCAGGGTGGTCGTGCTCGAGGCGGGACGAGCGACCCTCGAGCTGCTCGACGCCGAGCACGCTGCGACCGTCGACGAGATCGAGGTCGGTCGCCGAATCGCGGGGCCGGTGCGTGTGGCGCTCGAGGTCGACGATGCGGCGGCCAGTGCGGCTGCGCTCGTCGATGCCGGCGCGGAACTGCTCGGCGGGCCGGTGGAAACGCCGTGGCGACACTGGAACGTCCGCTTGCAGACGCCCGACGGCACGCAGTTGACGCTCTTTACGGTGCTTGACGAATGACGATCGACGTCGAGCGGCTGCGGGCCGAGACGCCCGGCTGCGCACACGTCGCCCACTTCAACAACGCGGGCTCGTCACTGCCGCCGGCCCCGGTCCTCGAGGCGATGATCGAGCACCTGACGCGCGAGGCGGAGATCGGCGGCTACGAGGCGAAGGCCGAGCGGGAGGATCGTCTCGAGCACACCTACGACGCCCTTGCCCGCCTGATCGGCGCCGAGCGTGACGAGATAGCGGTCGTCGAGAACGCGACGCGCGCGTGGGACATGGCGTTCTACTCCTTCCCGTTCGAGGCCGGCGACCGCATCCTCACCGGGCGCGCCGAGTACGCGTCGAACTGGATCGCCTTGCAGCAGGTCTCGGCCCGGAGAGGCGCCGTCATCGAGGTCGTGCCCGACGACGACCAGGGACAGTTCGATGTCGCCGCGCTCGAAACAACGCTCGACGAGCGCGTACGGCTCGTCTCACTCGTCCACGTGCCGACACAGAGCGGGCTCGTCAACCCCGCGGTGGCCGTGGGGCGCGTGACACGAGCGGCCGGCGTCCCGCTACTGCTCGACGCCTGTCAGTCGGTCGGGCAGATGCCGGTCGACATAAAAGCGATCGGGTGCGACATCCTCTCCTCGACGGGGCGCAAGTTCCTCCGGGCGCCGCGCGGCACGGGCTTCCTCTACGTCCGGCGCGGGCTGCTCGAGACGCTCGAGCCTCCCTTTCTCGACATGCACGCGGCCGAGTGGCAGCCCGACGGCAGCTACGTGATCCGGGACGACGCGCGCCGCTTCGAGAACTGGGAGACGAATGTCGCCGGGAAGGTGGCACTCGGAGTCGCCGCGGACTACGCCCTCGCGATCGGGATCGAGCAGATCTGGCAGCGCGTCCGCTCCCTCGCCGCGCGCCTGCGCGAGGAGTTGAGCGCAGTTCCCGGCGTGACGGTGCGCGACCGGGGCGAGACCCTCGGCGCGATCGTCACGTTCACGGTCGACGGCCGGTCGCCGCAGGAGATCCAGGCGGCACTCGCCGGCGAGCGGATCAACGTCTCGGTGACGGATGCTGCGTCCGCCCGGCTCGACCTCGACGCCCGCGGCATCGACGGGCTGATCCGAGCATCCGCGCACTACTTCAACACCGACGACGAGCTCGACCGGCTCCTTGACGTCGTCAGAGCCGCGTAAGGTCGACGGATGCAACCGCTCGACCGTTCGACGATCTGGCCCTACGACGAGCGCGGCGAGCCGCGGCAGTTCTACTACTCGCGCTACGACCACCCGGCCGGCGTCGCTGCCGAAGCGGCGCTAGGCCCGCTCGAAGGCGGCGACGCGCTGCTCTACGCCTCCGGGATGGGCGCTGTGACGAATGTGATCCTGTCGTTTGCGAAACCCGGCACGACCATCGCGATTGCCGACGGCGCGTACTTCGGCACGAGCAAGCTCCTCGGGCTGCTCCAGCCGTGGGGCATCAGCTACGTCGAGTTCGACCAGACCGGCGCGGCTCCCGAGGCTGACATCGTCTGGGTCGAGGAACCAGCGAACCCGACGCTGACCGTGCCGAACTGGGAAGCGCTCCGACGACACCGCGGCCTCGTCGTCTGCGATGCGACCGTTGCGACCCCGATCTACCTGCGGGCACTCGAGAACGGCGCGGACATCGTCGTCCACTCCGCGACGAAGTTCCTGACCGGCCACCACGACGCCCTGCTCGGCGTGACGATCTCTCGCGGCGAGCACTCGGCCCGTCTGCGCGAGCTGCGCGCGAACACGGGAATCACGGCGAGCCCCGACTCGGCAAGCGCGCTGCTGCGTGGGCTCGAGACGCTCGAGACCCGCATGCTCCGGCACACGGAGACGGCGACGGAGATCGCCCGCCGGCTTGCGGAGCATCCCGCCGTGACGCGGGTTCGCTACCCCGGCTACAGCGGCCTGATCTCCTTCGACGTCGACGACGCCGACGACGCCCGCGCCGTCGAGACCGCGACGACGCTGATCGTGAACGCGACCAGTCTCGGTGGTGTCCGCTCGTCGATGGAGAGCCGCCACCGCTGGGAGGGCGATCGCATCCCGTCAGGGCTCCTGCGGCTCTCGGTCGGGCTCGATGACGTCGAGGAGCTCTGGGCCGACCTCTCGCAGGCACTCGAGCCTCTAGGCCGAACGGCCCATCGCCAGGTGTCGTAAGGCCCAGAGTTCTTCACTAGAATTCCGCGGGTTTCGCCGGTCGGCGAGACCGAGTCTTCTCGCCCCGAGACCCCGCTCCCGAAAGGAAGGTTGTGTGGCCACGCAGACCACCAAGCGGGCGGCACGCA
>JBBQQI010000017.1:0-35758 GCA_038216085.1 Gaiellales bacterium | reverse complement strand
GAGGCGACCGTCTCCGTCTCACCCGAGCTCGCACGCCTTGGGCTCGCCTTCGACGGGCTGTCGTGAGCGCGCTTCGCTGCGAACGCGACGGTCCGCTGCTGCGCGTGACGATGGCGCGCCCCGAGCAGCGGAATGCGTTCGACGCCTCCTTGATCGCCGAGCTCACCGAGGCGTTTGGCGACGTCGGCGACGCGCGTGCGGTTCTCCTCGCGGGAGACGGCCCGTCGTTCTCCGCCGGCGCCGACGTGCAGTGGATGCGCTCGTCGGTCGACCTGTCGCACGACGAGAACGTCGCGGACGCGCTCCGGTTACGCGCGATGCTCGATGCGATCGACGGCTGCCCCGCGCCGGTGATCGCGCGCGTGCAGGGCCATGCGCTCGGCGGCGGCTGCGGCCTGGTTGCCTGCTGCGACATCGCGGTCGCCGAGCCGTCGGCGCAGTTCGCGTTCAGCGAGGTGAAGCTCGGGATCGTCCCCGCGGTCATCTCACCGTTCGCGCTCGCGAAGATCGGAACCGGCGCGGCGCGGCGCTGGTTCGTGACCGGCGAGCGGTTCACCGCCGACGTCGCGTTGCGCATCGGCCTCGTCCACGAGGTCGCGGACGACCTCGACGCCGCCGTCGACCGTCTCGTCGGCGAGCTCCTCTCTGCGGCGCCAAACGCGGCACGCGCCGCGAAGGTACTCGCCCGCGCGCCGCTCGAGGCAGAGGAGACCGCGCAGCGCATCGCCGCCCACCGCACGAGCGCCGAAGGGCAGGACGGCCTGCGCGCGTTCCTCGAGAAGCGCCCTCCCGGCTGGCTTCGCTAGGTCACTAGCCCGCGCGGCGCTCGGCCTCGGCGGCGATCTCGGCGACCGAGTGACGAACGACGGCAGTCCAGCGTCGGGCGACGATGCGCGACCAGAGGCGGCTCTTGCTCGAGAGCTCGCCGCGCCAGACGAACCGGGTGCTGCCTGCGTCCTCGGTCAGCTCGAAGACCTCTTTGACGTGCGAGACCGGGCCGCGCAGCAGCCGGAACGTCACGAGGCTCGGCCGGCGGAAGGTCACGCGCTCGACCGTCGTCACGCGCACGCGCCCGCCGAGCACGCGCGTGTAGTGGGCTGCGACGACGGAATTGCGTCTCCGCTCGAGCACCTCGAGCTTGCTCGCGAGCGCACGCGGCGTCCGCTCAAGGTAGGGCGAGCTGATCACGTCGAAGACAACCTCGCGCGGCGCGAAGATCATCCATTCGAGCGGGCCGAGCGGCAGCGGGCGGCTCATGGCCCGACGACGCGCCGATTCGGGCCCTGGATCGCTTTGGAGACGGCGGTCATCGACGACGCGACAGCGTAGATCATCTCCCCCGTAGGCTTGTCGCCGCATGGCACCGGGGAAGATCGACAAGCGATGAAGATCCTCGTCGCCAACCGGGGCGAGATCGCGCTGCGTGTCTTCCGCGCCGCGCGCGAGCTCGGTCTCGCAACCGTCGCGGTCGTGGCCCCCGACGACATCGGCTCGTTGCACGCCCGCTCGGCGGACGAGGTCGTCGAGATCTCTTCCTACCTGCACTCCGAGGAGCACATCCGCGCGGCGACGGCAACGGGAGCTGACGCGATCCACCCCGGCTACGGCTTCCTCGCCGAGAGCGGCGACTTCGCAGAGGCGGTCGACACCGCGGGACTGGCGTGGATCGGGCCGCCTGCCGACGCCCTCCGGCGCGGCGGCGACAAGCTCGAGGCGAAGCGCATCGCGGCGGAGGCAGGCGTCCCGACAGTTCCCGAGGCGACCGAGCCGCCGCTGATCGTCAAGGCTGCAGCGGGCGGCGGCGGCCGTGGAATGCGCATCGTCCGCTCGCCGGACGAGCTCGCCGAGGCGCTCGAGGCCGCGCGCCGCGAAGCGAAAGCCGGCTTCGGCGATGATCGCGTCTACCTCGAGCGCTACCTGGAACGCCCGCGGCACGTCGAGATCCAGCTGCTGGCAGACGCCCACGGCACCGTGCTCTCACTGGGCGAGCGCGAATGCTCGGTGCAGCGCCGCCACCAGAAGGTGTTGGAGGAGTCGCCGTCGACCGCGCTCGACGCAGAGCTCCGAGCACGGATGAGCGACGCCGCGATCCGCTTTGCGACCGCGATCGGCTACGTCGGCGCCGGAACCGCGGAGTTCGTCCTGGAGGGCCGCGACTTCTACTTCCTCGAGCTGAACGGCCGCATCCAGGTGGAGCATCCCGTGACGGAGGCCGTCACCGGCATCGACCTCGTCCAGTGGCAGATTCGCATCGCCCGCGGCGAACGCCTCGACGTTCAACCGCGGTTCGAAGGTGCGGCGGTCGAGGTGCGCCTCTACGCCGAGGACCCGAGGACGTTCCTGCCGCAGGCCGGCCGGATCGAGCGCCTGCGCCTGCCACCGTCGATCCGCGTCGAGGCCTCGGTCGCCGAAGGGGACGAGGTCGGCACCTCCTACGACCCGATGATCGCGAAGCTGATCGCGAGCGGCGCGACGCGTGACGAGGCACTCGACCGGCTGGCCGGAGCACTCGCCGAGACAGAGGTCGTCGGCGTCACGACGAACCTGTCCTTTCTGCGCTGGCTCGTGGCGCACCCCGCGTTGCGGGCCGGCGAGACGACGACGGCGTTCCTGACCGAGCATCCACCGCTCTCCCCCTCTCCGGCTGCCCTGCCCGAAGCGGTCTGGCGCGGCGCGTTTCGCCTCAACCTGCCGTCACCGGCACCGAAGCCGCCACCGGACGTCGATGCGTCGGCTTCCCAGGCCGGCCCGGCGATCGAGGGCCTGCACACGATCACCTCCCCGATGCCGGGCACCGTGATCAAGGTGCACGTTCACGAAGGCGCAACAGTCAAAGCCGGTGAACCGCTCGTCGTACTGGAGGCGATGAAGATGGAGACCCCACTCGTCTCGCCGTATGACGCGACCGTTCGCGCCGTCTCGGTCAAGGAAGGCGATCGTGTCGCGGGCGGCGCGGTGCTGGTCGAGCTGGACGGGTAGTCTCGCCGCGCTGGTCGCCGGCCTGGCGCTCGCAGCGTGTGGTGGCGGCTCCTGGCAGCCGACGTTCGAGTCGAACGGCATCGGCAAGGACCAGTACTGGGTGGTGCGGGCGAAAGGAACGGCGAAGGCGGTCGTCGTCCTGCTGCACGGGCTGGGGCAGAACTCCGGTGAGCAGCTCGAGCCCTGGCAGGCGCACCTCGCGTCGGAGGGCTACGACGTGATCTACCCGCGTTACGAGAGCCCGCCGCCCGACCCGCTGGCGCGCAACAACATCGTCGGCGCAGTCGGACGCGCGCTCGGCACGCTCGATGGGCGCAACCTGCCGTTGGTGCTGGTCGGGCACTCACGCGGTGGCCGCCTCGCGGTCGAGGCGGCGGCGTTCCTGAAGGCGCGCCTCGTGATCGCGCTCTACCCGGGTCAGATCAACCCGAGCTTCGAACCGCCGACGAACTTGAAGCTGATCCCGAAGACGACCGGCATCTATCTCTTCGTCGGCGACAAGGACACGAGCGTCGGCTCCGCGGGCGCGGTCGAGCTCGACAAGCACCTGCTCGCATTCGGCGTGCCGGATAAGCAGATCCACGGCGGCGTGATCCATTCCACGCCGGGCTTCGCCGCCGACCACGGGTCGGTCTACACGCTGAGCGCCACAGGCAAGCACGCGATCTGGGATCGCGTCGACGCACTGATCCAGAAGGCCTCTGACTAGAAGAGCTTCTGGAGCTTCATGGCTGCGCCCATGTCGCCCTTGATCTTCAGCTTGCCGGTCATGTAGGCCGTCGTCGGGTTCTGCTCGCCGGCGACGATCTTCTCAAACGTCTCACTCGTCGTCGAGATCGTCGCGTCGGCTTCGCCGGTGCCCTCGATGACGGAGAGCTTGCCGTCGGCGACGGAGACGAGCCACTGGCCCTCGCCCTCGATGTCGAAGAGGTACGAGTTGGTCATGCCGGCGAGCTTCGCCGCATCCGCCCGCGACTCCAGTCCGTCGAAGAATTCCTTGGTTGCCACCGTTGCCGCTCCTTTGGTCGAGGCCGTTGCGGCCGCAACCGTATCCGAATCCGCCTAGGCCGATTCGGCGGTCGGCAGGTAGCGCGCGATCAGAAGCTCCGAGAGGCGGCTTTGGGCCTGCGCGAGGCGCCGGCGGTTCTCCTCCAGCTCGTCGCCGGCTGCGCCGGTTGCGCGCAGGCGCTGCCGCTCCGCGACGATGCGACCGATCTCCTCGGTCAGCGACTCGACGGTCTGCGCGTCCATGTATCTCACGGTAGTCGGCTCCTCGTATGAATTCGGTGAGAACGTACGCTGACGGTTCGACGCGTCAATTGGCCTTCCTCGGTACCATCGCCCCCCGGTATGCGCGTCGAGACCAGGGCGGCAGGCGGTTCCGATGTCCGGGCCCGCATCGACAGCGACCTTCCAGCCGGCGAGGTTCGCCTGGGCGAGCGCGAGCTTCGTGTGGGCGCCGCTGCCGCGCTCGGCGCCGACGGCCTGCGCGCCGCTGCCGCCGTGGCCGCACGTGCCCTTCGGCGCGAGGGCGGGACGATCGCCTGGACGGTCAACGAACTGCTCGGCGTCGCACCGGCCGACCAGGTGAGAGCTCTCGTCGAAGGCACCGCATTCGGCGCGTATGACCCCGGCCTCTTCAAGAGCGGCTATGCGAATCGCAGCACCCTGACGCTCGCACTCGATGCAGTGACCGACCTGCACGGGCTCGCCGAGCGGCAAGCCGTCGTCGCGCGCCATCTCGGCGAGGCGCGCGACCTCGCGAACCGGCCGCCGAACGACCTGACGCCGACCGCCCTCGCGGAACATGCGAAAGCGCACACGGGCCCGCACGTGACCGTCGAGTCCCACGGCCGCGACTGGATCGAAGGGCAAGGCATGGGCGCCTTCGCCGCCGTCGCCGCCGGCAGCGGGCAGGAACCGCAGCTGATCGTCATGCGCTACGACCCGCCCGGCGCGAAGGACGGCCTGACGCTCGGCCTCGTCGGCAAGGCGATCACGTTCGACTCGGGCGGCATCTCGCTGAAGCCCCTGCTCCGCATGCAGGACATGAAGGCCGACATGTGCGGCGGTGCGGCGGTGATCGAGGCGACAGCGGCGATCGCCGAGCTCGGCCTCCCCATTCGACTGCTAACCGTCGTCGCGTCGACCGAGAACCTCCAGGACGGCAACGCGTTCAAGCCCGGCGACATCCTGCGCGCGGCGAACGGCAAGACGATCGAGATCATCAACACCGACGCAGAGGGACGCCTGCTCCTCGCGGATGCGCTGCATTTCGCGCGCGAGAGCGGTGCGACGCACCTGATCGACTTCGCGACGCTGACCGGCGCGATGTCGATCGCGCTCGGCGACCTCTACGCCGGGTGGTTCTGTAACGACGAGAGCTTCGCGGCGGACGTCGACGCCGCCTCACACACGAGCGGCGACCTCGCGTGGCGGTTCCCGTTGCACCCTCGTTACCGCCGCTACGTCGACTCCGACTTCGCCGACATGAAGAACGGCTCGGAGTTCCGCGAGGCGGGCGCTGTCCTCGCCGCCGAGTTCCTCCGCGAGTTCACCGGAGAAGGGCCGTGGGCGCACGTCGACATTGCCGGTCCGGCATACATCATGCGGAAGCGGCCGGACTACGCTCTCGATCAGGGTGGCACCGGCTACGGCGTGCGGTTGATCGTCGACCTCGCGGAACGGATGTCGGCGTGAACTTCGATCTCGACTCCGAACACGAGCTGATCCGCGACACGGTACGGCAGTTCGCGCTCGAGAAGGTTGCGCCGGTCGCCGAGGAGCTCGACCGTGAGAAGCGGTTCCCCTACGAGATCGTCTCCGAGCTCGCCGAGCTCGGTCTGATGGGGATGACGATCCCGGAGGAGTACGAGGGCGCGGGCAGCGACACCCTCTCCTATGCAATCGCGGTCGAAGAGCTGACGCGAATCGACTCGTCGGTGGCAATCACCGTTGCCGCGCACCACTCGCTCGGAACGCTGCCGATCTACTACTTCGGAAACGACGAGCAGAAGCAGGAGTGGCTGCCCGACCTCGCCTCGGGCCGCAAGCTTGCCGCGTTCGGGCTGACCGAGGCGAACGCCGGCTCCGACGCCGGTGCGACTCGCACCACTGCGCGGCTCGAGGACGGCGAATGGGTAATCGACGGCTCGAAGATGTTCATCACCAACGCGGGCACGGACATCACCGCCTGCGTGACCGTGACGGCTGTCACGGGCGAGGGCGAGATCTCGAACATCGTGATCCCGAACGGCACTCCCGGCTACACGATCTCCGCGCCGATGCAGAAGCTCGGCTGGCGTGCATCCGACACCCGCGAGCTTTCCTTCCAGGGGGTGCGCGTGCCGGAGAGCAACCTGCTCGGGCCGCGCGGCGAAGGCTTCCAGCAGTTCCTGCAGATCCTCGACGGTGGGCGCATCTCGGTCGCGGCGATGGGAGTCGGGCTCGCGCAGGGCTGCTACGACCTTGCCGTCGCCTACGCGAAGGAGCGCCGGCAGTTCGGCAAGCCGATCTCCAAGTTCCAGGCCGTCCAGGAGAAGCTCGTCGACATCGCGACCGAGCTCGAGGCGGCGCGCGACCTCGTGTGGAAAGCCGCCTGGGAGAAAGACCAGGGGCGCGACTTCGCAAAGACCGCGGCGATGGCGAAGCTGTTCTCCGGTGAGCTCTCTCATCGTGCCGCGAACTGGGCGCTCCAGATCCACGGCGGCTACGGCTTCATGGACGAATATGCGATCTCGCGTCTGTACCGTGACCAGAAGATTCTGGAGATCGGAGAGGGCACGAATGAAGTACAGCGGATGGTTATCGCCAGACACCTCAGGCTTTAGGCCGGCGAAATCCGCTCGCGTTCCTCGCGCCGTTCAGACGGCTCGGCGCCCGAGGGCACAGTGCGACTAGCACGGGCCCGGAGAGCGACGGGGCGTCTGGGCGGCGAGGTGGCCGCGGAGCCGGGCTCCGCCCGGCGAGAGCGGCCACCGTCGAGGGGCGCGAGAGGATGGTTAGCGCTCGTCATCTCGGGTTTTAGCCCGCTGGTCTTCGCGGGCGCGGCGTCGGCTCATCTCTCGATCGACCCGCCCCGGGTGCATGTGGGCAATGCGGTCGACCTCGTCTTCTCGGTTCCCAACGAGAACGATGCTGTCGCAGTCGACCACGTGACGCTCGGCATTCCCTCCGACTTCGAGCTCGACGACGCGGAAGCGAAGCCCGGCTGGACGCAGTCCCGGACCGGGCAGGCGATCACCTGGTCCGGCGGTCGCATCGCGAAACATCAGTACGCCACGTTCGCGATCCGAGGCACCGCGCCGAAGCAGGCCGAGACCGTGCTCTTCAACGTGCTCGTGGGCGCCCGGACGGGCAAGTCGATCACCTACCGCGTCGGCCTCGACGTCTCCGCCGGCGCCCAGCACGATTCGGGCGCACGCTCGCTCGGCAAGGCGGCACTGATCGTCGCGATTCTCGCCGCAGCCCTCGCCCTGGTCGGCCTCTTCGTCGGGCTCTACGTCTGGCTGAGGCCGCCGCCCCAGTAGAGGAAGGCTGGGCGAGCGGTTCGCCGCGCAAGCGGCGGCCGCCCGTGCCAGGCGCGGGTCAGGTCCGATCCGTACAGGTGCCGCCAGCAAGGCCACCGTCGGCACGCGGCGGGCGTCCCACCCGCTGGACGACGAGCATCGCATGAACACAGGCAACCCGGAAGCCTGTGGAGAAAACGTCACACTTCCGAGACGGTTCTGCGCAGGCCCAAAACCGGTGCCAGGCACCGTCCTTGGGGCCTGCCGCAGACGACGCGGCTCTTTCCGGAACGAGTTGCTGCAGATCCGAACAGCGGCCGCACACACTGTTAGCCTCCGTGCTCGTGCTGCTCTTTCGGCAGTTCGTGAACGACGACCTGGGGTGTGCGAGCTACCTGGTGGGCGATGCCGACGCCGGCGTCGCCGTCGTCGTCGATCCTCCGTTCGCGATCGAAGAGCTGGCGACGGCTGCAGCCAACGCGGGCGTGCGGATCGAGCGCGTGCTCGAGACACACACTCATGCCGATCATGTTTCCGGTCACGGGCGGTTCGCGCTCGAGCACGGAGTGCCGGTCGCATTGCACGCGCTCGCCGAGCCCGAGTTCCCGTACGAAGAGCTCACCGACGGCCAGGAGCTGACGGTCGGTGACGTGACGATCCGGGTGCTCCACACGCCGGGCCATCGCCCCGAGCACTGCGCGTACATCGTCAACGATCAGATCGCGCTGACCGGCGACTCGCTGTTCGTCGGCGATACCGCCCGGCCCGATCTCGCGGTTGCCGCGCGCGAAGGCGCCGAGGATCTCTTTCATTCACTCGCACGGCTGACGGAGCTCGCACCGGCGACAGAGGTGTACCCGGGCCATGTCGCAGGCTCGCTCTGCGGCGGCAACATGAGCGCTGAGCGGTCCTCGACGATCGGGCGCGAGCGCGAGACGAACTCGTCGCTTGACTACCACACTGTCCAGGAGTTCGTGCTCGTCTCCTCATCCATCTCGGCCCCGCGCCCGCCGACCACCGAGCGCGTCGTCGCTCTGAACCGCGGGCCGTGGCTCGCGTGGCCGCCCGGCCCCGGCGAGCTCGACGAGACCGGTGACGGGGTTGTCCTCGACGTGCGGCCCTTCCACGATCACGCCGCCGGTCACGTGCCCGGATCGATCAGCGTCCCCGTCTCCGGGAGCAACTTCGGCACGAAGGCGGGCTTCGTGCTCGTCCCCGGCGAGCGCCTCGTGCTGCACGCAGGCTCGCACGAGGAGGCCCGCGCGGCGGCGGCGGGGCTCTGGGCGGTCGGGATTCTCGAGATTGCAGGCTACGTCGTGGCGGCGCAGGCGACGGAGACGCTCGCGACGGTCGACGTCGCCGAGTTGAAGGAGCTGCTCGCCAGAAGCGAGATCCAGGTGGTCGACGTTCGTGAGGCACCCGAGCGCGACAGCGGCTACCTGCCGGGCTCGCGCAACATCCCCTATCGCCTGTTGCGGAAGATCGGGTGCGGTGCGCTGCAGCGCGACCAGCCCGTGATCACCCTCTGCGAGAGCGGCCCCCGCGCGGCGATCGCGGCGTCACTGCTGCAGCGCGAGGGATTCGATGTGCGCCCGGTCGCAAGCGGCGGGATTGCCGACTTCGGCGGCGACGTCGTCGCGTTCCGCCGCTGCGGCGGCTGAGCCTGCCTGCTCGCAGCCTCTAACCCAAGCGCTCGAGCACGTAGCCGCACGACTCGAGCGCCCGGCAGAGCTCGCCGCAGTGCTCTTCGTTGCGCGTCACGACCGTCAACTCGACCTCGGTCTCGGCGACGTGCACGGCCATGCCTTCGCGGTGGTGCTCGACCGAGACGACGTTGCCGCGCTCTGCCGCAATACGTTCGAGCAGTTCGACGAGTGCGCCGGGACGATCCGGGATGCGCGTGCGAACGACGAGGTAACGCCCCGCAAGCGTCAGTCCGTGGCGCATGACGGAGATGAGGAGCGTCGCGTCGATGTTGCCGCCGGAGAGCAGCGTGCAGACGTCGCCCGAGCCCCCTGCCTTGCCGGCGAGGAGCGCTGCGACGGATGCGGCGCCGGCGCCCTCGACGACGAGCTTCGCCCGCTCCAAGAGCAGGACGATCGCCTCTGAGATCTCCTCGTCCTCGACGTGGACGAGGTCGTCGAGCAACTCGTCGAGGATCGCCATCGTCAGCGTGCCCGGGTGCTTGACCGCGATGCCGTCGGCGATCGTGCCCTTGCCGGTCTTGCCCGCCTGAACACCGACGATCCGCGCGCCGGGACGCAGCTCGCGCAACGCGATCGCAATGCCCGAGGCGAGGCCTCCTCCGCCGACCGGAACGAGAAAGGTGTCGACCTCCGGAAGCTGCTCGGCGAGCTCGAGCCCGACCGTGCCCTGGCCCGCGATCACGACCACGTCCTCGAACGCGTGCACGAACGTCGCACCGGTCTCGGCCGCGCGCGCCTGCGCCTCGACGAGTGCCTCGTCGAACCCGGTCCCCGCGAGCACTGTGTGTGCGCCGTAGTTGCGCGTCGCATCCACCTTCGCCATCGGCGCGTCCTGGGGCATGAAGACCGTCGCCTCGACCCCGAGTTGCCGCGCCGCCCAGGCGACGGCCTGGCCGTGGTTCCCGGCGCTCGCCGCGATCACGCCGCTGGCGCGTTGAGCATCGTCGAGCGTCGCCAGCTTGTTGACCGCGCCGCGCACCTTGAACGCGCCGGTGCGCTGGAGGTTCTCGGCCTTCAGCCAGACTGTCCGGCCGCAGAGCCGGCCGAGGGAGTCCGAGCCGTACACCGGCGTGACGAAAGCGTGACCGGCGATGCGCTCGCGGGCCGCGTAGATGTCAGCGAGAGTTGGTCTGGTCAGCGTCGCCAATTCGGAACACCTTCTCGAGGATCTCACGTACGGCAGTCAGCGGGTCGAGCTTCCGGGCCTGTACCTCGTCGAGCAGCCTGCGCAACTCCGCATCGTCGCGCACGGCATGCTCGAGGTGACGTCGGGCCCGGGTCGCAGCCACCTGGAACACCTCCTGCGCGAGATTGCTGCGCCGCCGCCGGTCGAGCTCGCCGTCTGCCTCGAGCCACGCGCGATGCTCGGAGATCTTCTCCCAGAGTGTGTCGATTCCCTCGCCGCGCATCGCCTCAGTGAGGATGATCGGCGGCGTCCAGCCCTCCGAGGGGCCGAGCGAGAGCACCTGGCGCACTTCGTTCAGCATCGTCTTCGCCATCGGGTGGTCCATCTTGTTGATCGCGATCACATCCGGGATCTCCATGATCCCGGCCTTCAGCGCCTGGATCGAGTCGCCCGAGCCCGGCATCAGCGCGAGCACCACCGTGTCCGCGATCGAGAGCACGCCGACTTCGCTCTGACCGGTGCCGACCGTCTCCAGGAAGACGATGTCCTTCTGGGCGGCGTCGAGCACGAGCAGCGACTGGAGCGTCGTCTCGGCGAGCCCGCCGAGGTGGCCGCGCGTGCCCATTGAGCGAATGAAGACGTCGGGGTCCAGGAAGTGCTCCGTCAGCCTGATGCGGTCGCCGAGCAGCGCTCCCTGGGTGAACGGGCTCGACGGGTCGACCGAGATCACCCCGACGGTGTCGCCATCTGCTCGCACGAGGCGAATCAGCGCGGCAAGAAGACTCGACTTTCCGACCCCGGGTGGGCCGGTGAGGCCGACCGCGTGAGCGTGGCCGGTCTCCGGGTAGAGATCGCTGACGACCTCGTAGGCGAGCGGATCGCCGTTCTCGACGAGCGTGATCGCGCGTGCGAGTGCCCGCCGGTCGCCGGTTCGCACGCCTGCTGCGAGTGTCTCGCGCGTCCAGTCACGCCGCCCGGCCACGACCCGGAGACTACGCAGTCATCCCGGCGGCGACGGCGCCCTCAGGCGGGATCCCGCGTGAGAGCACCGACGCCGTCAAGCTCGCGCAGAGAAGGAGGCAGGCCGCGACCACATACGTCCAGCGCGGACCTGCGGCGCTCGTGAGGGCTCCAGCGGCGACCATGGCGATGCCGAGCAACGCGTTGTGGGCGCTGATGATCAGCGTGAACGCACGGCCGCGGAAGCGGTCGGCGGTGTAGCGCTGAACGATCAGGACCGTCATCGGGAACGCGAGACCGTTGCCGAAGCCGGCGAGCACCATCGCCGTCGAGGCGAGCCAGATGTTCGGCGCGATGCCTGCGGCAAGGATCCCGGCGGCCCACGGTATGAACGCGAGCGGGTAGACGCCCTTCACCTCCCGCTCCTCGAGCAGCGCCCCGGTGATCAGGCTCCCGATCACGAGACCGAGCCCGGTCGCCGTCCAGAGGAGGCCGTAGCCGAAGGCGCCCCGGCCGAGGGCGCGCTCGGCCAGAAAGATCTCGGAGACGTTGATCAGCCCGGTCGCGAGCATCGCGAAGCCGAACGCGAAGAGCACCGTGAACATCGCGGCCGACCGCCGGAAGCTCGTCATCCCCTCGACAAGGTCGCGCCAGTGGCCGCGGGTGATCGCCTGCTCGCTCTGCAGGAGGCGTGCGGGAATGCGGACGAGCAGCAGCGCGGAGAAGAGAAAGGTCACGGCGTTCAGCCAGTAGACGATGTGCGGGCTGTGCGAAGCACTGACGATCACACCGCCGAGAATCGGGCCGAGCGTCGTCGCCGCCCAGTCAGTGGCCTGGAGGAGCGCTGTTCCGTGCGCGAGCTCGTCCTCGGCGACGAGGTTGGGGACGCCGGCGAGGACCGCGGGCCGGAAGAACGAGTTCGCGACGCCCGCGACGGCGGCAAGCGCGATGATCGCGGCCGCACTGCCGACGAACGGCAGCAGGCCGAAGACCACGAGCCGGACCAGATCGGAAGCCACGATCAGCCGCTTGCGCGAGAGGCGGTCGATCAGCGGGCCGGCGGTGAGGCCGACGACGACCGACGGGAGAAACGTGACGATAAAGAGTGCGCTGACCCACCACGGCGAGCCGGTTCTGGCCGTCACGTCGGCCGTCAGCGCAATCGTCGCCATCCAGGTTCCGACGCCGGAGCCGAGAGTCGCGATGAAGAGCAGGCGGAAGCTCGGTGCACGGCGAAGCATCCCGAACTGGCGGTGAAGCGGCTGCGGCGACGACAAGGTCGTCGCAGAGTAGGGGAATCAGACGGGCTGCAGCACTCGTCCGAGGGCCGACGCGAAGACGTCGAGCTCCTCGGGCGTGCCCACCGAGACCCGGATCGCGGTGGTCGAGCCGAACCCCGCGAGCGGGCGCACGATCACACCTTCGCGAAGCAGCCGCTCGAAGAGCGCGGCCGCATCTCCCCCCATCTCGACGAAGACGAAGTTGCCGACCGACGGCGTCGGCTCGAGCCCATGCTCGCGCAGGATCGCGTCGAGCCTCGCGAGCCCGCCCGCGTTGACGGTACGCCTACGTGCGAGCTCGGCCTCGTCGCCGATGCTCGCAACCGCCGCCACCTGAGCGGGAGTCGTGATGTCGAACGGACGTCGCACCTTGGCGAGCGACGCGCAGACGCTCCGCGAGCCGACGGCATACCCGACACGGAGCCCGGCAAGACCGTAGATCTTGGAGAACGTCCTGAGAGCGACGACGCGGTGCCCGGCCTTCAAATAGCGCTCGACGGCGTCCGGGTAGTCGGGCCGGTCGATGTACTCGAAGTACGCCTGGTCGACGACTGTGAGGACATGCTCCGGCACATGCTCGAAGTAAGCATCGAGCTCCTCGGTCGAGTTCATCGTGCCGGTCGGGTTGTTCGGGTGGCAGATGTAGACGAGCTTCGTCCGCTCGGTGACGGCGTCGAGCAGCGCGGTCAGGTCGTACCGCTGCTCGCGGAGCGGCACCGTCCGCACCGTCGCGCCCTGCTTGCTCGCGTAGATGGCATAGCTCGGGAACGACGGCCACCCGCAGACGACCTCGTCTCCCGCGTCGAGGATCGCCTGGCTGAGCATGTCAATGCATCCGTCGGCTCCGGCGCCGACGCAGACCTCGTCGCGCTCGACGCCGTGGCGCTCGGCGAGCGCGGCGTGCAGCGTGAACGACCCACCGTCCGGGTAGCGGTTGAGCTCGAGCGCCGCGCGCGCAAGCGCCTCCTGCGCAGCTGCGAACGGCCCGAACGGGCCTTCGTTCGACGCGAGCTTGATCACGCGGGCAAGCCGGAGCTCGCGCTGGACGTCCTCAACCGGCTTGCCAGGCTGGTAGGGCGTCAGCGCGTCGACACTGGGCCGGAAGAACGCATCGCCGAGATCGGCAAAACCGCTGCTCACGGACGTGAGCCTACCGAGCGCATCGTGTCCCCTGCGGCCCCGGCCGGTGCCGCCAGTGGCTCTTTCGGCGGGGCATAAGGCGTACCCGGCCTCCTCCCCACCGCAAGGGTAGCGCTGGGCGTGTGGCGTGTCCGTTACGCAACTGCGCCGAAAATGCACCCTCGTGCGGCGGCCGCGCGGGGTGAGTCCGTAGGCTGCGGGCATGCCAGAGCTCGGGCTCTTTCCGCTCCCGATCGTGCTCGTGCCGACCGAGCGGATCCCGCTGCACATCTTTGAGCCGCGGTACCGAGAGCTGATCGCGGAGTGCCTCGCGACCGGCAACGACTTCGGCCTCGTCCTCGCGACCGGCGACGGCGCAGTGCACGAGATCGGCACGCGTGCGTCGGTGCGCCAGGTGATCGAGACACTCGACGACGGCAGCTCGAATGTGGTCGTCGAAGGTGGCGCGCGCTTCCGCTTGCTCGAGTTGACGGGTGGCCGGTCGTTCACAACCGGCGAAGTCGCTCCCGTCGACGACGACGATGACCCGGCCGAGCCTGCCGACACCGTGCGCGCACTGTCGCTGTTCGCACAGCTCGCCGAAGAGGCAGAGAGCGACGTCGACCTACCGGACGAGAGCTCGGCTCAGCTGGACTTCGAGCTCGCCGCGCGCGTCGATTTTGGCGTCGAGGCGAAGCAGGAGCTGATCGCGTTGACGTCTCCGAGGAAACGGATGACGCGGCTCACGGAGCTGCTCGAGCTTGCGATCACGGCGATCCGGCTCGAGAAGACGGTGCACGAGCGCGCCGGCCAGAACGGGAAGGTCGCACCATTCGACCCGGATCTGTAGATGCGACGAGCGAGCGCGCCCTACGCGACGACGACGCCGTCGCCGCCCCGGCGCGCGTCACCCGCAGCGGCGAGCGTGCCGTCAGGCAGAACCTCGACAGCGTTCGTGCCGCCGAAGAAGAGGTTGCGCCGGCGCCAGCGCACGATGTCGTAGCCCCTCGCCTCGAGCCGGTCGAGCTCTGCAGCGTCGAACCCGCCTTCGCAATGCAGATGAGGCTCGTCGACGTGCACGCGCGGGAGGTTGATCGCCTCGGCGACTCCCAGGCCATGGCAGATCACGTTTGCGATCACCTGCATGATCGCACCGCGCAGGCGGACTGAGCCTGCGCTGCCAACCACGAGTCTCGGGCCGCTCTCGCCGACGACGATCGTCGGCGCCATCATGCTCGTCAGCCGCCGGCCGGGTGTCGCGGGGCCACCGGCGACGAGGTCGTACTCACCGAGCATGTTGTTCAGGTGGACACCCGTTCCAGGAACGATCACACCGGATCCCGAGCCCGTCGACGACGAGACAGAAGCGGCGTTTCCGTCGCCGTCGACGACCGAGACGTGCGTCGTGCCTCCCGCGGGAGCGTGCTCTGCCGCACCGCTCAAGGACGCCCCGCCCAACGCCGCCTCGATGCGGGAGACCGCACGCGCCAGGCTCTCATCCGAGAGGAGCCGGTTCGGCAACCCGCCCCGATAGAGGCCGCCGGAGAATCCGTGCTCACGTGCGCGCGTCTGCTCGCGCATCACCTCGGCGAGCGACGCGATCGCCTCGGCGCTGCCGGGGCTGCCACCCCGCACGCGCTCGAGCAGCGCGAGGCCGTAGGCGATCAGGATCCCGCCCGATGACGGCGGCGGGTTCGAGACAACCTCGTGACCGAGGTAGCGAACGCGCACCGGGCGGCGCCAAGTGACGCGGTAGGCAGCGAGGTCCTCGACGCCCAGCGTCCCTCCCCCGCTCTCGACCGTGTCCGCGATCGTCGCGGCGAGCTCGCCGCGGTAGACGGCCGCAGCGCCGTTCGCCGCGATCAGGTCGAGCGTGTCCGCGAGGTCAGGCAGGCGCAGCATGTCGCCGGGCAGAAGGCGCGCGCCGTCGGCGCGGCTGTAGAGGCGCTGCCCCTCGTTCGAGTGACGGAGGATCAGGTCGAGGATCGCGTGCAGATGCGCCTGGGGCCGAATCAGCTCGACCCCGGCGCGGGCGAGCTCGATCGCGGGCTCGAGCACGACCGGCCACGGCAGCCGGCCGTACGCCTCGTGGATCGCTGCGAGGCCCGCAGTCGCCCCGGGGACTGCGCATGACGCCTCACCGATCCGGAAGACCTGCGTCGTCTCGCTGTCGCCGAAGCCGACGTCGACCGCGTGCATCTCGGCTCCCGGCTGTGGGGGTCGGCCGATGCCCGGCGTTCCGACGAAGAAGTCCGCCACGCGGGCCGGACGGCGGTCGCCGGGGAGGACGAGCGCGAATCCGCCGGCTCCCGGGCCGGTCAACGGGCTCTCGGTCACCCAGGCCGCGAAGGCCGCCGCTACGCTGGCGTCGACCGCATTCCCACCCTCCTCGAGGATGCGCGCGCCGGCTCGGGCGGTCAGCGGATGCCCGGCCGCAATCGCGCCCTTCATGGTTTTCCGATTCCGGCCGATGACAGTGGGTAGGTACGCGCGAACATCGCTCTTACGAATCTTCACCATTTCCCTACTAACTGGCGCCCAGGAAGGGCGTCAAGTGAATTGAAGCCAGTGAAGTGAAAGAATCAGTGACGTGAACACCACGAACTGAAATGCAAGGATGACACTCTCTCGCCCCAAGATCGTCCTCTCTGCAGCTGCCGTGCTGGCGCTCGTTGCCGTGGCGCTCAGCCCGCAGCTCGGCCACCACATCCAGAACGCTCTCGACACCCTTTCAGGCGCCGACCAGCGCTGGTTGGCGGTCGGCGGCCTCGGGTTCGCATGTTCGTTCTTCTTCACCGTCGCGGCCTGGCGGGCCGCACTCGTTGCGGCAGGCGGCCGGATCTGCCCGATTCAGGCGGCGGCGCGGATCGGCGTCGGGTCGATGGTCAACTCCTTCGCGCCCGCGAAGCTCGGCGACGCGGTCAAGGTTGCGCTCTGCGCGCGGGCGATCGAAGGGCCCGGCCGGATCTGGACGACCGGCGGTGTCTATGCAGCCCTCGCCGCCGCGCGCTCGCTGACCCTGGCCGCGCTGCTCGTCGTCGCGTCGGTGAGTGGCGCCATGCCGTTGTGGCCGGTCTTCGTTCTCTGTGCAGGCGTCGCCGTCCTCTTCGGCGTCGCCTCGCTTTCCGGCCGACTGCGCCGCCATCCGCGGATCGCCCAGGTGCTCGCAGCGCTCTCGGCACTCGAGCGCTCGCCGCGCGCGATCGCGGTCATCCTCGGCTGGACGGTCGCGATGGTCGTGGCACGGCTCGGTGCGACGATGGCCGCCGCTGTCGCGCTCGGCCTACCGCACCCCGTGCTCGCCGCCCTACTGATTTTGCCCGCCCTCGATGTCGCCGCCGCCTTCCCGATCACCCCGGGGAGCGTTGGGATCGGAAGCGGCGCTGTCGCCGTCGCGCTCGCGAGCCGTGGCATCGGCATGACGCAGGCGCTCGGCGTCGGCTTCGCGATCCAGGCGCTCGAGACGATCGTCAGCGTCACCGCCGGGGTCTTCGGCGGTCTCTACCTGCTGCAGCCGAGCCCGGCCGTCCGCCGTTGGACGATCCGTGTCGCGACCGTCGGCGGCGCCGCAGCGATCGCGGCGGTCCTCGGCGTCATGCTGCAGCTCTTCTAGTCGCGCAGGAAGGACGGCGGCTCGAGCACTTCGCCGCTCTCGCCCGAGGCAGCGGTGACGAAGGTGCCGCGCTTGCCCGCGCCCTTGGGCGTGCCGAGCCCGGTTGCGACGACCGTGATCCAGAGCTGGCCGTTCAGACGATCGTCGATCGTCGCCCCAAAGATGATGTTCGTGTCGTCGGTCGCGGACTCCCGCACCGCCTCGGCAGCCTCGTTCACCTCGTAGAGGGTGAGGTCGTCGCCGCCGGCGATCGAGAGCAGGATGCCGCGCGCGCCGGTGATCTCGGTCTCGATCAGCGGGCTGCGCAGCGCACGCTCGGCGGCTTCCTTTGCGCGGTTGTCGCCGGTCGCGTAACCGATCCCCATCAGCGCCGAGCCTGAGTCCTTCATAACGGTACGCACGTCGGCAAAGTCGAGGTTGATCAGGCCGGGATTGGTGATCAGGTCGCAGATGCCCTGGACGCCGTGGCGCAGGACGTCGTCCGCGATGCGGAACGCGTCGAGCATCGACGTCGACTTGTCGAGCACCTCGAGCAGGCGATCGTTCGGGATCACGATCAGCGTGTCGCATGCTTCGCGCATCGCGGCGACGCCGTCGGTGGCCTGCTTGGCGCGGCGCGAGCCTTCGAACTTGAACGGTGTCGTGACGATCCCGACGGTCAGCGCGCCGAGCTCGCGAGCGATGCGCGCTACGACCGGTGCGGCACCCGATCCGGTCCCGCCTCCTTCGCCTGCGGTGACAAAGACCATGTCCGATCCACGGAGCGCGCGCTTGATCGCGTCGTAGCCGTCCTCGGCCGAGCGGCGGCCGATCTCGGGGTCGGCGCCGGAGCCGAGGCCCTCGGTGAGCTCGCTGCCGATGTGAATCTTGGTCGCCGCGTCGCTCATCTGCAGCTGCTGGATGTCGGTGTTGACCGCGACGAAGTCGACCTGGGTGATGCCTGCGTCGATCATGCGGTCGACGGCGTTCAGTCCGGCGCCACCGACGCCGACCACGCGGAGCACCGCGAGGTACGACGAGGCGTCGCGCGCACGCTCGAGGCGTGCAGGCTGCTCCGGAAGCGGGTCGAGCCAGCGTGCGAGTGGCCGCTCCCGCGCGGGCGGCAAGGGGTTGGGAACCGGGTCGGGCGCGGGCACGACGGCGCGGATCGGGGTCGGCGAGACGGGAGGCTCGCCGACTGCGGCCCGCTTCTTCGTCTTCGCAGGCTCCGTCGGCAGCTGCTGCTGGGCGCCGGTGTCCGGCGTCTCGCTCTTTCCCTGCTTCTGTGCCGCCTCGGTCGCGCGGAAGAGCTCGGCGAGCGGGCCCTCACGCATGCTGGCGCGGTTTCTGGCCATCGAGCACCTCCCTTGCAAGGTCGCGGTACATGCCGGCTGCCTCACCTGCGGGCTCATAGGCGAGGACCGAAGCGCCCTTGACCGGGGCCTCGGCGAAGCGAATGGTCTTGCGAATCCGGGTGTTGTAGACGAGGTCGCCGAAGTTCTCGCGCAGGATCTCGTCGGCCTCGCGCGAGTGGGTGACGCGACGGTCGTACATCGTCGGCACGATCCCAATGATCTCGACGCGCGGGTTCAGGTTCTCACGCACCATCGTCAGCGTGTTCTCGAGCTGGACGAGCCCGCGCAGGGAAAGGTACTCGGTCTGTACCGGGACGATCACGCCCGTGGCTGCAACGAACGCGTTGATCGTTAGCAGGCCGAGCGACGGCGGCGTGTCGATGAAGATGTAGTCGTAGCGATCCTTGACGCCCGCGAGCGCCTTCTCCAGGGCACGCTCCCGCCCGATCTGGCTCGCGAGGGCCATGTCGGCGCCGGCGAGATCGATCGACGAGACGGCGATGTCCACCTCCCGGGTCTCGATCACCTGCTCCATCGGCAGCCGGTGGACGAGCACGTCGAACATCGACTGCTGGATCGTGTCCGGGTTCAGGCCCTGCGACATAGTCAGGTTGCCCTGCGGATCGAGGTCGATCAGCAACACCTTGTGGCCGTGCTCGGCGAACGCGACCCCGAGGTTGAGCGTCGTCGTCGTCTTCGCGACGCCGCCCTTCTGGTTCGCGAGGACGATCACCTGCGTATCGGCAGCAGCAGCTGCGCCGGCAGGCCGAATGTTGGGACGCGGAAGAAGACGGGCGAGACCCATGTGCAGCGCCATTTCTGCTCGGCCTACCGCATTCCTTCTGCCTCCTCACGAAGTTTCGTCGCCGCCGCCCGCGCCCGGGCGTCGCCCTCGCTCCGCGCCCACGCCTCCGCCTCCGGGACGAGCGCCTTCAGCTCGACCAGCAGCGCGCTCTCCGGCGCACCCCGGCGAAGCTCAGAGTCCCTCAACTGCTCGCTGTCTCTTAACTGCTCGCTGTCTCTTAACTGCTCGATGCGCCGCAACCGGGCCAGCACGCGTTCGGTCTCGTCCACCCCGCGACCGTAGCCGTCAGGGTGTGACGTGTCTGTCACGCCTTCGTCGAGATTCTGTGACGGCCGCTCAGGCGACGCGCAGGACGGACGCCGGCCGTGGACGCAGGCCGAGCAGCGTGTCGTCCAGGGCGGTCACGAGCTCGGCCCGGTTCCCGTGCAGGAGCGTCTCGACGAGCGAGCGCCGCACGGCGTCGCGCGCGTCACGGCCCAGGCGCTCGGACTGCAGCGTCTCGACGACACCGCTCCGGTCGCGCGGCTTCTCGCCGAGCAGGACGCCGGCGCGCATCGCGGCGGCCCAACTCCCGCCGTCGCCGCCGAGGAGGCAGTCGAGCGCCTCCCGCACCTGCGCCGAGCGGAACGGTTCCTCGGAGAAGAGTGAGAGCTCCCAACGATCGAGCGCCTCGCCGAGCTCCCGGTCGCTGTCGGCGAGCACGAGCTTCGCGCGGAGATCGGCCGCGAGGCGCGCACGAATCTTGTCGAGTCGGGTGGCCTCGCCACGCGGCTGCGTCGCGGCGATCGGCAACAGGGGTGCGACCCGGAGCGGTCGGTAGTCGAGCCGCTCGAAGACGACAGGCCCGGCGGCGATTGCGCCGGCCGTCGCGAGCCGGAGCGCGGTGACCGCGTCTGCGAGCTCGGCGGCTGCGTCCGGCGCCTCTGCCTCCTCGGGCGCGAGCTCGCGCTTCAGCTCGAGCACGAGCAGCCGATCGACGTCGCAGCCGAACTCCGCCGGCATCAGCCCACGCGCCTCCGGCCAGAGCTGGGAGATCTCACCAGAGATGAGCGGGCGGAGCGTGATGCCGCCGCCGAGCTCCGCGTCGGTGCCGGCAGAGAGGCCGACGACCGGGGCGAGCGCGACGTAGGTGCGCGCAGAGCCGAACAGGGTGCGCTCGAGATCCTCGTAGGCCCCGTCGAACGCTTCGTCGTTCCAGTCGAAGCCTCCGCAACGCTCGGCGGTCCACGTGAGCATCGGGACGAGAATCGAGCGGAACAGCGCCTCGTCGCCGGTGTCGCCGATGCCGGCGTGTGCGCGCGCGAAGATCGCAGCCGCCGGCTCGCGTTTCAGGTCGTCGATCGCATTGCGCGCGTCGGGCAGGCGGCGAAGCGTCGGCGCCTGCTCCTCGACGAACCCCCGTACGAGCGGCCGGTACTCATAGAGCGACGGGCCGTCCCGGGTTGCGTGTTCCTCGAATGCGAAGGGAACCTGCGCCCCTCGCTCGGCCGCGAACGCGGCGAGACAGAATCCACGTAGGGACTCGTAGAGGTGCGGTGCGCGAAGCGGTGCAAAGCGATGCGGGCCCACGACGACAGTTACGCGCCGCGCGGGCTCTCTCCTACCTGGCAGGCCGGGCACCAGTACGCCATCCGGTTGTCGTCGCCCTGCCCGAACGACTTGATCCGCGCTCCACAGCGGGGGCACGGCTGCCCGACGCGGCGGTAGACCTGTTTGCGTCCCGCCCGCCCCCGATCGACGGAGGCGCGCATCAGCTCCGCAGCAGTCTCGAGCGCATGACGGCGCTCCGCGACGGTGACGTCGCGCAGCCGACGCCACGGCGAGAGCTCGGCGGCCCACAGTGCTTCGGCGAGCCACATGTTCCCGATGCCGGCCACGAGCGACTGGTCGAGCAGCGTCTCCCCGAACCAGCGCGTCGAGTCGGCGCGCCCGAACCGTTCGAGCATCGCCTCGAGATCCGGCGGGCGCCCGAGAATGTCCGGGCCGAGCCGCCCGAGCGCCCGCGTGTGCAGCTCGAGCACCGGTCCGTTCCAGAGGATCCCCTCTGCATGCTCGCCTCGGAGCACGAGCCACGGCGTACCCGACCGGCGCGCGCCCCTCGGACGGACCGTCCAGCGTCCCGACACACGGAGGTGGGAACGCAGCACGACGCCGCCCTCGAAGCGGAGGACCAGGTTCTTGCCGTGCGCGATCACCGATTCGAGGCGCTTGCCGTCGATGCGCTCGGCGATGCGCTCGGCCCGGGCGCGCGGGTGAGGGGCCTCGGCGGCGATCTGCTCGCCGACCAGGATCTGCAGTCGGTTGGCCGCCCGGTGGATCGTGTCCCCTTCTGGCACGCTTGCAACGGTAACGTGACCGGGCAAGCCTGCGTCCAGGAGTTGTCTTGAGCCCCAACCTGAACATCGCAGCTCTCACGAAGCGCACCGGCGTCCCGTCCGACACGATCCGGAAGTGGGAGCAGCGGTACGCCGTGCTCAGCCCGGAGCGGACCTCCGGCGGCCAGCGCCGCTACAGCGAGCTGGACGTTGCGCGGGTCGAGTGGCTGAAGGCGCGGCTGGAGGAGGGCTACCGGATCGGCGAGGCCGCCGCCCTCCTCGGTGACGGGAGCACCGTCGCGTTGTCGCCGCAGGAGCTCCACGCGGAGATCGTCGAGGCGACAGCGCGCAACGACGTACCGTCGCTCGAACGGCACATCCGGCAGACGCTCGCGCTGCCGTCGCTCGGGCAGGCTTTCGTCGACGTGCTCACACCGGCGCTGAACGAGATCGGCGACCGCTGGCAGGCGGGAGAGTTGAGCGTCGCACAGGAGCATCTCGCGAGCGCCACCGTTCGTTCCGCACTCCAGAAACTGCTCGCGGATGCCCGCGCTGACGTCCGCGGCGTCGCGGTGCTCGCGTGCGCGCCGGGCGAGCGTCACGAGATCGGCTTGCTGATGCTCGCGGTGCTGCTACGCGCCGACGGCTGGCAGGTCGCCTATCTCGGCGCGGACACGCCGGTGCGCGAGGCCGTCGGGCTCGCGGCCGAGCTCGACGCGGCTGCGCTCTGCTTCAGCGCGACGGCGACGGAGTGCGTATCGGCAATCGCCGGTGAGCTTGCACGCCTGCAGCTCCCCGACCGGTTGGAGGTCGTCGTCGGGGGTCGCGCTACGGATACGGGCGACGTCCGCGAGACCGTCGCCGCCCTGCGAACGCACACGGCATGAGCCGCGGCCGGTCGGCACTTGCCGGAGCAGGAGCGGCGCTCGTGTGGGCGGCGCTCGAGCCGATCGACCGGCGTGCGTTCCGCCATGACTATTCCGACGTCGCAATGCTCGGCAAGCTGATCACCCGCTCGCCACTCTGGCCGCTGGCCGGGCTGGCGATCCACACCGCGAACGGCGCGAGCTTCGGGCTCGCCTTCGACGAGTTGCGGCGGCGCACGCGCGCAGATCCACGCGCGCTCGCACTCGGGCTGGCACTCGCCGAGAACTTCGTGCTCTTCCCGCTCGCGTATGTGATCGACCGCAAGCATCCGGCGCGGGGCGAGGCTGGGCTCGCGCCGCTGCTGACGGTGCGCGGGCTCGCGCAGGCGACTGCGCGGCACGCCGTCTTCGGCGCTGTGCTCGGGCGCCTGGCTGCGTGAGCTCTCGGACGCAGCTCTTGAGCCGGCTCAGCCGCCCGATCGTCCTTGCTCCCCTGGCCGGCGGCCCATCGACGCCCGAGCTTGCGGCCGTGGTGACGAACGCCGGGGGTCTAGGCTTTCTCGGAGCGGGCTACCTGACACCGGAGCTGTTCACAGCGCAGCTGCAGCGGACGCGCGCGCTGACGGACGGGCCGATCGGCGTCAACCTCTTTCTCCTCCGCGACCGGCCCGTCGACACCGAAGCAGTCGCGGCGTATGGGGCGGAGCTTGCACCTGACGCACGCAGACGAGGGGTCGAGCTCGGGACGCCGCGCTTCGACGACGACGCCTCGGAGGCCAAGCTCGCGCTCGCCCTCGCAGCAGGCGCCGACGCGATCTCGTTCACGTTCGCCTGTCCGTCGCGAGAGGAGATCCGTCGTGTGCGCGCCGCCGGCGCGGAGGTGTGGGCGACGGTCACCTCCCTCGGCGAAGCACAAGTCGCAGCCGACGCCGGTGCATCAGCGCTGGTCGTGCAAGGCGCGGAGGCCGGCGGCCATCGCGGAACGTGGCAGGACGGCGCCGGCGAGGATACGCCGCTGCTCGAACTGCTGACCGCGATCGCCGCGGCGGTCGACATCCCGCTCGTTGCGGCAGGCGGCATCGCGAAGCGTGAAGACGTAACGGCGGCGCTCGCCGCCGGTGCGGTGGCGGCGCAGCCCGGAACGGCATTCCTGCTCTGCCCGGAGGCGGGCACGAGCGAGCCTCATCGCCGCGCCCTGACGTGGAGCGCGGAGACGGCGGTGACACGTGCCTTCACCGGCCGCAGAGCGCGCGGCATCGTGAACGAGTTCATGCGCGCTCACGCCGACGCGCCTTCGGCGTACCCGCACGTGCATCACCTGACAGCACCGCTTCGCGCGGCGGCGCGTGCAGCGGGCGACGCAGAGGGAATCAATCTCTGGGCGGGCACCTCGTTTCGCGCGGCGCGACCGGTCCCCGCCGCGGAGGTCGTTCAGGAGTTGACGTCCGGGATGTAATCGCGCCAACCGTCCGTCTCCGCGAGCTGCCGGATCGTCTCGTTGCGCCGGAACAGGAGGCGCCGGAGGTGCGGAGCAAGCACGAGCGCATCGATCGGTCGCACGCCCGATGAGAACTCGAAGACGTCGCGCATCAGCGTCCCTTGCTCGACCGACTCGAAGAAGTGGTCGTGCATGAGACGGCGAAAGGGGCCGCGCACCAACTCGTCACGAAACATCCGCGGTCGGTCGTACTCACTGATGGTCATCGAGAGGCGGTGCCGCCAGCCGAGATGGCGCGCCTCCCACGTGACGTGGTCGCCCAACCTGAGCACACCGGACGAGACACCCTCGACGACCCGCTCTCCCGTGGCCGCCGTTGCGTGGAGATGAAGCTCGACGCTCAGCGAAAGATCGAAGCAGCGCTCCGCCGGCGCGGCAATCATGGTCTGCAGCTCGATCCGGCTCATCCCGCGTCGCTCACGCGCGAAGCACTGCGCGGCGGGGACCGGCGAGGAAGCCGGCCTCGACTAGCAGCGGCATCACCGTGCTGTCCACGACCGGCTCGCCGTCGAAACGCTCGACGGCGAGCCGCTTCGCGCCGCCGCCCTTGACATGGGCGACGAGCGCGCCGAGAGCCGGGCGCAGCCATTGCTCATCGGGGTCGCGGAGCGGCACGAGTGACTTGCCGCCGCGCTCGACGTAGAGCACCGGCTCGCCGTCGAGCGACACGAGATAGGCGCCGGCAACACGCGCGGCACGCGCGCCTGCACGCTTCGGCCACGGGAGTGCCGCGCCGTAGGGCTGAGCCGGGTCTGCGGTCGCCAGCACGAGCGTGTCGCCCTCCTCCTGACGCTCGCGCAGCTCACGCAACCGTTCGACCGCACCGCCGAGTGCGAACTGGGCACCGCCGAGCCCCTCCACGAAATACCCGCGGCGGCACAGGCCGAGCGTCTCGAGCGCGCGCAGCTCCGCGTAGACGGCGCCGTAGCCGCCGGGAATACCCTCGGCGCGCACGCCGTCGCGCGTGACGATCCCCTGCCGCTCGAGCAACAGCTCGGCGAGCGCGCGACGATCAGGCGTGCCGTTGAACAGCCGTTCGGTGCGCGACCAGCGGCCTGCCGTGGCAGTCGTCGCCTGAACGCGCCTGCGTGAGAAGCGGCGCGGCCGCCGCTCGACCTTGGGCGCGCCGAAACGACGCGCTGCTCGCAGCGGGGTCCACGCGTCGTTCGTCACCTCACCCGACCACACGAGATCCCACAGCGCGGGCAGGGCGATTGCCTCCTCGAGCTCCGTCTCGGCGAGCAGGTCGTCCCAGAACGACGCGTGCACGAGCGCCGCCCGAATCGCGTCGTGCTCGGGGCCGTCCGGCCGCGCGGTGCCTGCGACCTGGCCGAGAGCGGCGGCGTCCTCACGGAAATAGAGCGCAACTCGATCCTGGCCGGCGCCAACCCAGACGACCTCGCCGCTCGCGGTCAGCGCGTCGAGATGCTCGGGCCGGTAGTTCGGCACGCGCCGCGGGAGCACCTCGGCCTCCCACAGCGCAACGGGCAACGGGAGCGCCTGCAGCGGGACGAGCGCCTCGCGCAGCGACGCCCTTCGGTCGATGCCGTGCCAGCTCGGCAGGAACCGCGCGAGCGCCTCCTGGTCGACCGCCTCGACCTCGCGGCGCAGCGCAGCGAGCGAGGCGCGACGCAGCCTGCGCAGCACGTCGGGGTCGCACCACTCGCGCTCGGTTCCCCCTGGACGAAGCTCGCCACGCACGAGCAGCTCCCCGTGCTCGAGCTCGACGAGAACCGCCGCGACATCTCGGCCGAAGCGTTCGTTCGCCTGCTCGGTCGTGAACGGGCCGCGGCCCTTGCCGAAGCGCAGCACGAGCTGACGGAGCGACTCGGGCCCGCCCTCGAGGAAGGCATCCGGAAGACCCGACGGCGGCATCGCGCCGAGCGCGTCGCGGTAGCGCCCCGCGTCCTCGACCGCGATCAAGCGCTCCTCGCCTCCGATCCGGACGATCACCGCTCGACGCTCCTCGAGCAGTGGCGCCGCGAGCTCGGCGTCGAACTCCGACGCGCGCAGGTCGCCGCGCAGGCGCAGCTTGTCGTGCAGCTGATCGGGCGTCTTCGGCACGCCCTGCAGCTGGCGTTCCACCTCGTCGACGGCATCGCCGTCGAGTAGATCGCGGAGTTCCTCCTGGCCGAGCAGCTCGCGAAGCAGGTCGCGGTCGAGCGAAAGTGCCTGCGCGCGGCGCTCGGCGGGCGGCGTGTCGTCCTCGTACATGTAGGTCGCGATGTAGTCGAAGAGCAGCGAGGCCGAGTAGGGCGAAGCGCTTTGCGTCTCGACCTCGACCAGGTCGAGCTCGTGCGTCTTCAGACCCTGCAGCAGGCTGCGCAGCGCCGGCAGGTCGAAGACGTCCTGAAGGCACTCGCGGTAGGTCTCGAGGATCACCGGGAAGCTGCCGTACTTTCTCGCAACCGCCAGCAGCGACTGCGCCTTCAGGCGCTGCTGCCAGAGCGGCGTGCGCTCGCCGGGCCGGCGACGCGGGATCAGCAGCGAACGGCCGGCGTTCTCACGGAAGCGCGCACCGAAGAGAGCTGTGTCTCCCACCTCGGCGACGACGATGTCCTCGACCTCGCCCGGATCGACCATCAGGTCGTCGAGCGGCGGCGGAGCATCCGACTCGGCGAAGTGCAGCGCAATGCCGTCATCCGACCAGATCGACTGCGCTTCGATCCCGTGTGCGTCGCGCAATCGTGCGGCGATCGCCATCGCCCACGGTGCGTGCACCCGGCTGCCGAACGGCGTCAGGATGCAGACACGCCAGTCGCCGATCTCGTCTCTGAAGCGCTCGACGACGATCGTGCGATCGCTCGGCACCGCGCCCGTCGCGTCGTGCTGCTCACGCAGGAACGTCAGCAAGTTCGATGCTGCGCGCTGGTCGAGGTGGTACTCCTCGCGCAAGAGCCTCATCGCCTTCTCGTCCTTCATCGCGGTCAGCTCACGCGAAGCGGCGCCGATCTTCTGGCCGAGCTCGAACGGGCGACCGACCCCTTCGCCCTTCCAGAACGGCACCGCGCCCGGCACGCCGGGTGCGGGTGAGACGAGCACGCGGTCGCGCGTAATCTCCTCGATGCGCCAGGAGGACGCGCCGAGCAGGAACGTCTGCCCCGCCCGCGCCTCGTAGACCATCTCCTCGTCGAGCTCACCGACACGCCCGCCGCCGCCGACCAGGAAGACACCGAAGAGACCGCGGTCGGGGATCGTGCCCGCGTTCGTGACGGCGAGCCGCCGCGCGCCCTCGCGTGCACGGATCACATTGCCGGTGCGGTCCCAGATGATGCGCGGGCGCAACTCGGCGAACTCGTCCGACGGATAGCGGCCGGCGAGCATGTCGAGCACGTTGTCGAACTGCGCCCGGGAGAGCGTGGAGAACGGGTACGCCCGCGTCACGAGCGCGTAGAGGTCATCACGAGCGATTTCGGTGTCAGCCGAAATCGCAACGATCTGCTGGGCGAGCACATCGAGGGGATTGCGCGGGATCTTTGTCTCTTCGATCTCGCCGTTTCGCATCGCACGGGCGACGACCGCCGATTCGAGCAGGTCGGCGCGGAACTTCGGGAAGATGCGACCCTTCGAGACAGCACCGAGCTCGTGCCCCGCGCGACCGATGCGCTGCAGTCCGCGAGCGACCGACTTGGGCGACTCGACCTGGATCACGAGGTCGACCGCGCCCATGTCGATACCGAGCTCGAGGCTCGACGTCGCAACAAGACACGGGATGCGCCCCGCCTTCAAGTCTTCCTCGACGATCTGACGCTGTTCGCGCGCAAGCGATCCGTGATGGGCGCGCGCGATCTCGCGCAGCGGCTCGTCCGGCTGCGTCGCGTGATTTGCCAGCTCGTTCAGACGCAGCGCGAGCCGTTCGGCGAGGCGTCGGTTGTTGACGAACACGATCGTCGAGCGGTGCTCCTGGACGAGTCGCAGAATCTCCGGATAGATCGACGGCCAGATCGAGTTGCTGCCACCCTCGGTCGAGGTGAGGAGGGCGCTGCCGTCGGCCTCCGGCGGATTCTCGTAGGCGATCGATTGTCCGGGCTCGCGCATGTCCTCGACCGGGACGACGACCTCGAGGTCGAGCTCCTTGCGCGTCCCCGCATCGACGAGCACGATCGGCTGCCCACCTGCGACAAACCGGCCGATCTCCTCGAGCGGGCGCTGCGTCGCCGACAGGGCGATTCGCTGGATCGGATTGTCTGCGAGCGCCTGCAGGCGCTCCACCGAGATCGCGAGATGGGCGCCTCGCTTTGTGCCGGCAACGGCATGCACCTCGTCGAGGATCAGCGTCTCGACAGAGCGCAGCATCTCGCGCGCCTGCGAGGTGAGCATCAGGTAGAGCGACTCCGGGGTGGTGATCAGGATGTCCGGCGGTGCCTTCACCAGCTCGCGGCGCTCCTTCTGCGGCGTGTCCCCCGTGCGCACGGCGACGCGAACGTCCGACTGCATCCCGGCGAGCGGCCCGCGCAGGTTGCGCTCGATGTCGTAGTTCAGCGCCTTCAGCGGCGAGACGTAGAGCACGCGCAGTCCTGCTCCCGGAGACGAGCTGAGCCGGTCGAGCGCGTAGAGGAAGGCGGTCAGGGTCTTGCCGGAGCCGGTGGGCGCCTGAATCAGGACGTGCGCGCCCGACGCGATCGCCGGCCACCCCTGCTGCTGAGCAGGCGTCGGCTCGGCGAATGTGTGCTCGAACCAGGCCCGCGTCGCTTCCGAGAAGACTGCGAGCGGGTCCACCTGCCCAGGGTACCGGCGTGTTCGAGGCCCGACGTGAGGACGCGCGCCGCGGGGCACGTCGACCGCCCGCTCCGGACATGCGGCTGCCACCCGCGCCGGCGCGGGTCAGGTCCGATCCGTACAGGTGCCGTGGCGCGCTCGAACGCCGGACACAGGACGGGCATCCCACCCGCAGGACGACGAGCATCGCACCAACACAGGCAAACCGAAACCCTGTGGAGAAAACATGACACTTCCGGCACAGGTCTGTGCGGGTCTAAAAACCGGTGCCAGGCACCGTTCCGGGACCCGAACATCGGGTCTCTCGGGCCGCCGGGGCGGGACGTGTTGGTCTTCGACACACAGCGACAGTTCGACCTGTCACGGCCGGGTCGGCAGAGGTGTCGAAGACCTTTGCCGTAGCGCTGTCCGGCGGGGCCTCACACCGGGGCGGCGAGGCACCCTCTCCGGGGGTGCCGTTTCGGTAGCTCTAGTTGCTGAGGTAATACGCCGTGAAGGCGATCACCATCAGCAGTGTGATCACCACGGCGACGGCCATCGTGATGCCGCCGACGAGGAGCGCCGGTGTGCGCGTGCTTTTGCCTTCCTCGGCTTCGTGCACGAGCTCCTTGACCTCTTCGACGGCGTCGTGGGCAAGCTCTCTCGGTGTTTCCGGCATGGGCGGCAGGTACCCGCGGGCGGATGCTCCCACACATTCCTAGGCGCCTCACAGGGACGCGTGCAACGCTTTGCCCATGGACACCACGCGCTTCTCCCGTCGTAGTTCGCTCGCCAGACTCGGCGGGCTCGTCGTGGCCGCTGCCGGCGGCCGCGCCTTCGTCGCAAGCGAGGCCGAGGGCGGCAACAAAGCCGTCGAGACCGGCGCCGTCGCCTGCGTCCTCACACCCGAGCTCACCGAAGGGCCGTACTACATCGCCGGCGAGAAGCTGCGCCGCGACATCCGCGACGGCCATCCCGGCGCGCTCCTGACGCTGAACCTGCGGATCCTCAACGCGGCGAGCTGCAAGGCGATCAAAGGCGCGACCGTCGAGATCTGGCACGCAGACGCGGCCGGCAACTACTCCGGCTTTGGCGCCGGCGCGTCGAACCGCACGTTCCTGCGCGGCGTCCAGCTGACCGATGCACAGGGCCTCGTTGTGTTCAAGACGAACTACCCCGGCTGGTACCAGGGGCGCTCGGTGCACATCCACGTCAAGGTGCACGTGGGCGGCAAGGTTGTCCACACCGGGCAGCTCTTCTTCCCCGACGCACAAACCGCAGCGGTCTACAAAGCCGCTCCCTACTCGTCCCGTCCGGGGCCGGACATGCTGAACGGCGCCGACTCGATTTTCGTCAACGGCGGCAAGCGCAGCATCGCCACCGTCAAACGCAGCGGGGCGGGCTACGTCGGCTCGATCACCATGGGGGTGCACAAGTAGGATCACGGTGTGCCCGCGGCTCTCTACTTCACGGACGATCCGGCCGCCTGTGAGCTGATCGCGACCGATCCGTTCGCTCTCCTCCTCGGCTTCGCGATCGACCAGCAGGTCAGCGTGCAGAAGGCATTCGCAGGCCCGCTGGTGCTGAAGGAGCGCACGGGAACGCTCGAGCCGAAGAGACTCGCGTCGATGGATCTCGCCGACGCGTTCGCGACGAAGCCCGCGATTCACCGCTTCCCGGGCGCGATGGCCCAGCGCGTGCGCGAACTCGCGGCCGTCGTCACCGAGGAGTACGGCGGTGACGCCTCTCGGATCTGGCGCGAGGCAACCGACAGCGCCGACCTGAGGAAGCGCATCGGATCCCTCCCCGGCTTCGGCGAGATGAAGATCAAGTCGCTCGGAGCGGTGCTCGCCAAGCAGTTCGGCATCGAGGCGGCTGCGGGGCTCGCGCCCGACCACCCGACGCTCGGCGACGTCACCTCGCCCGAGGAGCTCGTGCGCTACCAGGAGTGGAAGCGCGACTACAAGAAGGCGTCGAAGGACTCCTGAGCCTCGCCCAGCGGTTTGCGGTTGACGCTCAGCGGAGCGACTGAAGAGCGGGCCCGAGCGGCTGCTTCGCACGGAGCGTGGGCTCGAACAGGTCGCCGTGCTTCGCGAGACGCTCGAGCGCGACTGCCATCGAGAAGTCGCGCGGACGGATCTGCTCCGTCAGCTCATCCCAGCGCAGCGGCGTCGAGACCGGCGCGCCCGGCTTCGGCCGCACCGAGTACGCCGACGCGATCGTCTTCCCGTGCCCGTTCTGACGGTGGTCGACGAGCACGCCGCTGCGCTTTTTCTTCAGCCACTCGGTCGTCACCTCGCCCGGATGCTCGGCTTCGAGCCGTCGCGACAACCGCTCGGCGAACTCGTAGGTGTCCTCGAAGGTCGAGCGGCGCACGATCGGCGCGACGACGTGGATCCCATCGGCCCCGCTCGTCTTGACGTATGCGTCGAGACCGAGCTCCGCGAGCGCGTCGTGCACGTAGTGAGCCACGCGAACACAGAGTGCGAACGCGTCCGGCTCCTCCGGGGGGTCGAGATCGAAGAGCACGAAGTCGGGCCGATCGGGCTTGTCGACGCGCGAATACCACGCGTTCATGTCAATGCAATGCATCTGCACCATCCAGAGCAGCGCGTCGCGATCGTTGACGAGCGGGAAGTCGACGAGCCGCGACTCGCCCTTGCCGCCCCGCGGCCAGGTGCGGAACTCCCGCGTCGGGATCCAGGCGGGAATCCCCTTCGGCGCCTGCTTCTGGAAGAACGAGTCGGCCGCAATCCCCTCGCGCCAGCGCTTCATCGTGAACGGGCGGTTTTTGAGGTGCGGGACGATCGCATCGGCCACGCGGTCGTAGTAGTCGAACAGGTCGCCCTTTGTGATCCCGTCCTCCGGGAACAGCACCCGGTCGGCCGACGAGAGCTTCACCTCGCGGGTCACGCGCGCACCCACCAGTTGACCTCAGCTTGCATCGGGAACGTGAACGGCCCCGGCGGCAGCAGCTCCTCCAGGTCGCCCATGATGCGGTTGCGCTCCTCCTCGGGGCGGTGGGCGATCCAGCTGACCGACCGCGCGAAGTCGAGCACACCATCCCGGTCCTGGGTCTGATCGTGGGCAACGGTGGCGGTGCGGCTCTCGCCGAACGGTCCGCGTGCGACGATCTCTTCCCACGCCGGGCCGGACTGAAAGGCGGCGAGCGAGGGCGCCTGGAGCTTGTGCAGGTAGGCCCGATACGGCTCGGGGAGCGGCGAGGGATCGCCCGGCTCGTTCCAGGTGAGGCAGAGCACCCCGCCGGCGCGCAGGACACGCGCGATCTCGGCGACGGCCTCGTCGTTCGCGAACCAGTGAAAGGCCTGGCCGGCGAACACGCCGTCGACCGACGCGTCCGACAGCGGAATCGACTCGGCGGTGCCGAAGTGGCTCTCCGCAGCGGGCACGACCTGCTCGAGGATGCCTCGCATGCCGTCGAGCGGCTCGACCGCGACCACCCGCCGGTAGCGCTCCGTGAGCACGCGGGTCAGCTTGCCGGTGCCGGCGCCGAGGTCAAGCACCTCGGAGCCGGAACCGAGCGGCAGCAGGTTCAGCAGACCCGCCGGGTACGTGGGGCGCCCGCGCTCGTACTCCGCCGCGCTCCGGTCGAAACTGCGCGCAGGATCGATCACGGCGCCTCCCGGCGCAGGCGGCGGATCGACCGGTAAGCCCAGAGAGAGACGCCGGCCAACGCGACCAGGAAGACGGGCGTGAACCGCGACGGGTGCGGTTGCGTGTACTCGACGACCGCCGAGGAGAGCAGGAAGAGGCTCGCGATCGCCCAGCCAACCTTGATCGCCGCGATCCGCGCTGCCCGGCGCGCGCGAACGACCGGCGGCGCAGCGATCAGCCGACGCCGGCGAGCAGGAACGCCCGATTCTCCTTCAGCATCTCGCGGGCAATCACGAGGCGCTGGATCTGGTTCGTACCTTCGTAGATCTGGGTGATCTTCGCGTCCCGCATCATCCGCTCGACCGGATACTCCTGGATGTAGCCGTATCCACCGAGCACCTGCACAGCATCGGTCGTGACTTCCATCGCGACGTCGGTGCAGTAGAGCTTCGCCATCGCGGAGAGCTTCGTCAGCTCGGCGCCGGTCTCGCCCTCGTCGATCATCTGGCCGACCTTGTAGAGCAGGCCGCGCGCCGTCTCGCATTTCGTCTCCATGTCGGCGAGCATCCCGGCGATCAGCTGATGCTGGCCGATCGGCCTGCCCATCGTCTCGCGCGACTTCGCGTAGTCGACGGCGTAGTCGGTGGCGCCCTGCGCAAGCCCGAGCCCCTGCGCGCCGATCCCGGGCCTGGAACGGTCGAGGATCCGCATCGCGATCTTGAACCCCTCCCCTTCTTCGCCGAGCAGGTTCGCCGCCGGGATCCGGCAGTCGTTGAAGAAGAGCTCACCGGTCGTCGAGCCTTTGATCCCCATCTTCGGCTCGATCCGCCCAACCTCGAACCCCGGCGAGGAGGCCTCGACGACGAAGGCGGAGATCCCTCCGTGACCCGCCTCCGGATCGGTCTTCGCAAACACGACGTACACCGAGGCGACGCCGGCACTCGTGATGAACCGCTTGCCGCCGTTCAGGACGTACGCATCGCCGTCGAGGCGCGCGGTCGTCCGCATCGCGGCGCTGTCGGAGCCCGAACCGGGTTCGGTCAATGCGTAAGCGGCAAGCCACTCGCCGCTTGCGAGCCTCGGCAGATACCGCTGCTTCTGCTCCTCGCTGCCGGCGAGCTTGATGCCGAGCGACCCGAGCTCCTGCACCGCAATGATCAGGCCGCTCGTCGCACAGACCTTCGACAGCTCCTCGATCGTGACGAACGTCATCAGCGAGCTCTCGCCGATCCCCCCGTACTCCTCGTCGAACATGATCCCGAAGAGCATCTGCTCGCGAAACGCCTCGACCACGTCCCACGGAAACTCGCCGCTCTTGTCGATCTCGGCGGCGCGCGGCGCCACGACCTCGCGTGCGATCGTCCGCACCAGCTCGCGAACCTCGCGCTGCTCCTCCGTCAAGGGATCGAGTGCGCTCATCTGACGGCGAAGTCTAGTCTGCGTCCCACGGGCTTGGCCTGCCGCCGCCCGGCAGACAGCAGTCCGGGGCGCAGACGTCGTGGCTCGGCCCGAAGCGGCCGAGCGCAGCGCGACCGCCTCCCGGTGTCAACCGCTCGACGATCAGGTCGCGCAGCCCTGCGACGAACGCCGGGTGCGTACCGGCAGCCCCCGCGCGCGCCAGCGCGAGGCCGAGCCGTTCCGCGGTCTCCCTCGCCTCGACGTCGAGGTCGAAGCGCACCTCGAGGTGATCCGAGACAAAGCCGATCGGCGAGATCACCACCGAGTCGACGCCGCGCGCGGCGAGCTCTTCCAGGTGCGTGCCGATGTCGGGCTCGAGCCAGGGCACCTGCGGCGGGCCGCTGCGGCTCTGGTAGACGACGGCCCAGTCCTGCGCCTCAACCGCCTCTGCGACGAGGCGCGCCGCCTCGGCGAGCTGGGCCTCGTAGGCGCAGTTGGCTGCCATCGCCTCCGGGATCGAGTGCGCGGTGAAGGCGATGTGCGCACCCGCCGGCACCTGCAAGAGCGCCTCGCGCACACGGGCGACGTTCGCCTCGATGAACCCCGGGTGATTGAAGAACATCCGCACGCGCGGCACCTCGGGCGCTGTCGGCCCGACCGCCTGCTGAGCGTTGAAGAGATCCTCGCGGTACTGGCGGCACCCGGAGTACGAGCTGAACGCCGACGTGAAGACCGCGAGGGCGCGCCGGACGCCATCCGCTTCCATCTGCCGCATCGTGTCGGTGAGGAACGGGTGCCAGTTGCGGTTGCCAAAGTAGATGGGCAGGTCGACGCCGTGTGCGCGCAGCTCGAGCTCCAATGCACCGATCAGCGCTCGGTTCTGCTCGTTGATCGGGCTGACGCCACCGAACAGCTCGTAGTGCTGCGCGACCTCGAGCAGTCGCTCGCGCGGGACGTTCCGGCCCCGTGTCACGTTCTCGAGGAACGGCAACACGTCGTCCATTCCTTCCGGTCCGCCAAACGAGACGAGCACGATCGCGTCGAAGTCGTGCTCGGGCAAGCGAGCGGTCGCGCGGTCGGCCGGCTGCTTGCGTTCCTCGACGGGAGTCGCCATCGCGGCAAATCGTGCCTGAGTCAGCGGTTGTGGCAGACCGCTTCGACGTTGTGGCCGTCGGGGTCGAGGATGAAGCCGCCGCCCGGATCGTCACGCGGTCGAACAACGCGCGTAGATTCTGCCACACGTGATCCTCGCAAACGGCCTGATTCGCACGCTCGATCCCCAGGTGCCGACGCAGCGGGCGCTCGCAATCGCAGGCGACCTGATCGCGGGCGGCGTCGGCGTGCACGAGACGGCGCTCGCATCACCGGAGGTGCTCGACCTCGGCGGGCGCGTCGTCCTCCCGGGCTTCTCGGACGCGCACGTGCACTTTCCCACGTGGGCGATGGCGCAGAACGAGATCAACCTCGACGGCAGTGCGTCGCTCGACGAGACACTCGCCCGGTTGCGCGCGGCGGGGGAGCCTGCGGAAGGCCGGTGGCTGCGCGGGTACGGCTGGCGCAGCGGCGACTGGCAGCCCCAGCGCGAGCCGACACGGCAGGATCTCGACCCGATCACCGGCGCACGTCCCGCGGCGCTGATCGCGAAGGATTACCACTCGATCTGGCTCAACTCCGCCGCGCTCGCAGTCGCGGGCGGCTACCTCGTCTTCGACGGCTGCGTCGTCGAGCGCGACGCGAACAGCGAGCCGACCGGCGTCCTGCGCGAAGAGGCCGCGTGGCGGTTCAAGGAGCGCTACATGGTGTGGCCCGACGACGAGTACCTAGACGCGATGCGTGTCGGCGTGAGACTCGCGAACGCGCGTGGCGTCACGGCCGTCCACGACAAGGACGGCTGGCTCGGCGCGCTTCGTCTCTGGCAGCAACTCGACGAGCGCGGGC
>JBBQQI010000016.1:0-36260 GCA_038216085.1 Gaiellales bacterium | reverse complement strand
CTCGCGCCGAAAGCTCGGCTCCAGATAGCTAGTAGACCTCTCGTCACCGGACCGTCACACCCCGGTAACACCCCGTCAGCCCACGGCGGGGAGGAGAGACGGCACATTGGCCGCATGAACAAAACACTGTCGATCATGCTTGCGGCCGTTGTTGCCGCACTCGTCGCTGCAACTGCCGCGACCGCTACCAGCAAGGACACCACGATCACGGGCGCCGGCAGTACCTTCGTCGCGCCGCTCGTCTCTGTCTGGACGCCGGCTCTCGGGTCCGCGTTCGGGTACTCGCTGCAATACAGCGCGGTGGGTTCGGGTGCCGGAATCGCCGCCGTAACGAACAAGCAGGTCGACTTCGGCGCCTCGGACGCACCGCTGACCCCCGATCAGGCAACAGCCTGCAAGGGCTGCGTGCAGATCCCGTGGGCGCTGTCTGCCACGTCGATCGCCTACAACGTCCCGGGCGCACCCGTGCACCTGAAGCTGAACGGCGCCGTGATCGCGAACATCTTCCTCGGTCACATCACGAACTGGAATGACCCGGCGATCGCGAAGCTCAACGCAGGCGCAACCATGCCGAACCTGAAGATCACGCCGGTCTACCGCTCGGACGGGTCGGGCACGACCTACAACTTCACCGACTACCTCTCCGGCGTCTCGCCCGAGTGGCGCTCTAAGGTCGGCAACTCGACATCGGTGCAATTCCCGGCCGGAGTCGGTGCCAAGGGCTCGTCGGGTGTCGCTGGCGTGACGACGCGCACCGACGGTGCGATCACCTACGTCGACGTTGCGTACGCGCTGAAGAACCACATCCGGTTCGCAGCTGTTCGCAACAACGCCGGCAAGTTCCTCTACCCGAGTCTCCGCCGCATCCAGGCAGCAGCGGCGGCGTTCCCGAAGGTGCCGAAGAACAACGAGATGCACATCGTCAACGCGTCGGCCAAGAACCCGCTTGCCTACCCGATTTCGACCTACACCTACGTGATCGTTCCGCAGCAGACCTCGCATGCGGCTGAGCTGCGCAAGCTCATCTTCTGGGCGCTCACGCAGGGCCAGAAGTCGCAGTTCACGGCTGCCCTCCTCTTCGCGCCGCTGCCGAAGAACGTGCTCGCGGCTTCGGAGAAGACGCTGAAGACGATCCACCAGTAGGACGCTACGACGTCGAGGGCGCCCCCTAAGGGCGCCCTCAGAGCGGGAACGTCGCGCGGACGCGCAGCCCGTAGCCACGCGAGCCTTCAGCCTCGACCTCGCCCCCGGCGGCCGCCACCAGGTGCTTGACGATTGCGAGGCCGAGTCCGGTTCCGCGCGAGGTGCGCGCCGCGTCACCGCGGTAGAAGCGCTCGAAAAGACGCTCGAGCGTCTGGGCGTCGACGCCGCTCCCGTCGTCGGCGACGGTGAGCACCGCGAAGTCCCCGGCGCGTCGGATCGACAGCGTGCAGCGAGCGCCATGCCCTGCGTAGCGCACGGCGTTCTCGGCCAGGTTCTCTGCGAGCATGCGGAGCATCCGCGGGCGGAGGGGCAACTCGACACCCTGGTCACCCTCCGCGACGAGCTCCACGCCGGCACGCGCAGCCGCGTCATCGAGCTCGTCGACGACGCTCTGGAGGACGGGCAAGGCACGGGTCTGGCCGAGGGAGACGACCTCCCTGCCGCTCTCGAGCTCCGAGAGGAAGAGGATCTCGTCGATCAGTGCGCCCGCGTTTTCGACCTCGGCGCGCGCCTGGTCGATCAGCGCGTGGACGTCGGCGTCCGGCAGGCCGGCAGACTCGAGGAGCACCAGGATGCGCGCGAGCGGCGTGCGCAACTCGTGCGAGACCGCAGCGGTGAAGCCCGTGCGCAGCTCGTCGAAGCTACGGTCGTAGGTGTCGTGTTCGCGTTTCACCACATCGTCACCAGTCCGAAACCCTGACGGAACCCGGCTCGGGTCTATCGTAGGGACGTGACCCGGGTGCTGATCGTCGAAGACGACAACGTGATCGCGGACGGCATGGCGCGTCACCTCTCTGCGGCCGGGTTCGATCCGGTCGTCGTCGGCCGGGGTGAGCTGGGCCTGGCGCGGCTTCGCTACGAGAACCCGGACGTTTGCGTGCTCGACCTGATGCTGCCGGAGCTCGACGGCTGGAAGCTGATCGAGACGGCGCGTGCCGAGGGGATCGGTACGCCGATCGTCGTCGTCTCTGCGCGCGGCACGGAGCACGACCGCGTGCACGCACTGGAGATCGGCGCCGACGACTACCTGGTCAAGCCGTTCTCGATGCGCGAGCTCGTGGCCCGCGTCGGCGCCGCCGCCCGCCGCGGGGTCCGTCCTGCCGAGGAGCAGCGCGGCGACGCGATCGAGATCGAAGAGCTGCGCATCGATCCGCGTGAGGTGCAGGCTTTCGTCGACGGCAAGAGCGCATCGCTGACGCCGACGGAGTTCAAGCTGCTCTACACACTCGCACTCGACCGCGGGCGCGTGGTCACGCGCGACGAGTTACTGCAGAAGGTGTGGGGAAGGCGCGAGACGCATCGCGACCGGACCGTCGACGTCTTCGTTCGGCGGCTTCGGCAGAAGATCGACCGGCCGGCGACGAAGCATTCGTTCATCCAGACGCGCTTCGGCGTCGGCTACAAGCTGGAGCCAGAACCGAAGTAGCGGTCAGATCACCTGGCCGTCGGGGCTTGTCGGCGGCACGGCGGTCTGGTGCCAGAGCACGATCTTGCCGTCGCGCACGCGGAAGAGCGCGGCCGCCTCGCTGCCGGGGCCATCGCAGCGGTGCCCGGGGCGCTCAGTCAGCGTGAAGACCATCAGCACGTCGCTGTGCCCGTGGGGCGAGACGCTGACGATCGTCCCGCCGCACGGCAGCGACGCGTTCCAGCGCACCGCGTCTGCATGGCTGCCGAAGGTCAGCTCGCCGCTTTGCACGATCCTCGCACCGTCGGCAAACAGACGCGCTGCCCCCTCGTTGTCGTTTCGGTCGAGCGCGGCGCTCCAGCTACGGGCAACTTCCTCCGGCGAGGCGGTCTTGTGCGTGCCGCAGGCGCTGAGCGCAAGCACCGCGACGAGGAGGGCTGCCATCTTCATCCGAGTAGTCTGCCCGTCGTGGACTTCGAGCTGACGCCCGAACAGCGAGAGATCCAGGCGCTCGCGCGCGACTTCGCGCGGGCCGAGATCGAGCCGTTCGCAGCTGCGTGGGACCGCGCGCACGCATTTCCCCGCGAGCTGCTCGGCAAGCTGGGTGAGCTCGGCCTGATGGGCGTGTGCGTCCCGGAGGAGTACGCAGGCTCCGGCGCCGATTTCCTGTCGTACATCCTCGTGCTCGAGGAGCTCTCCCGCGCCGACGCAGGCGTGGGGGTGACGGTCGCCGTCCATACCTCGGCCTGCACGCTGCCGATCCTGCAGTTCGGTACCCACGAGCAGCGTGCGCGGTTCGTGCCTCCGCTCGCGCGGGGCGAGGGAGTCGGCTGCTTCGCGCTGACCTAGCCGGGTGCCGGCTCGGACGCCGGCGCGCTGACGACGCGTGCCGAGCCGGCCGACGGCGGCTGGCAGGTCACGGGCGGCAAGCAGTGGATCACGAACGCGGCGTTCGGCGGCACGATCCTGTTCTTCGCGCGCACGGACGCAGCCTCGAAGAGCGGCCGCGGCATTTCCGCGTTCATTGTCGACAGCGACCAGATCGAGGTCACGCGCACCGAGGAGAAGCTCGGCCTCAACTCGTCGGTGACGAATGACATCTCGATCGATTCGTTCGTCGAGGCCGATCGGTTGCTTGGGGAGGAACATCACGGCTTCCGGATTGCGATGGCGACTCTCGACGGCGGGCGGATCGGGATCGCGGCGCAGGCGGTTGGCATCGCGCAGGCCGCCTACGGCGTCGCGCTCGGCTACTCGAAGGAGCGCATGGCGTTCGGTCACCGGATCGCAGACTTCCAGGCGATCCAGCACAAGCTCGCGAACATGTCGATGGAGATCGACGCGGCCAGGCTGCTCGTCCACAAGGCAGCCTGGTTGAAGGATAACGGCCGCCCGCACACCGAGGCCGGCGCGAAGGCGAAGCTGTTCGCATCCGAGATGGCGCGGCGCCAGACGGCCGAGGCGATCCAGGTGCTCGGCGGCTACGGCTACACCAAGGAGTTTCCGGTCGAGCGCTACTACCGCGACGCGAAGATCACGGAGATCTACGAGGGCACGAGCGAGATCCAGCGGCTCGTAATCGCCCGCGCGATCCTCGGAGAGCAGGAACGTGCCGCGCGAGCGTGACGAGCCGGTTCGGCTCACGAAGATCTACACACGCGGCGGCGACGCCGGGCTGACCTCGCTCGGCGACGGCTCGCGGGTGTCGAAGCTCGACCCGCTCGTCCGCGCCTACGGCGCCGTCGACGAGCTGAACTCGGTGCTCGGGTGGGCGCAGGTCGAGGCGCGCGACCCGCGGCTCGAGCGGATCCAGAACGAGCTCTTCGACCTGGGCGCCGACCTCTCGGTGCCCTTCGCCGAGGGCGACGAGAAGCTGCGCGTGACGCAGGCGTCGATCGACCGGCTCGAGCACGATTGCGACGAGGCGAACGCGCCGCTCTCCGAACTCCGCAGCTTCATCCTGCCCGGAGGCTCTGAGGCCGCAGCCCGGCTGCACATCGCGCGCTCGACCTGCAGGCACGCCGAGCGCGACGTGCTCGCCTGTGCGGAGGAGCGCATCCTCAACCCGCTCGCGATGGTCTACCTCAACCGGCTCAGCGACCTGTTCTTCATTCTCGCCCGGGCGGCGAACACCGGCGGCAACGAGCCGCTGTGGAAGCCCGGCGGCGAGCGTTCGTAGAGGTGGACGCTACCGCTTGACGAGGCGCCGGATCAGCGCGGCGATCTGTGCGGCCGGCGTCGACCACGGCACGGCGGTCGCGCCGAGGCGCGCGAGACGCGCGAGACGCGCGAGCTTCGCCGGGCTCTTCGAGATCGCGAGCACGGCGGTCGTCGGGAACACGGTATGCAGATCACGCACGAGCGTGACGCCGTAGAGGTCGGCGTCGACAACGATCACCGAGACGTTGCTCGCTGTGGAGTAGGCGAGGATCACGCCGGTGGAGTCGGTCGCGCCGCTCCCTCTCGCCCACGACCGGGTGTACGAGGCGGGCTCGCCGGCGGTCGCCACCTTCGTGTAGACGAACTGCTTCGTTGTTGCGCCGGAGGTTGCGATCGAGGTCAGCAACGTCCACCCGGCGGGCGGAGTGAGCGCGGCGGTCGCGTCGCGCAGCGAGACCGTGGCGACCAGCAGGTTCCCGGTCGCGAGCCCCGTTGGCTTGCTGATCGTGAGCGGGGAGCCGGTCTTCGTGTTGCCGGTCTGCCCGGGCGCCCCGACGATCGCAATCGGGTCGATCACGTAGGGCGTCGGCAGCGCTCGGTCGTCGAGCTGCAAGGTGAGGTACGTCCCGCTGCCGCGGCGCTCGAGCGCCCAGTGCGATCCGCTCGGGGTACGTTGCGCCCCGACGGGTAGACGACCGGCGGCAAGATGCGAATGCCGGCGTCGGCGCCGGCCGGCTGGGACGAAGGAGATGCTGCCATCAAGCTCGACTAGAGGTTTAGACTGACGGGCCTCGAGACGCCAGCTCCAGACCTTCGGGCCGACCCGCCGCTCGACGGTCAGGTACTCCTCCGTTCGCGGCGCGGCGACGATAATCGCCTCCCGGCCGAAGGCCTTCTGGCGCTCGACACCCCAGGTGTGCCGGGTCCACGGCGCCGAATCCGCGCCGGTCGCGGCGAGCGCGACGGAGGGGCCTGCGTGGTGTACACGGACACCGTTTCGCCGGATCGAGACCCGGGTCAGGTCGTCCCAGCGACGGTCGAGGAGGGAGGCGGGATTGCGTGGGCCCAGGGCGCGGGTGACGATGAACCGTGGGAGGCGCGGCCGGCTGAGCCGCGGAGGATGGCCGCAGCTGCCGACGTGACGGCGACCAGGAGGACGCCAACCCAGGGGAGGGGGCGCCGGCGGGGGCAGTGCGGAGCGAGCGGGCGGCGGCCGTGAACGGCGCTCATGCGGAGACACCCCACGTGAGGGCTTCCAGGTTGGCCGAAAGGTGGCCGTTCGCTAGCCGCAGATTCGCGTAACTCGCCATCGTGGTTGCTGCGCAGGTCTGCGCATTCCTTCTGACGTGTCATATCGGCCTCAGCGGCGGGTGAGTTGAGTTTGGGGCGGTTCAATCCCTTTTCATCCCGAAGATCCCCCGCCCGGGTGAGGCCCGCGTTTCGCGGGGTGACGCTGCGGCGGCATCGTTCAAAAGCGTAGGCTAAAGCTCTACTTCAGGTAGAGATTAATGGCTGCGAGGCGGACGCGCGCCTACACTTCAGGGAATGGCGACGACGAAGGATCCCCGCGAAGCGACCGCCGGGAAGGAGTGGCGCGAGGAGCGTTACTCGGCCGCGCCCGAGCGACAGGGTGAGCTGTTCTCGACGATGTCGGGAGTGGAGAACGAGCCTCTGTACACGCCGGAGTCGGTGGAGGTCGATCACGACCGGGATCTGGGGTATCCGGGTGCGTTTCCCTACACGCGAGGGGTGTACCCGTCGATGTATCGGGGTCGGTTGTGGACGATGCGGCAGTTCGCGGGGTTCGGGACAGCCCAGGAGACGAACGAGCGGTTCCGGTATCTGCTGGAGCATGGTCAGACGGGGCTCTCGACAGCGTTCGACATGCCGAGCTTGATGGGCTACGACTCGGACCATTCCCGTTCGCTCGGCGAGGTCGGGCGGGAGGGTGTGGCGATCGACTCGCTCGAGGACATGGAGACGCTCTTCTCCGGCATTCCGCTCGGCGAGGTATCGACGTCGATGACGATCAACTCGCCGGCGGCGATCTTGCTCGCGTTCTACCTCTGCGTCGGTGAGGGGCAGGGCGTCTCGCGCGATCAGCTCCGCGGGACGATCCAGACCGACATCTTGAAGGAGTACATCGCGCAGAAGGAGTACATCTTCCCGCCCGAGCCGAGCATGCGCCTGGTCACGGACATGGTCGAGTTCTGCTCGCAGGAGATGCCCCTCTGGCATCCGATCTCGATCTCGGGCTACCACATTCGCGAGGCCGGCTCGACGGCCGCGCAGGAGCTTGCCTTCACGTTGGCTGACGGGTTCACCTATGTCGAGTGGGCGATCGAGCGCGGCCTCGACGTCGACGACTTCGCACCCAGGTTGTCGTTCTTCTTCAATGCGCACCTCGATTTCTTCGAGGAGATTGCGAAGTACCGTGCGGCACGCCGGATCTGGGCGAAGGTGATGCGGGAGCGCTTCGGCGCCAAGGATCCGAAGTCGTGGCTGATGCGCTTCCACACCCAGACGGCCGGTGTGTCGCTGACGGCGCAGCAGCCGGAAGTGAACATCGTCCGGACGGCGATCGAGGCGATGGCCGCGGTGCTGGGCGGCACGCAGTCTCTGCACACGAACTCCTACGACGAGGCCCTGGCGCTGCCGACCGAGGATGCGGTGCGGATCGCGTTGCGGACTCAACAGGTGATCGCGCACGAGACCGGTGTCGTGAACACGATCGATCCGCTCGGCGGCTCCTACTACGTCGAGCATCTGACGAACGAGCTCGAGCGGCAGGCCTACGACTACTTCGAACGGATCGACCAGCTCGGCGGTGTTGTGGCTGCGATCAAGGAGAACTTCTTCCAGCGCGAGATCGCCGAGTCGTCGTTCCGCTACCAAACCGAGGTCGAGTCATCCCAGCGGATCGTCGTCGGGGTGAACAAGTACGCAATCGACGACGAGCAGCAGATTCCGATCCTCAAGGTCGACCCGCAGCTGGAGCAGCAGCAGATCGACCGTGTCCAGGCACTGCGCGCGCGCCGCGACCCGGCCGCCGCCGAGCAGGCACTCGCCCGCCTGAAAGCCGACGCCGCTCATCCAGACCGCAACCTGATGCACCCGATCATCGACGCGGCCCGCGCCGACGTGACGATGGGCGAAATGTGCGATGCGTTCCGCGAGATCTGGGGCATCTGGCGCGAAACCCCGGTGTTCTAGTGGTTCGTTAACAGTCACTCAACAGATCCGCCCTAACGAGCCGGGTGGAGGTGCGTCTACTCTGACGTGAGCATGAGCGTCGATTCCGCGATCGAGCAGCGCGAGTCGGGTCACAAGCCCGCCTGGCAACGAGCCCTTCCCTGGATCGCCGGGGTCGTGGCCGTCGGCGCGCTGATCGGGCTGCTCGGCTGGAAGTACTCGAACACCGGTCACTCGACGGCGACACCGCTCACGAACAAGCCCGCCGACGACCGCTCCGCGGTTCCGTCGACCACCAAGCTGGCACCCGGCGCGACGCAGGTTGCGAGGCGCTTCATCGAGACGGCGGTCGCGCGGAAGCATCTCGATCAGGCCTACACGCTCGTCACCAACGAGATCCGTCAGGGCCAGTCGTTGAAGTCATGGCGCACCGGCAACATCGCGGTGATCCCGTATCCAGTCGATTCGGTCAAGTACGCGCCGATGAAGATCGACTTCTCGTACCCGAAGGAGGCGCAGATCGAGGTCGCGCTGCTGCCGAAGGCGGGCGCGAAGGTGCAGAGTGCGCTCTTCCTGATGGATCTCGTCAAGCGGAACGGCAAGTGGCTCGTCAACTCGTGGGCGCCGCGGTCGACCCCGCCGGTGCCGAGCAACGGCTCGTCAAGCAACGGCGCAGGCGGCTAGAGGCGCCGCAGGGGGAGACGAGGCTCGCGGGGCAATGAAAGGTCGCCTGTCGTCGCCCCGCTTCCGCCGCCGTTTGCTCTGGATCGCCGGCGGCCTTGGCCTGGCCGGCATCGCGGTCGGCGGCGCGATCGTGGTCGGGAACACCGGGCAGTCGAATGCGACGCCCGTCGTCGACCAGCCGGCGTTGGTCTACCATGAACCACCGCACATGCGGCTCACCGGCAGTGACCGGCAGCAGTTGATCGCCACGGCGACGCGCTTCATCAAGACCGCCGTCGCGCGCAAGCACCTCGACAGCGCCTGGCAGATGCTCGGCCCCGAGATGCGCGCCGGGCAAACCCGCAAGTCATGGGACACGGGCTTCAACAATGTGATCCCGTTCCCGGCGGTCGGGATCGCGACCTGGTCCGTCCTCTACGCCTACCGGGACGACGTGGCAATGGACATCGGCGTTGTCGGCGCCCGGAACAGCGACTGGGCGGGCAAGACGTTCACGATCGAGTTCAAGCGCTACAAGGGGCATCAGCACAGCTGGCTCGTCGCGTCGTGGGTGCCGAAGGGCATCGGCGGGGCCCGTCAGGTGAGGAGCATCGCCCAGCTGCCGCCGCCGAAGCTGGCGAAGGCGCCGCTCTCGGCGAAGTGGCTGCTTGCGCCGCTCTCGGCGTTCGCGCTGTTGATCATGTCGATGATCGGTTTCGCTCTCCGTTCGACGGTCAACTCGCGCCGCGCAGCAAAGCGGTACGCGAAGGCGCTCCGTTACAGCTCGACGTCGAGCCAGTCGTAGACCGGCCAGGTCGAAGACCTTCCTATACTGAGCCACCGTGGCAGCGAAGATCAGAGTCGTGATCGCCAAGCCCGGCCTCGACGGTCACGACCGGGGTGCGAAGATCATCGCACGGGCCCTCCGTGACGCGGGCATGGAAGTCATCTACACCGGTCTGCACCAGACACCTGAGCAGATCGTCGAGACAGCGATCCAGGAAGACGCGGACGCGGTCGGCATCTCGATTCTCTCCGGCGCGCACATGACGCTCGTGCCGCGCATCATGGAGTTGCTGCGCGCGCAGGGAGCCGAGGATCTGCTCGTCGTCGTCGGCGGGACGATCCCGAATGACGACGTGATCGAACTGAAGAAGCAGGGAGTTGCCGCGGTGTTCACCCCGGGTGCACCGACGAGTGAGATCGTCGACTTCCTGCGTTCGCGCGTCGTCGCTGTCTGAGCTAGCGGGGCAACGCGCGGTCGAGCGTGATCGCTCCGGGCTGTCCGGTGATCGCTTCGATCGTGCCCGGCGCGGGCAGCGTCCAGGCGGTGATCTTCTCGCCCACGTCGTAGGTCATCGCACCGGCCGTCGGCACGCCGGTCGGAAGGGTCAGGACGAGCGTGCGGTTCAGCTTCGTCTGCTTGAGGTGAGACGGCCAGGCGGCGAGTGTCTGCACCGCGATCGATACCTGACCCGTGTCCGCCGAGACGACGGTGCCGGTCAGCTTCAACGTGAACATCGTGCCGGCGGGCGGCGCGACGACGAGCAGGTGTGACGCTTTCTTCAGGTACCGGTACGGGCTGACCGCGACCTTGCCGTTGGGGTGCACCTCGAAATGGAGATGTGGGTGAATGCCGTTCGCGTCACCGGAGTCGCCGAGGTAACCGATCTGCTGGCCGGCGGCGACCTTGGCGCCGTTCGGGACCGAGTAGGAGACCCCTTGCACGCACGTTCCTCTGTTGTCGTTCTTGACGGTCAGGTCGTTGTTCAGGTGGATGTACTCGTACATCGTCCCGCTCGCCCCGTTGAGGTAGAGCATGCAGCCGGCGCTCGCCGAGGTCGTCCAGTACTCGATCGTGCCGTCTTCCACCGCGACGACCGGTGCGCGCCTGTCGCCGACCAGATCGTTGCCCTGGTGCGTGAGTGCGCCGCGGGGCTCTCCGAAGTCGTCGTAATAGTTGACGGCTCCGGCGACCGGGAAGATCAGCGGCGGGACGGCGCCCCGGGCGGCGCCCACCGACGTGGCACAAGCGCCTGCGCAAAGGATGACGGCGAAGTGCAGGAGCGAGCGCCGCATTCGCGCACGGTAGCGGTCTGTTCGGCCGATGCCAACTCGCGTGTCGTGGATAGAGTCACGCCCGCATGAAGATCGCCGTTTGTGTGAAAGCAGTTCCGGACGCGGCCGCAGGCCGTCGCATCGAACCATCGACGAATCGTCTCGACCGCTCCGGCGAGCTGACGATCTCCGAGTGGGACACCTATCCGATCGAGGAGGCCTTGAAGTTGAAGGACGCGGCCGGCGACGGAGAAGTGGTCGTCGTCTCGATGGGGCCGGAGCGCGCGATGGATGCGCTGCGCAAGGCGCTCGCAATGGGCGCGGATCGCGCAGTCCTCGTCTCCGACGCGTCGCTCGAGGGCTCCGATCTGCTCGGGACCGCGAAGGCGCTCGCCGGCGCGCTCGAGCAAGAGGGCGCCGACCTCGTGCTGTTCGGTCAGCAGTCGGCCGACGGTGGTGGTGCGTGTCTCTGGGCCGCCGTCGCCGAGCGCCTGCGCAGGCCGGTTGTCTCACAGGTCAGCGAGCTCACGGTCGAGGGCGGCTCACTGACGGGTAAGCGCCAGACCGAGTACGGCTACGACACGATCAGCGCACCGCTGCCCGCGGTCGTCGCCGTTGCCGACTCGATCAACACACCGCGCTATCCGTCGTTGAAGGGGATCATGGGCGCGAAGAAGAAGCCGCAAGCTGTGCTCTCCGCCGCAGATGTCGGCGGTGCGAACGGCGCGGGCACGACGGTCGTTTCGCTCAGCCCGCCACCGCCACGCGGTGAGGCGCGCAAGATCGAGGACGACGGGACGGGCGCCGAGCAGATCGTCGAGTTCCTCGCCGGGAAGCGGTTGATCTGATGGCGAAGACACTTGTCTTCCTCGAACATCACGAGGGCTCGATCGCGAAGGGCGCGCTCGGGGTGCTCACGAAGGCTGTGCAGACGGCCGGTGCCGCCGACGTCGCCGGGGTGCTCGTCGGATCCGGTGTGCGCGGGATCGCCGAGCAAGGAGGCAACTACGGCGCCGGAACGGTCTGGGTCGCAGACGACGAGCGGCTCGATGCGCCGCTGCCGCAGCCGCGCGTCGACGTGCTCGCGAGATTGATCCGCGACGAGGGCTTCGACACTATGTTGTTTGCGCAATCGGTGCTCGCGGCGGACGTCGCAGCGGGTCTCGCTGTACGGCTCGACGCCGGGCTGAACTGGGGTCTCACGGATCTCACCGCCGACGGTTCCGGCAAGGCGCCCCAGCTGCAGGACACGGTGATCGTCGACGTCGGCTGGTCGAGTGACGTGAAGCTCGGGATCTTTCGCGCCGGTGCGCTCGATGCGAGCGAGACGGGCGGCACCGCCGAGGTCAAAGACGCCGCGGTCGAGCTCGAAGATTTTTCGACGCAGGCGGAGATGGTGGAGCAGGCGCATGCCGAGCAGCAGGGGCCGTCGATCGAGGATGCCGACGTGATCGTCGCCTGCGGCCGCGGGCTCGGAGAGCCGGAGAAGTTCGCCCTCGCAGAAGAGCTCGCTCAGGCGCTCGGCGGTGCCGTCGCGGCGACGCGCGCGGTCGTCGATGCGGGCTGGTACCCGTACTCGGCGCAGGTCGGGCAGACGGGCAAGACGGTGTCGCCGAAGTTGTACGTCGCGCTCGGGATCTCCGGTGCGATCCAGCACAAGGTCGGCATGCAAGGCTCGAACGTGATCGTCGCGATCAATAAGGACCCGAACGCACCGATCTTCGAGTTCTCCGACTTCGGCGTCGTCGGCGACCTGCACGAGATCGTGCCGAAGCTGGCCGAGCTCGTCCGCGCACGTACATCGTGAGGATCAGGCCCTCGGACTACCCGCCGCCGTGGTCGCCTGCCGAGGCGATTCAGGCGCCGAGCGACCCGGTCGACGAGCGCATCGAGGTCGGGTTCCTGATCGTCGGGGCTGGGCCCGCAGGTCTCGCAGCTGCAATCCGGCTCGGGCAGCTGATCGAGGAGAACCCTGAGGTCGGCGAGCGGCTCGGTGACGTGCCGGTGGCGGTGCTCGAGAAGGGCAAGGCACCCGGTTCGCATCTCCTCTCGGGCGCCGTCGTCAATCCGCGCGGGCTGCGGCGCCTCTTCAAGGGGCGCAAGCGGATCGACGAGCTGCCGTTCTACGGCGAGGTGCACGGCGAGTCTGTCCTCTTCATGACGAAGAAGCACGCGCTGCGTATCCCGACGCCGCCAACGATGGTCAATCACCGCAACCTCATCGTCTCGCTGTCGAAGCTCGGGAAGTTTCTCGCCGACGAGGCGGAGACGCTCGGCGCCACGATCCTCCCCGAGACTGCGGCCGAGAAGCTCCTCGTCGACGGCGGGCGCGTGCTCGGCGTGCGGACGGGCGATCGAGGACGCGGGCGGAGCGGAGAGGAGCTTTCGAACTTCGAGCCCGGCTCGGACATCACGGCGCGCGTGACGATCCTGTCGGAGGGAACGCAGGGCCACCTGACCGGTGCCGCGCTCGAACACTTCGGCCTGCGCGCTGAGAGCCCGCAGGTGTGGGCGCTCGGCGTCAAGGAGGTCTGGAAGGTTCCGAAGCCGTTGCGCCAGGTGGTGCACACGATGGGCTGGCCGCTCCGCCCCGGTTCGAAGTACCGCGAGTTCGGCGGATCGTTCGTCTATCCGATGGGCGACGACATGCTCACGATCGGACTCGTCGTCGGTCTCGACTACACCGACGCAGAGCTTTCGGTGCACGACCTCCTGCAGGAGTTGAAGACGCACCCGCGCATCCGCAAGCTCCTCGAAGGCGGCGAGCGGGTGCAGTGGGGCGCAAAGACGATTCCCGAGGGTGGGTTCGTCGCCCTGCCGAAGCGGTTCCATGCGCCGGGGCTGCTGCTGACCGGCGACGGCGTCGGGCTCGTCAACGTCCCCGCGCTCAATGGCATTCTTTACGCGATCGAGTCGGGCCGGCTCGCCGCCGAGGCCGCGTGGCGCACACTCGAGCGGGGCGCGTCGCAGCGCACGGCGCTCGCAAGCTACGACGACGCGTTGCGCGAGTCGTTCGTCTGGAGCGACTTGCAGGAGGTGCGGAACATGCGCCAGGCGTTCGGCCGCGGTTTCTACGTGGGCGGGGCGATGGCAACCGCGATGACGGCGACGAAGGGGAAGTTCCCGCCGGGCAACGCAGACACCGAGCGCGACGCGGGGCAGGCGTTGATCAGGACCGACCGCGCGGCGTCGTATCCCGTGGCTGACGGTCAGCTCACATTCGACAAGCTCTCGAGTGTCTTCGCCTCGGGCAACCGCACACGCGATGACCAGCCGAGTCACATTCGCGTGCAGACGAACGTGCCGCGCGAACTTGCAGAGATGTGGGTGAGAATGTGCCCGGCGCAGGTCTACGAGGTGGGCGCCGAGGACGGCGCCGGAACCGTCGAGGTACAGCTCGCCCCGTCGAACTGCGTGCAGTGCGGAGCGATCACCGCCAAAGGCGGCCGCTTGACCCCGCCCGAAGGCGGCAGCGGCCCCGAGTACACACTTACGTAACCCCCGCGCGCGCCTCACTTCACGGAGGCTGCCGCCGGTCATGCCTCATCTGGACAGCGGGTGCGACGAAGTCGCGGAACCGTTCGATCGCGCGCTTCGGATCACGTCCGAAGTGGCGCAGTAGTTGGTCCCGTGCGAGTGGAACATGCGCGAGTGCCGCACCGATGGTCGCTCGATAGCTGCTCCACTCCCAATGGTCGGGCGCCTTCGTGAGTCCGGCCCGCACCGGGTTCAGCAAGACGTAGCGGCACGCCGTCAGGACGTCTGCGTCGGTCTTGAGCCGTTTGTTCCAGTAGCGCCTACCGAAGAGGTGGTTGATGCGCCCGTGTCGGTAGTTGAACTCTGTTGCGTAGCCCGTATGGAGCTCGCAGAAGCCATCCGACATTCCCCGCTCGTCGATCTCGATTACGAGGTGGTAGTGGTTGTCCATCAGGCAATAGGCGACGATCTTCCACCCGAACCGTCTCGCAACGCGCGACAGCCGCATCAGGAAATCGAGACGATCCCGATCGTCGACGAAGATGATTCGTTTGTTGTTGCCACGGCACGTCACGTGATGGACGCCGGGGGTCTCGTCTCGAGGGGTGTATCCCATTGAGACAACAGTACGGACGGCCGGCGAGTCGAACGAGCGCGGGGTGAAATTCGACACGAAGATGTGACACCCGTGTGACGTAGGCTGCCGCCAGACGTGGCTGAGGGGGGCCAGGGGAGGGCGGACCGGAGGGCGGTATGGGCTCGGGGGCGCGGCGGTTCTCGTTCGAATGCAAGATGCTGCCGTGATCACGTCGCTCGACAATCCGCGCGTGAAGGAGGTGGCGCGGCTCCGCAAGGGGCGTGAGCGCAGGCGCTCCGGCCTCTTCATCGCCGAGGGCCTGCGCGAGGTCGAACGCGCGCGCGCCGCTGGGCTCACACTCGTCTCGACCTACTTCGCGCCCGAGTTGATCGCGTGGGGGAGCGGCGAGGAGGTGAGCGAACGCGTGTTGCGCGCGATGAGCTATCGCTCCGAACCAGAAGGCGTGATCGCGATCGTCGAGGCTCCGCAACGAGAGCTGCCGCCCACAGCGACGCTCCTGATCGTCGCCGTCGGGATCGAGAAGCCGGGCAATCTCGGTGCGATGGCACGCTCGGCAGACGCTGCCGGCGCTGACGCACTGCTGGTCGCCGACGCCAGGGCCGACCCCTGGAATCCGAACGCGATTCGGGCCTCGACCGGCGCAGTCTTCTCACTCCCGATCGTCGAGGTGACCCGTGACGACGTCGACGACCTGAAGCAGGCGAAGCTCGCAGCCGTGGTCGAGTCGCCGCGCACGTATGTCGAAGTCGACCTGACAAGACCGGTCGCGCTGCTGATCGGCGCCGAAGACGTGGGGCTCGACGCGGCATGGGTCGCGATCGCCGACGAGACCGTGGCGATCCCGATGCGCGGAGGCTCCGCCGATTCGCTGAACGCGAGCGCGGCCTCAGCGGTGCTGCTGTTCGAAGCCGTTCGCCAACGTACGATCCAACGGTGAAGCCGACCCGCCTCGACGTCGAACGCGCGCGGGAGACGATCGGCGACCGGCTGCTGCGCACTCCACTTCTCTCGAGCCGGACGATCGGCGCTCGCCTGAAGTGCGAGCTCTTCCAGCGCACCGGTTCGTTCAAGGCGCGCGGCGCGCTCAACAAGATCAGCTGGCTGAACGACGCAGAGAAGCGCAGTGGTGTGATTGCAATCAGCGCGGGCAACCACGCGCAGGCGGTCGCGTTCGCCGCTGCCCTGGAGGGCATCGATGCGCTTGTCGTGATGTGGCAAGGCGCGTCGGAGCAGAAAATCGCGGCCACGCGCGGCTACGGCGCGACTGTCGACCTCCTCGCGACCGATCCCGCCGCTGCCTTCGCGCGTCTCGACGACCTGATTGCAGAGACCGGACGCACGCTCGTGCATCCATTCGACGATCCGGTCGTGATCGCGGGCGCCGGCACCGTCGGGCTCGAGATCGAGGAGGATGCCGCGGACGCCGACGCCGTGATCGTCCCGGTCGGCGGCGGCGGGCTGATCTCCGGCATCCAGACTGCGCTTGCAGGTCGGATGCGGGTGATCGCCGTCGAGCCCGAGGGGAGCCGGGCACTCCACGAAGGACTGGCCGCAGGCGAGCCGGTGCCGGTCACCCCGACCTCGATCGCCGACGGCCTGAACGCCCCGTTCGCGGGCCGGCTGCCGCTCGAGATCTGCGCCGGGATCGAGCGCGTGCTCGTCTCGGAGGAAGAGATCGAATCAGCGTTTCGGTTCGTCTACGGACGCGCCAAACTCGCGTGCGAGCCGGCCGGCGCAGTGGCCGCCGCAGCCTGGCTGAGCGGCAAGATCGACGCCGCCCGACCGGTCGTCGTGGTCTCCGGCGGCAACGTCGCCACCCAAACCGCCGCTGCTATCCTGGCCCGGCCATGAAGGCTGACATTCATCCCGAGTACGTCCTCTCGACTGTGCACTGCGGTTGCGGGAACACGTTCACCACGCGTTCCACGAAGCCCGAACTGCACGTCGAAGTCTGCTCGCATTGCCACCCGTTCTATACGGGCAAGCAGAAGCTAATCGACAGCGGCGGGCGCGTCGAGCGCTTCCAGAAGCGGCTCGAGAAGGCCGAGCGCGCCGCGCGCTCGTCCGCGTAGCTCCATGTCGCAGGCCATCGGAGGCCAGGCCGTCCTCGAGGGCGTAATGATGCGCGGACCGCGCAACTGGGCGGTCGCCGTGCGCAAGCCCGACGGAGAGATCGCGCATGTCGCGAAGGAGATCGACCCGCTCGCAGCCCGTCACTGGGCTCTGCGCCTGCCGATCGTGCGCGGTGTCGTCGCACTCGGAGAGAGCCTCGCAATTGGCTTTCGCGCGCTCAGCGTGTCTGCGAACTACGCCGCTGCCGAAGAAGCAGAGGGCGATGGGGAGCCTGCCGAGCTCGGCCGCTGGGCGCTCGCATTCGCCTTCCTCGTCGCGATCGGCTTCGCGGTGATGATCTTCAAGGTCGGGCCCGCACTGCTCACCGACCTGCTGCCGATCTCGAACGGTGGATGGTTCGTGCTCGTCGAGGGTGGCGTGCGCGTTTGCGTCTTCGTTCTCTACCTGACCGTGCTCAGTTTCATCCCGTCGCTCCGCCGCGTCTTCCAGTACCACGCCGCCGAGCACAAGGCGATCAACGCCTACGAGGCCGGCGACGAGCTGACGCCGGAGGTCGCGCAGCGCTACTCCTTGATCCACCCGCGTTGCGGCACCGCGTTTCTGCTGTGGGTGATGGTCGTCGGGGTCTTCGTCTACGCGCTGCTCGGCCGGCCGCCGTGGTACTGGCTGATCGTCAGCCGCATCGTGCTGCTGCCGGTGATCGCAGGCATCGCCTACGAGCTGATCCGCTTCGCCGGCAAGCACTCCGACAACCGCATCCTGATGACGCTGCTCGCACCAGGGCTCTGGCTTCAGCGCCTGACGACCCGCGAGCCGACGCTCGACCAGCTCGAGGTCTCGATTCGCGCCTTGCGGGAGGTACTCGATCTCGAGGGCCGCAAAGGGCCCGCCGACAACCGCATCGAGGTGATGGCCTAGCTACCCTCGCGGCAATGGCGGCGCTCGATGATCTGGTGGCGGAGCTCGACCGTTCCTATGCCGAAGCCCAGGCGCGGCTGTCGGACCCCGCCGTGTACAACGATCACCGCGAGGCGGCGGACGTCGGTCGCCGGCTGAAGGAGCTCGAGGGGCCGTGGAAGCTCGCGCAGCAGTGGAAGCAAGCCAGGGCCGACCTCGAAGCAGCCCGTGGCGACGCCGAGCTCGCCGAGATGGCGGGCGGCTACGAGGAGGACGTCGCGCGGCTCGAGCTGGAGCTGAAGGTCGCGCTCGCCGAGCGCGACCCGGCCGACGACAAGGACGTGATCGTCGAGATCCGCGGGGGCGAGGGCGGCGACGAAGGGAAGCTGTGGGCCGGCGACCTCGCGAAGCTGCTGCAGCGCTACGCGGAGAAGCGCGGCTTCCGATGGGAAGAGATCGAGGTGACGCCGAGCGACGCAGGCGGCATCAAGGAGGCGACGTTCGCGATCAAGGGCGACGGCGCCTACTCCGTGTTCAAGTTCGAGGGTGGCACCCATCGGGTGCAGCGCGTGCCCGAGACCGAGTCGCAGGGGCGCATCCACACGTCGACGGCAACGGTTGCCGTGATGCCCGAGGCGGAGGACATGGACGTCGAGATCGAGGAGAGCGACCTGAAGATCGACGTCTTTCGCTCGTCCGGCCCGGGCGGTCAGTCCGTCAACACCACGGATTCGGCAGTGCGCATCACGCACGTCCCGACGGGCATCGTCGTCGCAATGCAGGACGAGCGTTCGCAGCTGCAGAACCGCGAGAAGGCGATGCGCGTGCTGCGGGCGCGCATCTACGAGGCAGAGCGCGAACGCAAAGCTGCTGAGCAGGCCGCCACACGGAGTGCGCAGGTCGGCACGGGCGCACGCGCGGAGAAGATCCGCACGTACAACTTCCCGCAGAGCCGCGTCACCGATCATCGCGTCAAGCTGAACGTTCCGCTCGAACAGGTGCTCGGCGGCGCTCTCGACGATTTCACCGACGCATTGACCGCGGACGAGCAGCGACGCGCTCTCGAGCGGTGACGATCGGCGAGGTTCTCGCCGGAGCGACCGAGTACCTGGCAGGCCGTGGCGTCGAAAACGCTCGCCTGGACGCCGAGCGACTGCTCGCCCACGCGCTCGGTCTGTCGCGGATCGAGCTCTACACACAGCATGATCGGCCGCTGACCGCGGCGGAGCGCAGCGGAGCCCGTGAGCTCGTGCAGCGGCGCGGCCGGCGTGAGCCGCTCGCCTACGTGCTCGGTGACTGGGGGTTCCGGCGGCTGACGCTGAAGACCGACCGCCGCGCTCTCGTGCCGAGGCCGGAGACCGAGGTCGTCGTCGAGCGCTGTCTGGCGCTGCTCGCGGGCGTCGAGTCTCCACGCGTTCTCGACGTCGGCACCGGTACCGGTGCGATCGCGCTTGCGCTCGCGAATGAGTTGGACGGGGCGCGTGTGACTGCCACCGACAGCTCGGCCGGCGCACTCGCGCTTGCGCGCGAGAACGCCGAGCTCACATCGCTCGACATACGGCTCGTCGAGACCGACCTGCTGGCCGGTGTCGACGGCCCGTTCGACCTCGTCGTCTCGAACCCGCCCTACGTCGAGCCTGGAGAGATCGACTCCCTCGAGCCGGAGGTGAGGGAGTGGGAGCCGCGCGCCGCACTGCTCGACGAAGGGCAGACCGAGCGCGTCGCGCGAGACGCGATGCGCGTGCTCGACGGGTGGCTCGTGCTCGAGGTGCACGAGCGCCACGCGGGCGCCGTGGGAGATCTGCTCGAGTCGCTCGGTTATGCGGCGGTTAGCATCACGAGCGATCTGGCGGAGAGGCAGCGGGTCGTGGAGGCACGGTGGAGTTCGAAGCCGACATCCAGCGGGTGATCGAGGCGATTAGGGCCGGCGAGCCGGTGCTGATCCCGACCGACACCGTCTACGGGCTTGCGACGTCGGCTCACAACGAGGCGTCCACCGCGCGCCTCTACCGGCTGAAGGGACGCGATCCGTCGCAGCCGAGTGCGTTGCTCGCGGGCAGCATCGAGGCGCTCGTCGAGTGCCTGCCCGAACTGGGCGGACGAGACGCCGTGATCGCGCAGGCGCTCCTGCCCGGGCCCTTCACGCTCATCCTCGCGAATCCAGCCCAGCGGTTCCCCTGGCTCGCGGGCACACGGCCCGACGTGATCGGCGTGCGAGTCCCCGTGCTGTCGGCCGCGGCGAGGTGCGTGCTCGACGCGGTCGGCTGTGTGCTCGCGACGAGCGCGAACGATCCGGGTGGGCCCGACCCCGGGAGGACCGAGGACGTTCCGGTTCGGATCCGCAACGGCTGTTCGGCCGTGCTCGACATCGGCCGGCTGCCCGGAGTGCCGTCGACGGTGATCGATTTCACCGGCGTCGAACCGCGGGTCCTCCGCGAAGGTGCGGCGCCGGGCTCCGACGCGCTCGCACGTGTGCGCGCGGCGCTCGCTGCTTGAGAGGCGCTGCTGAGCCTGACGCGCCTTCTGGCTCGGGCAGTACGATCAGTCGGACCCGGAGAAGGAGCTGAGGATGGCCGTCCAGGAAGCGACATTCGAGAGTCTGAAGACCGCGGGGCTCGCGGAGATCGACCCCGAGATCGCTGCGCTGCTCGGTCGTGAGCTCGAGCGGCAGCGCGGCCAGATCGAGCTGATCGCGTCGGAGAACTTCACCTGGCCGAGCGTGCTCGAGGCCGTCGGCTCGGTGCCGACGAACAAGTACGCCGAGGGTTACCCGGGCAAGCGCTACTACGGCGGCTGCGAGGTCGTCGACGAGATCGAGGAGCTTGCGCGCGGCCGTGCCACTGAGCTCTTCGGCGCCGAGCACGCAAACGTGCAGGCGCACGCCGGCGCGCAGGCGAACATGGCCGTCTACTTCGCAGTCTTGAAGCCTGGTGATCGCGTCCTCGCGCTCTCGCTCGACCACGGCGGACATCTCACGCACGGGCTCAAGGTCAACTTCTCGGGGAAGCTCTACGAGTTTCACCACTACGGCGTCGCGCGCGAGACGATGATGGTCGACTACGACGCGATCCTCGCGCAGGCCAAGGAGGTGCAGCCGAAGCTGATCGTCTGCGGCGGGTCGGCGTATCCGCGCACGATCGACGCAGCGAAGTTCCGTGAGATTGCCGACGAGGTCGGCGCGATGCTGATGTGCGACATGGCGCATTTCTCCGGGCTCGTCGCAGCGGGCATCCACCCGAACCCGACGCCGCACTGCGATTTCGTCACATCGACGACGCACAAGACGCTTGCCGGTCCGCGCGCTGGATTCGTGCTCTGCCGTGAGGAGCATGCGTCGAAGGTCGATCGTGCGAACTTCCCGGGCATGCAGGGCGGTCCGCTGATGCACACGATCGCCGCCAAGGCGGCCTGCTTCAAGATCGCGGGAACCGAGGCGTTCCGCGACTATCAGAGGCAGGTGCGCGCGAACGCAGACGTGCTGGCGACGGGGCTCGTCGACGGCGGCTACGACGTTCTCACCGGTGGCACCGACACGCATCTCGTCCAGCTCGACCTGCGCGCGACAGACTGGACGGGTCTCGCTGCGCAGGAGCGCATGGAGGAGTGCAAGCTCACCGCCAACCGCAACACCGTGCCCTTCGACGAGCGGCCGCCCATGGTCGCATCGGGTGTTCGGCTCGGCACGCCGGCGGCGACGATGCGCGGCTTCGACGAGGCCGACTTCAGCGAGGTCGCATCGATCATCGTCGACTCGCTGCACCCAAAGGCCGACGTGGGCGCGCTGCGCGACCGTGCGCAGGCGCTGTGCAACAAGCGTTCGCTCTACCCGGCCTTCCGCGGTTACACGAGCTACTCCGCGTAGCGCGACGATGCCCGTCATCGAGGTCACGCACCCGCTCGTCCAGCACAAGCTGTCGTACCTGCGCGACAAGGAGACGCCGACTGTCCACTTCCGCAAGCTCGTCGAGGAGGTGACGCTGCTCCTCACCTACGAGGCGACCAAGGACCTGCCGACGGAGTACGTCGAGATCGACACGCCGCTCGAGCGGGCTCCGTTTCCACGCATCTCCGGGAAGAAGGTCGCCGTCTGCCCGATCCTGCGAGCGGGGCTCGGCATGCTCGACGGTGTGTTGATGTTGATCTCGGGCGCGCGCGTCGGCTTCATCGGGCTCTACCGGGACGAGGAGACGCTGCTGCCGGTCGAGTACTACGTGAAGCTGCCGCAGGATGTCGCCGACCGCGACGTCATCCTGCTCGACCCGATGCTCGCGACCGGCAACTCGACGGCGCACGCGGTCAACCTCGTCAAGAACGCCGGCGCGTCGAGCGTCACGCTGATCTCGATCATCGCGGCCCCGGAAGGGATCGCGAACATCGAGGAGACGCATCCCGACGTCCTGATCGTCGTCGCCGCGATCGACCGCCAGTTGAACAAGCGCGGCTACATCGTCCCGGGCCTCGGTGACGCGGGAGACCGCCTCTACGGCACGAAGTAATCTGGGAGATCCCGTGGTCTGGAACCAGTTCACCGACCACCTGGAAGTCCTCTGGGGCGCCCTCGGCGCCCTCGCGATCGTCCTCGTCTTGACGCCGGCCGTCGGGTCGGCGGCCCGGTACCTGCGCCTCGTCGAGCGAAAGCCTGAAGGCGGCCGCGCCCGGCCGGAGATTCCACGGCTCGGTGGGCTCGCGCTCTTTCTCGGCGTCTTCGTGCCTTCGCTCGCCTTCCTGCCGCTCGGCGGGGAGCTCCGCGGCGTCCTGATCGGCGCCGGAGTCGCGACCGTGGTCGGCGCGGTCGACGACTTTCGCGGGCTGAACTGGTGGCAGAAGCTCGGCGGCCAGGCGATCGCCGCCGCGATCCCGACCGAGTTCGGTGTCTGGGTGCACCGATTCACGTTCCCGGTCGTCGGCGTGCACCAGATCCCCGAGTGGGTCGGCGTCCCGCTGACCGTCGTCGGGATCGTCGCCGTGATGAACATGGTCAACTTCCTCGACGGGCTCGACGGGCTCGCGGCGGGCGTCTGCGCGATCTCGGGCGCGACCTTCTGCGTGATCGAGCTGTCGCTCGGCCGCGTCGGCGCGGCTGTGCTCGCAGCGATCGTGTGCGGCGCCTCCGTCGGCTTCCTGCGCCACAACTTCTATCCGGCTCGCATCTTCATGGGCGATTCCGGTGCGCTCCTGCTCGGTTACACGCTCGCTGCGATCTCGGTGCAGGGACTGCTGAAGACGGCGGCGTTGGCGACGCTCGTGCTGCCGCTCCTCGTGCTTGCCGTCCCGGTGCTCGACACCTCGTTCGTGGTTGCGAAGCGGATCAAGAACCGCCAGCCGATCTACGTCGCCGACGCGCGCCATTTGCATCACCGCTTCATGCGCCTCGGGTTCACGCAGCGCCGCGCGGTCATCTACCTGTGGCTGTGGTGCGCCAGTCTCGCGATCGCCGCGCTTGCGACCCGTTTTGCGCCACCGCACCATCACGGCCACTGGAGCATGACGAACGTGAGCGTCGACGTGGCCGCCGGCACACTGGCGCTCGCAACGTCGCTCTACGTCGTCTACGTGCTCGAGATCGTCAAGCTCTCGAGCCCCCGCGCGCGGCGCCGCGACCAGGCGTCGAAAGCGGCCTGAACTTCAGGACGGCCCGCGCCGCGTTCCAGCCGCCCGCGCCGTGCACGCCGCCTCCTGGGTGAGCAGAGGACGACGCGAGATAGAGGCCGCGCACATCGGTCTCGGGGCGGCCCCAGCGTGTTCCACGGAACACGAGTTGGTTGTGCAGCTGCGCGGTGCCGCCGTTGACGCGGCCCGGCGCCAGCAACGCGACGTGCCGGCCGCGGACGAGCGCCTTGAACCCGGGTGCACGCCGCTCGATCTCATTCTCCATGCGCTCGGCGGTGTGGCCCGCATCCGCGCCGGGCGGCACGTGGGTGTAGGCCCACGCAGTGTCCTTGCCCGAAGGCGCCCGCGTCGCGTCACCGACTGCGTATTGCCCGAAGAGCACGAACGGCCGCTGCGGCTCGTCACCCTTTGCAAGCTCCGCCGAGTAATCCGTCAGGGCATCGACCGACTCCGCGAGGTGCACGACCGGCGCGCGCTGGGCGTCGTCGGCGCTCCAAGGCACCCGGCCGTCAAGCGTCCAGTCGACTTTCACCACAGCTGGATCCGGCTCGACGGTGTTCGGTCCCTGCCGCTCGAGCAACCGGTCGAGCTCCCAGATGCTGACTGCGGCGAGCACGTTTCGCGCGCGGATGTCCTCGCCGTTCACGTGCACACCGACCGTGCGCCCGCCGCGGACAAGGATCCGCTCGACGGGCGAGCCGCAGACGATCGTGACCCCGCTGGCCTTCGCGCGCGCGGTCAGCGCCTCGGCGATCTTTCCTGCGCCACCCTCCGGGAACGGGAAGCCATAGCGCTGGCCGAGCGCCGCGAGCACGAAGCCGAAGAAGCCGCCGAGCGCCGACTCGGGTGTGAGGTCGGCGTGCAGCGCGTTCCCGCCGAGCAGCAGTGCGGCTCCCTCTCCCGAAAAACGCTCCTCGGCGAACCGGCGCACCGGCAGCATCGCCGTGCGCCCGAGCTCGAGCAGCCCGCGGGGGCCGAGGCGAAAGAGCAACGATGCCCCCGACCGGATTGGCGGCACCGGCGTCGCGAGGCCGCGCAGCACCGCCGGCTCGATGCGTTCCCAGAGCTGCATCAGCTTGCGCCAAGCGTCGCCGTCGCCGGGCGCGTAGGCGTCGAGTGAGGCCGCTGTCTCATCGATGTCGCGCGAGAGCGCGACGCAGCGGCCGTCGGGCGTCGGATGGGCAAGCACGAGCGGCCCGTTGCACCACCGCACACCCCAGCGCTCGAGCTCCATCGCCCGCATGGCGGGAGACGAGACAGCTAGCGGGTAGAACGCGCTGAACGCATCGTTGTGGAAGCCCGGCTCGACGAGTTCCTGGGTGCGCACCGCACCACCGGTCACCTCCTCCGACTCGAAGACGACGACCGACAGCCCAGCGTCGGCGAGGACATTCGCCGCCACGAGCCCGTTCTGGCCCCCTCCGATCACGATCGCGTCAGGCACGAGGATCTCGTCTCCCGTGTCGTTTCGACGAAACCACATCGGGTAGCCAAGTGACATGGCCGACAACGAGATCAGGATCGACGCTCCTCCCGAAGCCGTCTGGGCGGTCCTTGCAGATCCGTACGCCTTCGCCGACTGGGTGGTCGGGGCGCAAGACGTGCCCGGGGCCGACGATTCGTGGCCCGCGGTCGGGGCGAGGCTCCACCACAGGACGGGCGTAGGCCCGCTCACCGTCGACGACGTGACGCTCGTCGAGGAATCGGTGCCTCCGACACGGCTCGTCTTGCTCGCGAAGGTCGGTCCGGTCGGCCAATTTCGGGTCACTCTCGAGCTGCGCGCCGCCGACGGGCACACGATGCTGTTCATGCAGGAGGAACCGGTCGGCGGCGCTGCGGCTCACGCGCCCGGCACCGACGCTGCAATCGACGCGCGCAACACGGTCTCGCTCGACCGTCTCAAGCAGCTCTCCGAAGAACGGGCTCACCGAGGCGGTCGCGACGCGTCACAAATGCCACCTTAGCGCCGCTCCAGTAGCCGGAATCCGTGTCACAAGCGCTGGTATGATCCGCGCCGGTGGAGTCCCAGCGACCGACGTTCTCTCTCGCCGGCGCCGGCAGCGTTCTCATCGGCTTCACCGCAGCGGTGATCGTCGTGGGCACGTTGCTCGGCTGGGCGATCGGGCAACTGCGGTACGGGCTCGCATTCGGCGCCGTCGCCGGGATCCCCGTTGGAGTCGCCGCCACCGTGCTCAAGTACCGCAACGCGTAAGCAACACCTGATGCCTGCCGCCTGGACACAGCCCCGCGTCGCCCCGCCGACCCTCTTGCCCGCCGCCGCGGGAGCGATCGTGATCCTGGTCGCGCTGCCGGTCTTCCTCCTCGCCGGCTGGCGCGTCACAGGCTGGGGACTCGGCGCGGTCCTCTGGGCCGGCTCGGAGGCGCTCGGCTGGGTACTGACGCGCCTCCAGAGCCGGACGGGTAATCTCGCCGCCGCAGGCGTGGTCGCTTTCGGAATGCTCTTTCGCGCGATTGCCGTGATGGTGGTCGTCTTCGCTGTCGCCGTGTCGGACAAATGGCTCGGGCTCGCGGCTGCGCTGACGTACGCCGCGGGCTATTCGGCGGCGCTGGGCCTGCAGCTCGTCGCCTACTACACCGGTCCGAAAGCAGGAGTTGCGTAAGTGAAGCGTTGGTTGATCGCACTCAGCACCGTCACTCTGCTGCTGCCCGCGAACGCCTTTGCGCGCGGGACGTTCGACCCGACCAAGGAGTTCGAGCAGCACGAGTGGATCCCGATCCACCTCGGGCCGCTGAACCTGTCGATCACGAAGGCCGTCGCTTACCTGCTGCTCGGGACGATCCTGACGATGCTTTTCGGCTGGTTCTTCATGCGAGGGACGACGAGCAAGACGAGCAACAAGCCGGGCCGGAAGGAGACGTTCGGCGAGATCGTCTACGAGATCGCGCAGACGCAGGTCGCAGAGCAAGGACTGCCGGCCAAGGCGATCGCGCTGTGGTTCCCGTACGTGGCGACGCTGATGCTCTTCATCTTCGTCGTCAACCTGATCGGCTTCCTGCCGCTGCCGCTGACGGGCGAGACCTACCACGGCGTCCCGACCTGGGGGATCTACGCTGCGACGAGCTCGATCTCGGTCACGCTCGCACTCGCGCTGCTCACCTTCGTCTTCACACACGTCGAGGGCATCCGGTGGAACGGGCCAATCCGCTACTTCAAAAGCTGGATTCCCGAAGCGCCCAAGCTGCTGCTCTTCTTGATCGTGCCTCTCGAGATCCTCGGCCAGTTCATGCGGTTGATCTCACTCAGCGTGCGTCTGTTCGCCAACATGCTCGCGGGCCACATCCTGATCCTGACGTTCATCGGCCTGATCTTCATCCTGCAGAGCCTTGCCCTGATCCCGGTCGTCATCTTCGCGGCCGGCTTCTACGTCTTCGAAGTCGTGATCGTCGTCGGGATCCAGGCGTTCATCTTCGCTGCCCTGTCCGCCATCTACATCGGCTCGGCGATCGAGCCCGAGCACTAGGAGGAACCACACAATGCACGGACTCATCCTCGCCGCCACTACCGGCGACGTCACGAAAGCCGGGAAGGCGATCGGCCTTGCGCTCGGCGTCGGCCTCGGCGCGCTCGGCGCCGGCGTCGGCATCGGCAACATCTTCGGCTCGATGATCCAGTCGGTCGCCCGCCAGCCTGAGCTGCGCGGCGAGCTGCAGGGCATCCAGTGGCTCGGCTTCGCGCTCACCGAGGCAGTCGTCTTCTACGGCCTGCTCGGCTCGATCCTCGCCTACGTCCTCGTCTAGCCCGATGCTCGCGTCGAACCCGCTGATCCAAGTCACGCCCGGGCTGATGATCTGGACGATCGTCTGCTTCCTCGCAACCTTCGTTTTCCTGAAGAAGTTCGCGTTCGGTCGTGTTCAGGCGATGATCGACGCCCGCCGCGAGCACATCCAGACCGCTCTCGGAGACGCCGATCGCGCCCGCGACGAGGCGCGCACGCTGCTCGAGGAGCACCGCAAGCTGATCGGCCAGGCGAAGTCCGAGTCGGAGGAGATCCTCTCCGAGGCCCGCCGCGTCGGCGACGCGCAGCGTGAGCGGGTTCGGGCGGAGACCGAAGAGGACCGGCAGCGACGCCTCGAGGAGACCCGCCGCCAGATCGAGCAGGCAACGCAGCAGGCGCTCGGCCAGATTCGCGACGAGGTCGGCAAGCTGAGCCTCGCCGCTGCCGAGAAGATCACCCGCAAGACGCTCACCGGCCCCGACCAGCAGCGGTTGATCGACGAGGCGCTTGCAGAGATCGATTTCTCACGCCTTGAAGGCACTCAGTTCGAGGGGAGCCGGTCGTAGCCGTCGCGCACCGCATCTATGCGAAGGCGATCTTCGAAGCGGCGCAGGAGCAGGGCTCCCTCGATGAGGTGCACGGGCAGCTGCAGCAGCTGCGCGACGCGTTTGCGAACGCCCCCGACCTCGAGCTGATGCTCGAGAATCCGGAGGTCGACTCGCTCGTGAAAGCAGACGTGCTCGCCCGGGTCGCGCAGGGCTCCGACAAGCTCGTCGTCAACTTCCTGCGGCTGATTGCCGAGAAGGGCCGCTCTGCAGAGATCGCGACGATCGTCGATGAGCTCGATGCACTCGTCGCGGTCGAGCAGCGCGTGCTCGACGTCGAGATCACGACTGCCACCGATCTCTCCGAGGATTCCTTCGCGAGGGTCGTCTCGCAGATCGAGGGCGCGTCGGGCCGTAAGGTGCAGGCCTCGCGCAAGGTTGACCCAGATTTGATCGGAGGGCTCGTCCTCCAAGCCGGATCCATGAGGCTCGACGCGAGCGTGCGCGGCCGGCTCGAACGACTACGCCACGACCTGACGCACGCAAGGAGCTGAGAGGAACAGATGAAGCTTCGCCCTGAAGAGATCACGTCGATCCTGCGCGACCGGATCGAGAACTTCGACACCGAGTCGAACCTGGCCGAGGTCGGCGCCGTCCTGCAGGTCGGTGACGGCATCGCCCGCATCCACGGCCTCGAGAACTGTCTGGCGCTAGAGATGCTCGAGCTCGAGCACGGCGTCGTCGGGCTCGCGTTCAACCTCGAGGAAGACAACGTCGGCGCCGCGCTATTCGGGGAGTGGGACAAGATCAAGGAAGGCGAGCCGGTGCGCCGCACCGGCAAGGTCGCCTCCGTGCCGGTCGGCGAGGGCCTCCTCGGCCGGGTCGTCGACCCGCTCGGCAATCCGCTCGACGGCCTCGGCCCGATCGAGTCCAGCGAGACGCGCCCCGTCGAGTGGAAGGCGCCGGGCGTGATTCAGCGCCAGCCCGTGAAGGAGCCGCTCCAGACCGGCATCAAGGCGATCGACTCGATGACGAACGTCGGCCGCGGTCAGCGCGAGCTGATCATCGGCGACCGCTCGACCGGGAAGACGGCGATCGCAATCGACACGATCCTGAACCAGCACGACCAGAACGTGAAGTGCATCTATGTCGCGATCGGCCAGAAGGCCTCGACGGTCGCGCAGGTCGTCGAGCGCCTCCGCGAAGCGGGCGCGATGGAGTACACGACGGTCGTCAACGCGTCGGCCGCGGAGGCTGCGCCGATCAAGTGGATCGCGCCGTTCGCAGGCTGCGCGATGGCCGAGTACTTCCTCTACAAGGGGGAGCACGCGCTGATCATCTACGACGACCTGACGAAGCAGGCCGACGCGTACAGGCAGCTGTCGCTGCTCCTGCGCAGGCCTCCGGGTCGCGAGGCGTTCCCCGGCGACGTCTTCTATCTGCACTCGCGGCTGCTCGAGCGCGCGTGCAAGTTGAGCGAAGCCGAAGGTGGCGGGTCGCTGACGGCCCTGCCGATCATCGAGACGCAGGCAGGTGACATCGCGGCCTACATCCCGACCAACGTGATCTCGATCACCGACGGGCAGATCTTCTTGCAGTCCGACCTCTTCTTCTCGGGCGTCCGCCCAGCAGTCAACGTCGGCACGTCGGTGTCGCGCGTCGGCACGTCGGCGCAGACCAAGGCGATGAAGAAGGTCGCTGGACGGCTGCGCCTCGACCTCGCGCAGTACCGCGAGCTCGAAGCGTTTGCACAGTTCGGGTCGGAGCTCGATCAGGCGACCCAGAACTCGCTGAACCGCGGCGAGAAGATGGTCGCCACGCTCAACCAGCCGCAGTATCAGCCGTGGCCGATGGAAGAGCAGGCCGTTGCGCTCTACGCGGGTGTCAACGGTTTCCTCGACGACATCCCGACCGACGACGTGGCGCGCTTCCAGGACGAGGTGCGCGAGCACCTGCGCGCAGACGGCGACATCTACAAGGCGGTCCGCGAGTCGGGCGACCTGACCGACGAGACGAGCGAGAAGCTGAACGGCGAGATCGAGAAGGTCAAGTCCCGCTTCCAGCCGACGGCGACCGAGGAAGCCGTAGCTTGACGACCGCCGCCCGCCTGTCCCGCACGCCCGCGGGCGCTGCAAACCTGCGCGATGCTGCGTCCTCGGTCGTGCCCGTGGCATCCCACTACGAACACGACCTGCGTCCTTGCCTCGCTTGGTTTTCGCGACGCGGACGCACGCTCCAGACGGGTGGCGATCGTTAGTGGCGTCGACGCAAGACCTGAAGCGGCGCGTCCGCTCGATCACGAACACGCGCAAGCTGACCCGTGCGATGGAGCTCGTCGCATCCGCGCGCCTGCGCAAGGCACAGCAGCGCATCGAGGCGATGCGGCCCTACGCAGACCGGATGCTCGAGCTGATGGCCGGCGTCTCGCAGGCCGCCGGTGCGGTCCGACTGCCGCTGCTCGAGCGCAGAGAGAACGTCGAGCGGGTCGCGATCGTGCCGGTCACCGGTGACCGCGGGCTCGCCGGTGCCTTCAACGCGCAGGTGCTCCGCCGTTCGCTCGGGGTGATGCGTGAGGCGGAGGCTGCAGGACAGCAGGTCGTGTTCTTCCCGTCCGGCAAGAAGGCCGGCTCGACGCTTCGCTTCCGCCGGCTCGACGTGGGACAGGCGTGGTCGGGCTTCAGCGACCGTCCGTCCTACAGCGACGCCCAGGCGATGGCGCACGCGCTCGCCGAGGCGTACACGAAGGGTGAGGTCGACCGTGTCGTCATCGTCTACAACGCGTTCGTTTCGGCACTCGTGCAGAAGGTGACAGTCACCGACCTGCTGCCGATCCCGCAGGACGTGCTCGAGCACACCGAGGATGCCGAACAGGACGCGAGCGGGATCACACCTGACTTCATCTATGAACCGGAGCCCGAAGAGATCCTTGCGCGGCTGCTGCCTGTTTACATCGAAACCGAGCTCTACCGCGCGTTGCTCGAGTCGGCGGCGTCCGAGCAGGGCGCGCGCATGACGGCGATGCGCAACGCGTCGAAGGCTGCGCAGGAACTGATCGACAATCTGACGCTCGCGATGAACCGTGCGCGCCAGGCGGAGATCACGCAGGAAATCCTCGAGGTCGTCGCCGGCGCTGACGCGCTCTCTGGTTAACCCGGACTTAATGGCTTGGATCGGTGTTTGCGATCACTAAAACTCGATCGAACGGGTAAGGTCTGCCAATCGTGGCGACGGGCGAAAAGGAGATTCTCGGCAGCGCGGCCGGCATAGCCGGTGCCGTCGCGCTCGAATCCGGCCCGGAGCTCGGCGAGCTCGAAGTCAAGGCGCGCGGATACTGGGAGCAGGTCTGGATCCGCTTCAAGCGCGACAAGGTCGCCGTCGGCGGCGGGGTGACGATCATCCTCCTCGTGCTGATGGCCTTCATCGGCGCACCGCTCGCGAAGCACTGGCTCGGCCACGGCCCGAACGACCTGTTCTTCTCGGCCGTCGGCACGGACACGCTGTTGCCCGTCGGCCCGATGACGCACGTCGCCGATCCCACGACGGGAAAGCAAACGCTCTTCATCCTCGGTGCGAGCGACACGCTTGGCCGTGACGAGTTCCTGCGCATCCTCTACGGCGCCCAGGTCTCGTTCGAGGTGGCGCTCCTCTCGACCTTCGGCTCGATGACGCTCGGGATCCTGCTCGGCTCGATGGCCGGCTATTTCCGCGGCTGGGTCGATACCGTCGTCTCGCGGGTGACCGAGATCACGATGGCGTTCCCGGTGCTGCTCTTCATCATCGCACTCGCCTCGACGGTCGGTGACAGCCTCAACAACATCACCTTCGGAGTTTTCGGCCGCGGTGTCGTCACGCTGTTCATCATCTTCACGATCTTCGGTTGGTTCTATCCGGCGCGCATCATTCGCGCGGTCGTCCTCAGCCTGCGCGAGAAGGAGTTCATCGAGGCCGCGCGCATGACCGGCTCGGGCGACTGGCGCATCATCCGCTCGCACATCTTTCCGCACCTCGTCGCACCGATCATCGTCTACTCGACGCTCTCGATCGCCGGCTTCATCCTCGCCGAGGCGGGCCTTTCGTTCCTCGGAGTCGGCATCAAGCTGCCGACAGCGAGCTGGGGCAACCTCCTCCAGACCGCGGCCGACTTCTACACGTCTCAGCCGTGGCTGATGGTGTGGCCGGGCCTCGCCGTCCTGATCACCACGCTCGCGTTCAACCTGCTCGGTGACGGCCTGCGGGACGCGTTCGACCCGCGCGCGACCCACTAACGCGCTTCCCCGCTCGCGCTTTCCCGGGGTTTCTCGCTCCTTGATCTGAACTCGTCGTTCAAGGATGGTGTTTTCCGGGGTTGCGGTTAACAGAGAACTAACTAAACTGCCGCCGCCTCGTCTGAAACGCCGAGGATGCGTTCTGCGCCTGAGCCGGCAGCTCGAGGAGCCGTCGGCTCAACCCCAAGAAAGGAGCACTTCGTTGAGTAGAAAGCTCTGGGTTACGACCCTGACGCTCGTCATCGCCCTGCTTGCGGTCTTTGCGGGCAACGGTGTCGCCAAGTCGGCGCAGCCGACCAAGGCCGCCGCGACCGGCGGCACATTGAACATCGACTTTTTCACGGACGTCGACTACACCGATCCGGCCCTGGACTACCTGTCCACAGGGTGGGAGCTCGAGTACGCGACGTGCCTTAAGCTGTTCAACTATCCGGACGTCAACGGGCCGAAGGCGTCCCAGCTCGTTCCGGAGGCGGCCACGGGCTTCCCGAAGGTCTCGAACAGCGGCAAGACCTACGACTTCACCGTCAACGCCGGCTTCACGAAGTTCTCGAACGGTCAGGCTGTGACCGCTGCGAACTTCAAGGCTGCGTTCGATCGTGACGCAGATCCGAAGATGCAGTCGCCGGCGCTTCCGTTCTTCTCGGACGTGGTCGGCTCTTCGTCCTCGCCCGTCTCGGGCGTCAAGGTGAAAGGCACGCATCTCATCGTCACCCTGACGCATGCGGCGCCCGACTTCCTCGCCCGGATGGCGATGCCATTCTTCTGCGCCGTCCCGACGAACCTTGCGCATGACCCCAACGGCGTCGACGCGCCGCCAGGTGCAGGCCCGTATTACATCTCCAATCGTGTGGTGAACCGCTCGATCACGCTCAAGCGCAACCCGAACTACAAGGGGAAGCGCCCGCACAACGCCACGCAGATCAATTACGTGATCGGAAACTCGCAGGCCGCGTCGTATCTGCGTGTCCAGTCGGGTGAGACCGATTACGCCGACGGCGGCATTCCGTCCGCGTCGTATGCCGAGGCAGCCCAGAAGTTCGGCATCAACAAGGGACAGTTCTGGGTCAAGCCGGCGCTCGGCGTCCGGTACTACGCGTTCAACCACGATCGCCCGCTCTTCAAGGGTGCAAACGGCACGGCGCTCGCGAAGGCGATCAACTACGCGATCGACCGCAAGGCGGTGCTCTCACAGGGCGGCTATCTCGCCGGAAAGCGCACCGACCAGATCCTGCCCCCCGGCATGGCTGGCTTCCGTGATGCAAACCTCTACCCGCTGAAGGGGGCTGACCTCGCAACGGCCAAGAAGTGGGCGGCCAAGTCTGGGGTCAAGGACGGTACGACGGTCGAGTACTACACCTCGAACACTCCGACGTCCCTCCTGGCAGCGCAGATCGTGCAGTTCGACCTCAAGCAGATCGGCTTGAGCATCAACCCGCACCCGTTCGCCCGTGGCGTCCAGATCGGCAAGGAAGGGACGCGCGGCGAGCCGTTCGACATCACGTCGGAGGCTTGGGTCTCGGACTACGCCGATCCGTACGACTTCATCAACGTGTTGCTCTCGGGTGACAGTCTCCACGACTCGAACAACAACAACGTTGCGTACTACAACAGCCCGACGTACAACAAGCAGATGAGGCAGGCCGCGCTCCTCTCGGGTGCGTCTCGCTACACGGCGTACGGCAACCTCGACGTCAACATGTTCTCCAAGGATCCGCCGTGGGCGGCCTGGGCGAACATCAACAACCGCATCGTGCTTTCGAAGCGGGTCGGTTGCTTCACCTACAACCCGACCTACATGGCCGACCTGGCGGCTCTCTGCATCAAGTAGAGGTGTCAGATCGAATCGCTTGATCGACTGAAAGATGGGGCGTCCCTCGCAGAGGGCGCCCCATCTTGCTCTCAGCTTTGCTCTCACTGCTGGTTCTCAACACTGACTCAACAAAGCATTCGTTACAGTCTCGCTCCCGATGCTCCGCTACCTGATCCGTCGTCTCCTCTGGGCCGCAGTGCTGTTCGTGGCGGTGACGATCGTGACGTACATCATCTTCTATGCGATCCCTGCCGACCCGGCACGGCTCGCCTGCGGGCAGCGCGCCACTCCCCAGTGCGTCAAGCGCGCGGCCCACTACCTCGGCACCGACCGGCCGCTCTATGTCCAGTACGGCAAGTTCTTCGGCCGCCTGATGCCGGTCGCCGGAATCCTCCAGGGCTCGCCGCATCTCAAAACCCCGAGCCTCGGCCGTTCGTTCACGAACCGCCAGACCGTCAACTCGGTCGTGCTGAACGCGGCGCCGGTGACCGCTTCGCTCGTCTTCGGGGGCTGCGTGTTCTGGATGCTGATCGCACTACCTGTCGGGATCCTGTCGGCGCTACGGCCCCGGTCGTTACTCGACCGAATAGCCATGGTGTTCGTCCTGATCGGGATCAGTGCGCATCCGGTGTGGATCGGGCTGATCTTCGCGTACTTCTTTGGCTTCAAGGCCGGCCTCTTTCCGATCACCGGTTACGCCAACTTCTTCGGCCACCAGGGGCAGCAGGCTGGGCCGGTGCAATGGGCCTACCATCTCGTCCTGCCCTGGGCGACGTTTGCGATCCTCTTCGCCGCGCTCTATGTGCGCATGATCCGCGCCAACGTGATGGAGACCCTGAACGAGGACTACGTCCGCACCGCCCGCGCAAAGGGTGCGCCGGAATGGCTCGTCATGCGCTCGCACGTCCTGCGGAATGCGTTGCTGCCGGTCGTGACGATGCTCGGCATGGACATCGGCATCGCACTCGGCGGCGCGATCTTCACCGAGTCGGTCTACGGCCTCCCGGGCCTCGGGAAGACGGCGATCACCGCCATCGGTGCGTTCGACTTACCGACGACGCAGGGAGTGGTCGTCTTTGCGACGCTGGTGATCATCAGCTTCAACCTCATAGTCGATCTGCTGTACGCGGTCATCGACCCACGCATTAGGCTCTCCTAGATGGCCCTCCTAGAAGTCAACGACCTGAAGACGTACTTCAGGACGGACGACGGCGTGGTCCGGGCGGTCGACGGCGTCTCGTTCTCCGTCGAGAAGGGCGAGACACTCGGCATCGTCGGCGAATCGGGCTCGGGGAAGAGCGTCACCTGCCTGACGATCATGGGCCTCAACTCGAAGCGTTCGGCGATCTCGTCCGGCAACGCGCTCTGGAAGGGCGAGGATCTGCTGACTGCGAGCCCGAGGCGGCTGCGCGAGATTCGCGGCAGTGAGATCGCGATGATCTTCCAGGATCCGATGACGAGCCTCAACCCGGTGCACAAGATCGGGGATCAGCTCGCTGAGGCGCTGCGCCTGCACGCGGACGTCTCGAAGAAGCAGGCGAGGGCTCGAGCGGTCGAGCTCCTGAAGGCGGTCGGGATCCCGCGCCCGGAGCGCAGGCTCGACGACTACCCGCATCAGTTCTCGGGCGGCATGCGGCAGCGCGTGATGATCGCAATGTCGCTGATCAACAACCCGGACCTGCTGATCGCCGACGAGCCGACCACCGCGCTCGACGTGACAACCCAGGCGCAGATCCTGACCCTGATCGAGAAGCTGCAGGAGGAGTTCGGCAGCGCAGTGATCATGATCACGCACGATCTCGGGGTCGTCGCGGAGATCGCCGACGACGTCGTCGTCATGTACGCGGCCGAAGTGGCCGAAAAGGGCCACGTCACCCAGATCTTCAAGAAGCCTCACCATCCATACACGTGGGGGCTGATGGGCTCGCTGCCACGCCTCGACCAGGATGTCGAGCGGCTCGTGCAGATCCAGGGTCAGCCGCCCTCGATGTTGCGCCCGCCCACCGGCTGCCGCTTCCACCCGCGCTGCCCGTACGTGATGCCGATCTGCAAGGAGGTCGACCCCGAGCTGACGGCGGTCAGCGACGATCCGGGGCACCTGCAGGCGTGTCACCTCGACGAGGAAACCAAGGATCGCGAGGCGGCTAAGCTCCTCACCGGCATGATGAGCGGCGAAGCAGCAGCCTGATGGCGATGCAGGAGGAGGTGCGGCAGACCGAGCTGGCGCTGACGGGCGATGAGCTGTTAGTTGCCCAGGACCTGAAGAAGTACTTCCCGGTCACGCGGGGCATCGTCTTTCAGAAGGAGATCGCGTCCGTCAAGGCCGTCGACGGTGTGTCGTTCGCCCTGCACGAGGGTGAGACGCTCGGAGTTGTCGGCGAGTCCGGCTGCGGCAAGTCGACGATGGCGCGCTGCATCATGAAGCTGCTCGAGCCGACAGGCGGGAAGATCACCTTCCGCGGGCACGACATCACCAAGCTCTCGCGCTCGGAGATGCGGCCGTTCCGGCGCGAGATGATGATGATCTTCCAGGATCCGTACGCGTCGTTGAACCCGCGCAAGCG
>JBBQQI010000015.1:0-36554 GCA_038216085.1 Gaiellales bacterium | reverse complement strand
GAGGCGCGCGAGATCCAGGATCTGTTCCTCGACGGGAAGCAGCGCGAAGCCGCCGGCAAGGTGCCGGATGCATTCGTGGACGAGGTCGCACTGGTCGGCTCCGTCGACCGGATCAAAGACCGGTTGGCGGCGTGGCGCGAGTCGGGTGTGACGACGCTGCTCGTTTCGACGCGCGACGCAGCGACGCTGCGGGCCATGGCCGAAGCAGCCGCGTAGTTCGAGCCCCGGCGCTTCGAGCTACGTCTTCGAGCTACGTCTGACTCTTGTCTGACTCGAGTCTGACGCAGCGCGTTGGCAGACCGCAGGTGTCGCGAGCACCGGGTCATTGTCTCGACGGGACATCGCGTGGCCGCGCCGCAAAGCGTGCTGGTTGCAGCAGCCGTCCCACTTTCGTTGCACTTCGAGCACAAAGGCGTGTGTCAGACTCATCTCCGACTCACGTCAGACTCAGGGGTAACCCACGACGCGCGACGCGACGACCCTGCGAGCCGTGGCCGAAGCAGCCGCAAATGCGTAAGCGCAACGTGGTGCTGCGCGCTACCCGCTGATGGTCGCGAGGGCCGTGTCTGCGAGGAGGGGGACTGCGACTTCAAAGAGGGCGGCGCGCGTGTCTTCTGCTCCGAGCTCGCCGCGGATGAAGCGCCCGTAGATCGCTTCGCAGAAGACGGCGGCCTTCCAGAGCGCAAGGGCTTCGAACCACGCGAGCGGCTCTACCTCGCGACCGCTTCGCTCGACGTAGCGCTCGACGAGCTCCGCCCGCGAGGGGAAACCACGCTCTGCCGTCACGGGTGACGAACCGAGCGCGCTCGGTCGGCCGCCGGGCTCGCTGTAGGTCGCAAGCAGGTACCCGACATCGGCGCGCGGATCGCCGATCGCGCCCATCTCCCAGTCCAGCACAGCGCCGATGTGTGTCGGTTCGTCACGGCCGACCATCATGTTTCCGAGGCGATAGTCGCCGTGCACCACCGTCGACGGCAGCGGTTCCGGCAGATGGTCGGTCAGCCACCGTCCGACCTCCTCGACCTGCCGCAGCTCCCGCGTCTTGTTGATCTCCCAGAGCTGAACGAACCGGCGCACTTGCCGCTCGAGGTAGCTGCCCGGTCGCGCGAACGCTGCGAGCGCCGGCCGGGCCACGTCGGCGGTGTGAATCTCGGCGAGCGCCTCGACGAGATCCATTCCGAGCCGGCGCCGTGCCTCCTCCGATTCGAGTCCCTGCGGCAGCGTGTCCGTGATCACACAACCGTCGAGGAAGCGCATGACGTAGAACGGCACACCGAGCACCGCCTCGTCCTCGCACACCGCGACGATCTCGGCCAGGCGACCGAAGCCCGCCTCGCGGATCGCGTTCTGCAGGCCCGCCTCCCGCACCATGTCGTGCGCCGACGGCGGCAGCGGCGGGCGTGGTGGGCGGCGGAGCACGAAACGCTCGGCCCCGCGCTCGAGCAGGAACGTGAAGTTCGAGCCGCCCCCGTCGCCGATCCGAGTCGCCGTCAACTCACCGGCGCCGAGCCCGCGCTCGTCGAGGAACGCCTCGACGCGCTCCGGCACGATCAGGGGCTCCACGCTTGAGATGCTACGCGCATGCGCAGGCGGCTCTATCTGATGCGGCATGCGGAGGTCTCCTACGTCGGCGAACGCGATCCCGAAGCTGTCCGTCTGACGCCACGCGGCCGCGAGCAGGCGGCCGCCGCGCACCGCGCGCTCGAGGGCGTTGACTTCGATCTGGTCGTCACGAGCACGCTGCCGCGGACGGTCGAGACCGTCGCACTCGTCGCGCCGGGCCGCGAGCCCGAGCAGTGGGCCGACTTCGCTGAATGGCGCGGCGGCCGCCTCGACGACATTCCGCCCGAGGAGCTCGAGCAGATCTTCACAGGCTCGCTGACGATCCGCGACGAGGAGGCGCGGTTCCTCGGCGGCGAATCGCTCGGCGAGGCACTCGACCGTGTCCTGCCTGCGTTCGACCGCCTCGTCGGGCGCGAATGGGAGACCGCGCTCGCCGTGTTCCACGGTGGCGTCAACCGCATCCTCATCTCACACGCGCTCGCCGGAGGGCGCACGTACTTCGGCAATTTCGAGCAGGCACCGGCATGCATCAACGTGTTGGACCTCGGCGCCGACGATGCCTGGATCGTCCGCACGGTCAACTACATCCCGTATGACCCGCTACACCCGGCGCGGACGACGACGATGGAGCACCTCTGGGGTGAGCTCTCCAGCTGGCTCGATGAGCGCGAGCTCTAAGCGCCTGCGATCGTCGCAACGCCGGCGAGGGCCACGCCGACCCCGAGCTTCTGCATGCGCGTCAAGCGCTCGCCGAGCAGCACGTGCGCGAGCACCACCGTGACGACGGGAAAAAGGGAACCGAGCACGGAGACGAGTGAGAGGAGCCCATGCCCGCTCGCGAATGCGAAGAGCACGTTCGCTGCCACATCAGCGAGCCCGACGCCCGCCACGGCGAGGAGCGACGGCCGTGGGATGCGAAGCGGTGCGCGCAGGGCGAGTGCGAGTGAGACGAGGATCGCCAGTGAGCCGATTCGAGCGCCGGCGAGCGTCGAGAGCGCATCGCCTTCGCGACTCCCGAGCCCGAGGAAGTAGATGAAGAAGCCGAGCGCAACCGCCGCGAGGATCGCGAGCAGAACTGCGCGTCCCCGGTCGGCCGTCGGTGCGCGGTGCTCCTCGACGGAGGCGAGCACGGCGCCGGCGAGTGCTGCGACGGCACCGACGACGGCGAGCGCGGAGGGACGCTCACCCGTCGCGACGGCCAGCCCGAACGGCACGACCGTGCCGCAGGCGACGAGCGGTGAGACGACGCTCATAGTCCCGAGTGAGAGCGCCTTGTAGAACGCGGCCAGGCCGACGCCGCCGCCCGCGCCTGCGAGCAGCCCGAGGAGGAAGGGGCGCAGGCCGACGTCCCCTCGGATCGCGACGACAACGAACAGGATCACGGCTCCCGCTGCCTGGGAGACGACCGTCACCGCGAACGAGGGGAGCCGTTTCGTCAGCGAGCCGCCGGCGAAGTCCGCGGTGCCCCAGACGACGGCCGAGCCGAGCGCGAGCAGGAGCGCGAGGGCGCTCAGGTCAGTTGAGCCGCTCGACGAGCATGGCCATGCCCTGGCCGCCACCGACGCACATCGTCTCGAGCCCGATCGTGCGGTCCATCGTCTCGAGGTCGTTCAGGAGCGTGCACATGATCCGCGCGCCGGTCATGCAGTACGGATGCCCGAGCGCGATCGCGCCGCCGTGCGGGTTGAGCTTGTCGCTGAACGGGTCGACGCCGAGCTCGCGGCAGACAGCGATCACCTGGGCGGCGAACGCCTCGTTCAGCTCCATCACGTCGACGTCGTCGATCGTCATCTGCGCCTGCGCGAGCACCTTGCGCACCGCCTCGATCGGGCCGACGCCCATGATCTCGGGCTCGACGCCTGAGACGCTCGACGCGATGATCCGTGCGCGCGGCTCGAGCCCGAGCTCGCGTGCGTGGTCGGCCGACATCACGACGACTGCCGCTGCGCCGTCGTTCAACGGGCACGAATTGCCGGCCGTCACGCGGCCGCCGGGCTTGAACGCCGGGTCGAGCGACTGGAGCTTCTCGAGCGTCGAGGAACGGCGCGGGCCGTCATCGAGGTCGATGCCCTCATACGGCGTCAGCTCGCGGCCAAAAAAGCCGGAGTCCTGCGCCGCGACGGCACGCTCCTGCGACTGCTGTGCAAAGCGATCCATGTCGTCTCGCGAGACGTCCCATTGCTCGGCGACGTTCTCGGCCGTCAGCCCCATCGGGATGTAGACGTTCGCGATCGGGGCGTTGTCCCCGAAGAGCGCCAGGTGGAGCTCGTCCTCCGTCTTCGGGTAGCCGTTCACCTGCGAGATCGACTCGACGCCGCCCGCGACGAACGTGTCACCCTCGCCGGCCTTGATCGCATGGAACGCCATTCGGATCGTCTGGAGGCTCGATGCGCAGAAGCGGTTGACGGTCGTGCCCGGAACCGTGTGTGGCAGGTCTGCGAGCAGCGCCACACGACGGCCGAGGTTCATGCCCTGCTTCGCCTCCGGGAAGCCGCAGCCGATCATCACGTCGACGATCTCGCCACGCGGGAGACCGGGCACCTTGTCGAGCGCTGCCTTGACGGCGAATGCCCCAAGGTCGTCGGGGCGGGCATCGACGAGCGAGCCCTTGGCGGCGCGGCCGATCGGCGTGCGCGCTGTTGAGACGATCACGGCTTCAACCATGCGCGCATCCTAGAGATGAGAAAGGGCCGGCTGCGCCGGCCCTTTCTCTCGAGTCTAGGAGGAGGCAGCGCTCAGGCGCCGCGCCCGTTGATCAACTTGCTGATCGGCTTGAACGTGTTGTTCTGGTACTGCACGAGCTGGACCTGAGCGATCGGGAACTGGTAGTTCCCCTTCGTCTTCACGTTGACGCCCGGCAGAGCGAACGGATTCGCGTTCTTCGTCTTCGCGGTGAAGGTCATGTTGCGCGCTGCCTTCATCAGGCCGGCACGCGTCAGGTTCTTCCCTGCTGCCTGGAGGACCTGCACCGTCGTCCACGCCTTGGCGACTCCGTACAGGTTGAGGCCATCGTTCGCGTTGGCCTTCGGGTTGTACTTCGCCATGATCGTGCGGTACAGCTTCATGCCCGGCACCTTGTTGTAGAGCGGGTTCGCCGGGTCGAGCAAATAGCTCACCGTCAGCGTCCCGTTCGTGTTGTCGGAGCCCGACTTCGTCGCGATCGTCAGGAACGCGTCGGTCGCCGAGACCGAGTTCGTGATGATGTGCGCCGGGTGCCAACCGAGCTTCGTCGAGATGACGTATGCCTGGATGGTCGGCGTCGGGGTTGCGAAAATCAGGAACGTGTCGGCGCCCGCGGCCTTCAGCTTCGCCACCTGAACAGCCGGGGGCGTCGTGGCGCTGAGGTCGTACGGCTCGGCGTCGATGATCAGGTTCTGGTGCTGCTGCGTGAGGCCGGCCTTCAGCCCGCGCAGGTAGTCGTTGCCGTAATCGTCGTTCTGGTAGAGGACGCCGATCTTGGCTGCCGGCAGGTTCTTGACGATGTACTTGCCGTAGATCGAGCCCTCGGCCTCGTAGTCCGGCTGCCAGCCGAGCGTCCACGGATACAACGCGAAATCGCGATCGAACGTCGTCGCGCCGGTGGAGACGAACAGCTGCGGCACCTTGTTGTCGTTCAGGTACTGGCGCACCGCCGTCTGGGGCTCGGTCCCGAGGCCGCCGACGAGGGCGAACGCGTGATCCTGCTCGACGAACTTGTGCGTGATCTGAACGGTGTTGGCCGGGTTGTACCCGTCGTCTTCATACTTGAAGTTGATCTTGCGGCCGTTGATGCCGCCCTTCGCGTTCACGTACGAGAAATACGCGGCCATCCCGCCCGGAATGGGGGCGTAGCCGGACGCCGGGCCACTCAGAGGGAAGGTGCCCTCGAGCAGGATCGACTTCGCCGTAACGCCCGGCGTCGCCGATGACGTCGCGCCGGCTGTCACAACGATGACGGCCGAGACGCTGAGCGCAGCAGCGACCAGCAGGAACGTCTTCTTCATGCGTTTTCTCTCCTTGTCGCGAGTGACCTGGGGGGTGGTCTCCGCCGACTATACGAGTCTGACGCCGGAAAGAGAAGGCCGGTTCTCGCTTCTAGGACGGGCCCTCGGCGCCGGTCGCCGGGTCACTCGGCGTCGTGCGCCCCGGTTTGGCCCAGCCCGCGACCGCTGACGTCCCGGTCAGGACGCGCCGCGCGAGACCGGCTGCGCCCGCGGGGGCGATATAGAGCACGATCAGCAGGATCAGGCCGTAGACGACGAGCCCCGAGCCGGGCGCGTGGGTGTTCACGTGGTGGGCCTTCGAGATCAGGTTCAGGAGTGAGGGCCCCCAGCTGATCCGGATGAACTCGACGAAGAGCGCGCCGAACACCATGCCCCAGAGCGAGCCGGCGCCGCCGAGGACGATGCCGGTTAGGAGCAGGATCGAGAGGTCGATCGGGAAGGTGTCCGGGTTGACGTAGGTGATGCCGATCGCGTAGAGGGCGCCGGCGACGCCGCAGAAGAAGGCAGAGATGCCAAACGCCAGCGTCTTCACGGTCGCGGTCGAGACGCCGTTCGCGGTCGATGCGATCTCGCTGTCGCGCACGGCGCGCAGCGCCCGCCCGAAGCGCCCGCGCACGATCAGGTAGGCGATCGGCAGCATGACGAGCGCGACGATCCACGAGATCGCGTAGAACCAGATCGAGGGGTTCGTGTGGATCCCGAGCTCGGGATGCAGCTGCGGCAGGTTCTTGCCGATCGTGCCGCCGGTGAAGTGCGGGAAGCGCTTCAACAGCCCGATGAACGAGAGCGGGATCGCAAATGTCGCGAGTGCGAGGTACGGGCCGGCGAAGCGTGTTGCCGGCAGGCCGAACGCGAGCCCGAAGAGGCCGGCGACGACACCCGCGACAGGGATCGTCCAGAGATCGCGCCAGCCGTGATCGACGACGAGGATCGTCGTCGTGTAGGCGCCGATTCCGATGAACGCTCCGTGCCCGAGCGAGATCTGGCCGGTGAAACCCGTGAGGATGTCGAGCCCGAGCAGCGCGATCAGGTAGATCGCGACGAAGGCGAGCTGGTAGGTGCGGTAGTTCGAGAAGGCAGCGGGCGCCACGACGACCGCAGCGACGAGGAGGACGAACGAACCCGGCCCGAGCACGCGCTTCATACGCGCCTCACGACCACGCGGCCGAAGATCCCGGCAGGGCGGATCAGCAAGACGACGAGCAGCACGCCGAGTGCAACCGGCAGCTGGAGCTCCGAGGTGACGAACCCCACGTAGGCGGTGAGCATGCTCAACATTACGCCGAGCGCGAGCCCGCCGATCACGGCGCCGACCGGCGACTCGAGGCCGCCGAGGACGGCGGCTGCGAATGCGTAGATCAGGATCGCCTGCATCATGTTCGGCGTCAGGAAGACGGTCGGTGCGACCATCATCCCGCTGACCGCGCCGAGCGCCGCCGCGAAGCCCCAGCCGAGCGCCAGCAGCAGCGATGTGCGCACCCCGAGCAACCGCGCGGCTGCCGGATTGAGCGCACCGGCGCGCATCGCGAGGCCGATCTTCGTGAAGCGGAAGAACGCACCGAGGATGGCGACGCAGCCGATCGAGACACCGAGGGTGCCGACGTCCTGCCACGAGATGTGGACCCCGCCGATCGCCCACGACGAGGTCGGGAAGAGGCTCGGGTAGAACTGGAGCTGAGGCGACCAGATCCACGACGCGAGCCCGTTCAGGATCACGAGCAGCGCAATCGTCGCCATCACCACCGTCAGGACGCTCGCCCGGGCGAGCGGGCGGACGACGACGACCTGCAGGGCGACCCCGAACGCGAACGCGATCGCGAGCGTGATCGGGAAGGCGAGCCACTTCGACATGCCGTGGTGGGTGATCAGGGCCCACGAGATGTACGTCGTGAACATCGCCATCTCACCCTGCGCGAAGTTGATCACCTCGGTCGCCTTGTAGATCAGGACGAGCGCGAGCGCGAGCGAGCCGTAGATCGACCCCTGTGCGAGACCTGCGACGAGCGTCTGGAAGAACTGCTGCATCAGTACCCGAGGTACGCCGTTCGGATGGCGTCATTCGACCTGAGCTCCTCGGCGGTCCCGGAGACCGCGATGCTGCCGGTCTCGAGCACGTAGGCGCGCGATGCAGCGCCGAGCGCAATCGACGCGTTCTGCTCGACGACGAGGACGGCGAGGCCCTCTTTCTGATTCAGGTCGGTGACGACGCGAAAGACCTCGCGCGTGACGAGCGGCGCGAGCCCGAGCGATGGCTCGTCGAGCATCAGCAGCTTCGGGCGCTGCAGGAACGCGCGGGCGAGCGCGAGCATCTGCTGCTCGCCGCCGGAGAGTGTGCCGGCCTGCTGGTTGCGCCGCGTGTCGAGCCAGGGGAAGTAGTCGAGGACCGTCTTGAAGTCAGTGCGGCCGCGGCGGATGTACGCGCCCATCCGCAGGTTCTCCCAGACGGTCAACTGGGTGAAGATGCCGCGCCCCTCCGGCACGTGCGCGACGCCCGTGCGTGCGACCGACTCTGGGCCGGAGCGCGTCAGCCGCTTGCCGCCGAGAATCACGTCGCCGCTCCGACGCACTGTTCCGGAGACGGCACGCAGCGTCGTCGTCTTGCCAGCGCCGTTGGCGCCGAGCAGCGCCACGACCTCGCCTTCGCCCACGGTCAGCGAGATCCCGTGCAATGCCGCTACCTGCCCGTAGCGGGCGGAGACGTCGTTGAGCTCGAGCAGTGCCGCCATCGCGAGGCGGGTAGCTTCTCAAGAATGCTCGAGGTAGAGGAAGGGATCCGTCGCGCGACGTTCTCGCTTCCGTTCGGCATCGATCATGTGCACTGCTATTTCCTGCGCTCGCCGAGCGGCGGCTGGACGCTCGTCGACACCGGTCTCGGGTCGTCCGACCCGGCGGAGCGCTGGCGCCCCGTGCTCGATGAGCTCGACGCGCCGGTCGAGCGAATCGTCGTCACGCACATGCACCCGGACCACGTCGGGGGTGCCCGCGACGTCGCCGGGCTCACAGGCGCACCCGTCTGGCAGGGTCGAGAGGACTACGCGCAGTGCCTGCTGGCCTGGGGTGAACGGCGACCCCGGCAGTTCGTCGACTACTGGGTCTCGCACGGCATGCCGGAGCACGAGGTGGCGGGGCTGATGCGCGAGTCCGGACGGCTCTCCGATGCTGTGCACTGGGTGCGCGACCCGAACCTGCTCGACGCAGGCGACGAGATCGACGGTTGGCAGATCGAGGTGCTGCGCGGCCACGCCGACGGCCACATCGTGCTGCTGCGTGACGGCGTGATGATCGCGGGAGACACGATCCTGATGGGGATCACCCCCGCGATCGGGCTCTACCCGAACTCCAGGCCCGACCCGCTCGGCGACTACCTCGAGACGCTGCAGCGCATCATCGAGCTCGACCCGCGCGTCGCCTACGCCGGGCACAAGGATCCGGTCGAGGATCCCGCGGGGCGTGCACGAGAGATCCTCGAGCACCACCGGGAGCGGCTCGACGGCACGGCCGCGGCGCTCAACGGCCGCCCGCGCTCGGCATACGAGGTCTCGCTCGCTCTGTTCGAACGCGAGCTCTCACCGACGCTGCGGCGTTTTGCGACCGCCGAGTCCCTCGCCCATCTCGAGCGCCTGGTGCGCGAGGGCCGTGCAGAACGGGCTGCGGGCGGTTACGTCACCGCGGTGGGACACAGCAAAACCGGGTCGTTCCCCACAACGGGGATCTAGGCGCAACTTGGCCGGGGAGAGGCTCGGGCGGCCTGCACACCGATGGTGAGCACGTGACCTCCCCGCGCATCCTGATCGCCGCCGGCTCGATCGCCGCCACCATGGCCGGGATCGTCCCGGTGATCACGCACGGAACGGCAGCGCCCGTCCAGGCCGCAACCGCCGGGATCACCGTCTCGGCGAGCGCCGCCACCTCGTCGCTCGTCGTCCCGGCCGGCGCTGCGGTGCTTCGCGGCCGGGCCTACGGCAACCGGGCCTACGCGAGGCGGGTCCAGCTGACGGTCGTTCGCGCCTCCGACGGCGCGACGCTCTTCACCGGCTCGCTGGCGACGTTCCACACGTTGCCGGTCGTCGCGGGGACGAAGCTGCTCGTGCACGTTCAGAAGCCCGCCGGCTCCGCCAAGCTGCGGGCCGCTGCGACGCTCACCTGGTCGTAGGCTCTCGCCGCGTGGGCGGCAGCCGGCGCTGCACCTCCACGCCGATACCATTTCACCATGGAGCCGCTCAGGATCGGCGTTCTCGCTCTGCAGGGGAACTTTCGCGAGCACGCGCGGATGCTGAGCAGCCTTGGGGCACAGCCGCTCGAGGTGCGCAAGCCCGAGCAGCTCGACGGTCTGGACGGTCTCGTGATTCCCGGTGGGGAATCGACGACGTTCATGCGCCTGATGGGCCTGTATGGGCTCGACGAGGCGGTGAAGCGCTTCGACCGGCCGGTCTTCGGGACGTGTGCCGGGATGATCGTGCTCGACCGCAATCACCTCGCCCTCGTCGACGTGAGCGTCCGGCGAAACGCCTTCGGCCGGCAGCTGGCGTCGTTCGAGACAGACCTCGACATCGCGGGCGAGGACGAGCCGTTGCGCGCGGTGTTCATTCGCGCGCCATGGGTCGAGGAGGTCGGTCCGAGCGTCGAGGTGCTCGCCGAGGTCGACGGCCGGCCGGTGCTTGCGCGCGAGGGCAGGTTCCTCGTCGCTGCGTTTCACCCGGAGCTGACCGGCGACACGCGGCTCCATGAGAGATTTCTGGAAACAGTCAGGGAGGCACAGCTTGTCCGGGCATAGCAAGTGGTCGTCGATCAAGCACAAGAAGGGCGCAGCCGACGCGAAACGCGGCAAGCTCTTCTCGAAGCTCTCGCGCGCGATCATCGTCGCTGCGAAGGAGGGCGGCGGTGACCCGACCAACAACCTTTCGCTGCAGAACGCGATCGAGAAGGCGAAGTCGTACTCGATGCCGAAGGACAACATCGACCGCGCGATTGCCAAGGGCTCGGGGGCCGACGCCGACGCGGACGCGTTCGAGACGATCGTCTACGAGGGCTACGGCCCGGAGGGCGTTGCGGTGATCGTCGAGGCGCTGACCGACAACAAGAACCGCACCGCCGCCGACGTGCGTCACATGTTCGCGAAGCACGGCGGCAACCTCGGCGCGACCGGAGCGGTCGCGTGGCAGTTCGAGCGGCGCGGCGTCGTCGTCGTGCCCGCGGACGGGATCGACGAGGAGGAGCTGCTGCTCGTCGCCGCCGACGGCGGCGCCGACGACGTCGAGCAGGACGGCACCGTGTTCCAGGTCACCTCGCCGCCGGAGGAGCTCTCGGCCGTGCGGCAGGCAATCGAAGGAGCGGGCATGACCGTCGACTCCGCGGAGCTGATGCTCGTCCCGAAGACGACCGTCGCGGTCGACGACGAGGCGAAGGCGCGGCAGGTGATGCGCCTGATCGACGCGCTCGAGGACAACGACGACGTCCAGGACGTCTACGCCAACTTCGACATCCCCGAGCAGGTCCTGGAAGCCGTCGCCGGCTAGCGCGTTGATCTGGCAGGAGACGTCCGAGCCGCCGCCTAACGTGTCCATGTGAAAGTTCTCGGCATCGATCCAGGGACGGCTGCATGCGGGTCCGGGATCGTCCAAGAAAGAGACGGGCGCCTCAGGGCCACGTGCCACGGGTGGTGGCGCACGTCCCCGCGAGACCGCCTGGAAACGCGTTTGCTCACGATCTTCACGGGCGTCCAGGAACTGATCGCGGCGCACGCACCGGATGCCGTCGCCCTGGAGGAGTCGTTCGTCGGCGCAGACGCCCGCATCGCACTCTCCGTCGGCCAGGCGCGGGGAGCCGTGCTCGTCGCCGCGTCGTCCGTCGGCGTCGCGTGCGCTGAGTACGCACCCGCCAGTGTCAAGCAGGCGGTGTGCGGCTACGGCCGCGCTGACAAGGAGCAGGTCGGAAAGATGGTGAAGGCGATCCTCTCCCTCGACGAGGTCCCGACCCCGAACCACGCCGCCGACGCGCTGGCCGTCGCGATCTGCCACGCGCTCGCTCCGCCGCTACTGAGGCTCGCCTCATGATCGCTCGCCTGCGGGGAACGATTGCCGGCCGCTCCGGCCAGGGGCTGATCGTCGACGTCGGCGGCGTCGGCTACCTCGTCAACGCGACGCCGTCGGTTCACCGGCTCGGCTCGGGTGAAGTGACGATCGAGATCCACACGGTCGTCCGCGAGGACGCCCTGCAGCTCTACGGCTTCGCGACCGCCGAGGAGCGCGAGCTCTTCGAGCTGCTGCTCGGCGTCTCGGGCGTCGGGCCGAAGGTCGCGCTCTTGATCGTCTCCGGCTCCACGCCCGCCGAGCTGCGGCGTGCCATCGTCCGCGACGACGTGAAGCGGTTCCAGGCGATCCCCGGGATCGGGCTCAAGACGGCCCAGCGGGTCGTCCTCGAGCTGAAGGAGAAGCTTGCCGGGATCGCTGAGACGATCCCGGCTAGTGACGGACCTCTGGCTCGTGACGCGCTTGTTGAGCTCGGGTGGACGCTGATCGACGCTGAGCGGGCACTCGCAGACATTGATGAGTCGCTCGCCGTCGCGGAACAGGTCAGAGCAGTCCTCCGGAGAGCGGCATGACGCAGTTTCTGGCCCCAGTGATCGCCGATGCGGAAGAGGAGCTCGAGCGCTCGCTCCGCCCGCGCACCCTCGACGACTTCGTCGGGCAGGAGCGCGTCAAGGAGCAGCTCCAGATCGCGCTGACCGCGGCGAAGGCGCGCGGCGAGGCGCTCGACCATGTGCTGCTCGCCGGCCCGCCGGGGCTCGGCAAGACCTCGCTCGCGCAGATCGTCCGCAACGAGCTCGGCGTCGGCATCCGCCAGATCGCAGGCCCGGCGCTCGAGCGCAAGGGCGACATCGCGGCGATCCTGACGACGCTCGAGCCGCGCGATGTCCTCTTCGTCGACGAGATCCACCGGCTGAACCGCGCCGCGGAGGAGATTCTGTACCCGGCTCTCGAAGATTTCCGGCTCGACATCATCGTCGGCCAGGGCCCGGCCGCGCGGACGCTGACGCTCGACCTGCCACCGTTCACGCTGATCGGGGCGACCACGCGCACCGGACTCCTGTCGACGCCGCTGCGCGACCGCTTCGGGCTGACGTTCCGCCTCGACCATTACGCGCCCTTCGAGCTCGCGCAGATCGTGCGGCGCTCCGCCGGCATTCTCGGTGTCGAGGTCGCAGAGGACGCCGCCGAGCTCGTCGCCGGCCGCTCGCGGGGCACCCCTCGGATCGCGAACCGCATCCTCCGCCGCGTTCGTGACGTCGCGGAGGTCAGGCACGAGGGAGTGGTGACGACGGCGATCGCCGAGGAGGCTCTGCTGCTGCTCGAGGTCGATGAGGCGGGACTCGAGCGCTTCGACCGCGAGCTCCTGCGCTGCGTCGTGCACAAGTTCGGCGGTGGGCCCGTCGGGCTCTCGACGCTCGCAGTCGCCCTCGGCGAGGAGTCCGAGACGATCGAGGATGTCTACGAGCCCTATTTGCTCCAGCTCGGCTTCCTGCAGAGGACGCCGCGCGGGCGGATCATCACCGAGCTCGGCCGCGCGCACCTCGGCGTGGTCGGCGAGACCTCGAGCCTGTTCTAGTGGGTACGACCGCGTCTCGCGCCGACGCCGCTGCGGCCTCCGTCGGGGCGACCGACCTCTTCGTGCTGCGGCGCGTCACCGGTGACCGGTTCGTGCATTTCGGCGGCTGCGGGCGCGGTGCGGGCTGGGCCGGCCTGATCGAGGTCGCGGCCGACGAGGAGGTCTCGCTCGCCCAGGCGCTCTCGTCGCGCAGGCCGCTGCGGCTGGCCCACGGCGGCAAGGAGCTCGTCTTTGGACCGTACTACGCCCGGGCAGCGGCATTCGTTCCCGTGACCAACGACGTCGTCGTGGTCTTCGGCTGCGACGGCGACGATCTGAACGGCGCGACCGACGAGCGCCTCGCATCTGCCGCAGAGCTTGCTGCGGAAGCCGTGGAGTCGGTGACGCCGGCCAAGCGCCTTGCCGACGAGCTCGAGGAGCTCGAGGCTGTGCGCGCGACACTCACGGTCGACGCGTCGGATCCTCCGGCGGCGATGCACTCGGTCGGGGAGGTCGCCGCACGGTCGCTTTCGTGCGAGGTTGCGGCCGTGTAACTGGAGGACGGCGAACGTCTCGAGGTGGTCGAGAACGGCTGGGCGCTCCGCTCACCCCGGGAGCACATCGCGGCCGCGCTGCGTGGAGTCCTCGAGGGCGGCCGGTTTCTATTCTGCGTCCAGGACGCGTCGATTCTGCCGCTGCCGCCGCCGCTCGATCAGGAGCCGGGCATCCGGTCGTACTACCTGCTTGAGCTGCAGGGCCTCGCCCGCGGCGTTCTCTTCGTCGCCCACACCGACGCGGCGCCGCGTGGGTTCACGCTGCTTTGCCGCCGGCTTGGCGTTCGCCTCGCAGAGGTCTCCTCAGCGCAGCTCGGGGTCGCGCTCACGCAGGCGTGGTGCTCTGCAGAGGCGGCTCGGCTGCACGCTGCGTTCGGGAAGCTCGACGCCGTCTGAGCAGGTTGAGCCCGAGCGACGCGGTCACGAGCGCCATCACGTCGAACCACACATAGCCGGAGGCGACGCCGCTCGGTGGGTTGCCGTCGGGGATGTCGAGGCCCGGCAGTTCGTGCGCCCAGCGCCAGGTTCCGATCGCCGTTCCGTACAGCTCGAGCGACGCGACGACGAGGAACACCCCCGCGTAGACGGCGCGGTTGCGGCCGCGCCAAAGGAAGAGCAGGAGCAGCGGCACTCCAACAGCTCCGGCGACGTCGCGGTGGGGCAGCACCGTCAGCCCGAGCAGTCCCCAGGCGGCTGCGATCGCCGCCGCAGTCGCAACCAGCGCTCGCAGGTGAGCACGGAGCGCGACGGCAAGCGAGCAGCCGGTCAGGTAGACGAGGCCGTGCGCGGGCGGCACGAAGAGCGGCAGGTTGTGGAGGCGGTAGGAGTAGACGCCCCAGACGAGCGAACCGGTCACCTCGCCGACCGTCGCGAACCCGACGACGCCGAGCGCCTGCAGCCGGCGCTCGAGCGGCACACGCGTCAGCGCGAGGGCCAGCACCGCCCAGGTGAGTATGCCAAGGCCGAGCTGTTCGGGATAGCTCGCAGACCGGTCGAGCGCCAGCAGCGCCGCCAGGTACGCGGCGCCGGCTACGGGCGGAACTGCAGCTCGTGCCACGACGGCACCGGCGCCAGCTCGAGGAGCGGCCGGCCGCCGCCGCCCGGATGCTGGTAGGCGAACTCGTCCTCGCCCTCGTCCCAGACGACCTCGAGCGCTCCGCGCTTGACCTGATGGTCGAGCCACGCGCCCCGGAAGATCAGTTTGCGCAGCCAGTAGACGAGCGATTCGCCGTCGACGAGCGAGACCCGCTCCCAGTTGCGCACGAGGTAGCGGCCGAGGCGCGACGACGGCTCGTCGACCGCGCCCTGTGCAGCAAGCAGGACGAGGTCTGCGACCTCGTCCTCGTCGAGCTCGGCCGTCTCGATCACCCCGAGCTTGACCGTCGCGGCGACCACGCGGCCTTCGAAATCGGTGGCGTTGAACGAGAAGCGGTAGCCGAGGAACTCGACGACGTAATCGTTCCCCGACGTGTAGTTCGCGTCGGGCGCAGGGAGCGCGTCAGGCACGATCCCATGGTAGTGAACGTCCTCGCCGCCGCCCCCTGGGAACGCTGGGTGATCCTGTTACCGGCACTGGTGGTCGGCGGGGGCCTGATCATGAGCGTGCTGATCCTGCTCGGCAGGGCGTTCGCGGTGACGGTGCGCGAGTCGCGCCATCCGAGGTGGATCGTCGGCGGTCTCGTCGCCCTGACCGGGGCGGTCGTGCTCCTGACCTGGCTCGGCGTGAACCTGCCTAGAGAATGACGACGGGCGTGCCGACCTGGACGTGCTCGAAGAGCCACTCGGCATCCGGCACCTGCATCCGAATGCAGCCGTGTGAGGCGCTGTAGCCGATCGAGGCGGGCGCGTCAGTCCCGTGGATGCCGACGCCCGCCGCGTCGAGGCCCATCCAGCGTGTGCCGAGCGGGTTCGACGGGCCCGGCGGCACGGGCTTCAGGCCCTTGGCCCACGCATCCTGTGTCGGCGGGTACCACCAGGGGTTCCGCTGCTTGTCCATGATCCGCCAGATCCCGGCGGGTGTCGGGTAGATCGCCTGCCCGGTCGCGACGCGGAACGTCCGGACGAGGCTCGGGCCGGAGAAGAGGCGGAGCGTGTTTGCTCCGCGGGTGATCACGATCACGGGCCCGAAGTTCGTGGCCGTCCGAGCCGGCGCGACCGGGTGCGTCAGGAGCGTCAGCGGGGCACGTGTGCCGTCGCGCAGCAGCTGTGCGAGCGCTGAGCGCATGGTCTTCGTGTCGACCGCCAGCCCAGCCTTCGCAGCCGAGAACTGTGGCCCTGCCGAGCTCGCACCGACCACCTTCGAATCCACGGCGGGCTCGTTGTAGCGGCGGGAGAGCCTCTGCACGGCACGCGCGACACGGTCGGTCGAGAACCGGACGGGCAGCGCGATCTGGCTGCGCGGGGTGGCGGCGAGCGCTGAGCTGACGGCGGCATCGACGCTGAGCCCTGCGCCGAGCGCGTCGGGCGCGATCCAGGTGTTGCGGTGCCGGTAGGTGACTCGGATCGAGCGCGCGAACGCCGTCTCGATCCGGGCGCGTGCAGGCTCGGCGCTCAGGCCTCCGACCTGGACTCCGGCGACCGAGACGCCCGGCGGCACGGCATGCGTCGGGGTCGAGGCAGGTGCAGCCGTGCACGCGAGGCCGGCGGCGAAGACGATCGCGGTAAGGGTCTTCAGCACGGGATCGGATTCAAGCACGTTTTCCGGCCGATTTCCGTCCGTTTTGCGGGATTCCGTCCGACGGCGGCCGTACGCTCGTTCGTTCGATGGCGCCCGGAACCTGGGAATTGAAGCCGTGCTCTCACGCCGAGGTGCGTGCGCTCGCAGCGGCGCTCGACGTCGACGAGGTGACCGCCTCGGTGCTCGTCCGCCGCGGCCTCGCTTCCGAGCCCGACGCGCGGCGGTTCCTCGACGGCGCGCTTCCAGGGCATGACCCGTTCTCACTCGGCGACATGCGCGAGGCCGTCGACACGATCGTCGCGGCGGCCGCGGCAGGCGCGCGCATCTGCGTGCACGGGGACTACGACGCCGACGGCATCTGCGCGACCGCGCTCGCTGTGCTCCTGCTGCGCGAGCTCTGCAACGAGGCGAACGGAGCCGAGGTCTCGTGGCACCTGCCGTCGCGCTTCGAGGAGGGCTACGGCCTGAACGGACAGACGCTGAGCCGGCTCGCCGAAGAGGGCTTCGATCTCGTCGTCACAGTCGACTGCGGCATCACGGCGGTCGCGGAGGTCGAGCATGCGCGGTCGCTCGGGCTCGACGTCGTGATCACCGACCATCACCGCCCCACCGACGTGTTCCCGGCCTGCCCCGTCGTCGCGACGTTGAAGGGCGACTATCCCTTTGCGGGCCTCTGCGGCACTGGCGTCGTGTGGAAGCTCGCTCAGGCGCTCCTCGGTCCCGACCACCCGTTTCTCGAGCGTCACCTCGACATCGTGGCGCTCGCGACCGTCGCCGACGTCGTCCCGCTCGTCGACGAGAACCGCGCGCTCGCGCTGCTCGGGCTGCGCCGGCTCGCACAGACCCAGAAGCCCGGACTGCGGGCGTTGATGAGGGTGAGCGGCGTCGATGCAGCTGCCCTCGACGAGTCGTCGATCGGCTTTCGGCTCGCACCGCGCATCAACGCCTCGGGCCGGCTGTGCCGCCCCGAGGCTGCGCTCGCACTCCTCCTCACCGAGGACGCCGGTGAGGCGAAGCAGCTCGCCGAGGAGCTCGAGACGCTGAACCGCGAGCGGCAGGCGGTCGAGGAGCGGATCTCGCGTGAGGCGATCGACCAGATCGAGTCGTGGCCCGAGTCGCGGAAACTGCGCAAGGGTTACGTCGTCGCCGGCGAGGGTTGGCACGAGGGCGTGATCGGCATCGTCGCGTCGCGCCTCGTCGAGCGCTACAACCGGCCGGTCGTGATGATCGCCGGCACCGACGGCGAGTGGAAGGGCTCGGGCCGGTCGGTGCCCGCGTTCGACCTGCACGCTGCGCTCGCAGCGTGCTCGGGGCACCTCGGGCGTTTCGGCGGGCATCGCGCTGCGGCCGGCCTGTCGATCGACGCGGCGCGCGTCGAGACGTTCGCGGCCGCCTTCGCGGTGCACGCGGATGCAGTTCTCTCCGACGACGACCTGCGGCCGCGGACGCGTGTCGACGCGATCGTGCCCGGCGCCAAGCTCGGCATCGACCTCTGCACCGAACTCGGCCGCCTGGCGCCGTTCGGGATCGGCAACCCCGGGGTGATGCTGCTGGTCGACGGTTGCGAGCTCGCGGACCTGAACACGGTCGGCGACGGCAAGCACCTCCGCTTCCGCGTTCGCCAGGGTGGGCGCGACTCGGGCACCGCGATCGCGTTCGGGATGGGCTCACAGCTCGACCGGTTTCGCCGCGAAGGGCGCTATGACGTCGCGTTTCGGCTCCAGGAGAACCGCTGGAACGGAACCGTCGCACCGCAGCTCGTCGTCAAGCGCGTGTTCGACTCCGTCGCCGGCTTCGGCGAGCTGCGTGAATGGCTCGCGGGGCAGTGGCGCGCGGGCGAAGAGGCGTGGACGCCCGAGGGGCGCGCGATCTTCACCGAGCTCGAGCTCGCCGAGGGTGCCAGGCGAAACCTGCTCGAGTCGCAGACGTTCCGGGGGCTTCTCGAGCAGAAGCCCGCGCTCGCCGTTGCCGCTTGATCGGCCATTCGCGTTTGGGCGCGGCGGGCCATCGCTCGTAGACTCCGACGGAGATGGCGAATCGCTACGCAACGACGGACATCGCATCGCTGGCGCGCGAGGACGGCTGGTCGCCGCTGCGCAAGCACCTGGGCGTGCAGTCCTTCGGTGTCAACGCGTGGACGGCGAGCGAGGTGGGCGGCGAGCTGATCGGCGAGCACGACGAGGTGCCCTCGGGACACGAGGAGCTCTACCTCGTCGTCTCCGGTCGGGCGAGTTTCACAGTCGACGGTGAGGAGATCGATGCGGCGCCCGGCACGGTCGTCTTCGTCGCCGACCCTGCCGTGAAACGCAAGGCGGTCGCGGCGGAAGCCGGCACGACCGTCTGCGCGGTAGGCGGCAAGCCCGGGGAGGCGTACCGGCCGCGGTCGTGGGAGGTGAACGCCGCGGTTTTTGCGCTCTTCGGCAAGGAGCAGTTCACCGATGCGAAGGACATGCTCCTCGATGCGCTAGAGCAGTACGACGACCGCGGTGCGCTGCTCTACAACCTGGCGTGCGCAGAGGCGCGGCTCGGCGACCCCGAGGCGGCGTTCGGATATCTGGAGCGCGGCGTGGCCGAGCGCCCTGACCTTGCGCAGCTTGCGCGAAGGGACGACGATCTCGCATCGTTGCAGGACGATCCGCGCTTCGACGAGATTCTCGGCACCGCTACGCCCGGCTGATCGCGGCGCGGCTGCGCCGGGGCGTCCGAACCGGCCGCGACGAGGCGGCATCGAGCTCGCGAAGCATGCGGGCGACCTGGATCAGTTTTTTCGTCTGTCGTCTACGTGCGAACATCGGTTCCTCGGGTTCATCGGCACAACGCCGAATCCTCCTGAACAGGTGCGGTCTCCCTAAACTGAGGGATCTGCGCGGGGGTTCTTTGCGCGGAGGGCCGGGGCTACACTGAGCGTATGGCAGTGCTCGAACGGCATCAGGACCTCGTCGACGAGCTGATCACCGAGGTCGAGTCCTATAAGCCCGATGTCGACCGGGAGCTCCTGACGCGGGCGTTCGACTACGCCGCAAATGCCCACTCCGGGCAGCTGCGCCAGTCGGGGCAGGAGTTCATCTATCACCCGTGGGGCGCTGCGAAGATCCTCGCCCAGCTGCAGCTCGACGAGCCGACGCTTGCCGCGGCGTTGCTGCACGACGTGGTCGAGGACACCGGCGTCGACATCGACGAGCTACGTGCCGAGTTCGGCGACGAGATCGCGCTGCTCGTCGAAGGGGTGACGAAGCTGACGCGCGTGCAGTTCCAGAGCCGCGAGCACGCCGAGGCCGAGAACTACCGCAAGCTGATCGTCGCGATGGCGGACGACATCCGCGTGATCCTGATCAAGCTCGCCGACCGCCTGCACAACCTGCGCACGATCGAGTATCTCGGCAAGCAGAAGCAGGTGCAGAAGGCGCGCGAGACGCTCGAGGTGTACGCACCGCTCGCGCACCGTCTCGGTATCCACGCGCTCAAGTGGGAGCTCGAGGATCTGGCATTCCAGACGCTGCATCCGCGCAAGTACGAGGAGATCAAGCAGATGGTCTCTGAGCGCCGCACCGATCGCGAGGAGCACGTGCGGGAGGCGGCGATGGTCTTGCAGAAGGAGCTCGACAAGGTCGACATCCCGGCGGAGATCTCCGGCCGCGCGAAGCACTTCTATTCGATCTACGACAAGATGGCCAAGAAGGGTCGCGAGTTCAACGAGATCTACGACCTGACCGCGATGCGCGTGATCGCGGAGCGGAGTGGCGACGAGGGAACGCGCGACTGCTACGGCGCACTCGGGCTCATCCACTCGCTGTGGAAGCCGATGCCGGGCCGCTTCAAGGACTTCATCGCGATGCCGAAGTTCAACGCCTACCAGGCGCTGCACACGACCGTCATCGGTCCGCAGGGCCGCCCGCTCGAGATCCAGGTGCGCACGAGGGAGATGCACGAGACGGCCGAGTCCGGCGTCGCGGCGCACTGGCTCTACAAGCGCGGCAAGAAACGGAAGGACGCCGAGTGGGTTGCGTGGGTGAAGCAGCTGATGGACGAGGGAACGACCGACGAGGCAGACCCACGCGAGTTCATGAAGACGTTCCGCACCGATCTTTTCGGAGAAGAGGTGCACGTCTTCACGCCGAAGGGCCAGGTGAAGACGCTGCCGGCGGGCGCGACCCCGATCGACTTCGCCTACGCGGTTCACACCGACGTCGGCCACCGAACGGTGGGCGCGAAGATCAACGGCCGCATCGTCCCGCTCCACTACCAGCTGAAGAACGGTGACTTCGTCGAGATCCTGACGTCGAAGCAGGGTCGTGGGCCGTCGCGCGACTGGATGTCGCTTGCGAAGAGCTCCCGAGCGCGCAACAAGATCCGGCAGTGGTTCTCGCGCGAGACACGTGAGGACGCCGAGCACAAGGGCCGCGAGGCGCTCGAGCAGGCGCTGAAGTCCCAGAATCTGCCGTTCGCGAAGCTGCGCGGCTCGGCGACGCTCGCGCAGGTGATCCGCGACAGCGGCTTCAAGAAGGCGGAGGACTTCTACCTCGCGCTCGGCTCCGGGAAGCTGCAGCCGGGAGCGATTGTCAACAAGGTGATCCAGCGCCTGAAGACCGAGCAGGTTGCCGAGGAAGCGCCCGTCACGAAGTCACCGCGTGCGCGCGAGACCATCCAGGGCACCGACATGGGCGTCGTCGTGCCCGGCGTCACCGACGTGCTCGTGCGGCTCGCGAAGTGCTGCACGCCGGTGCCCGGTGACGAGATCGTCGGCTACATCTCGCTCGGCAAGGGCATCACGATCCACCGCGACGACTGTCCGAACGTCAAGGCGCTCCGGCGGAACCCCGAGCGGCTCACGACGGTCGAGTGGAACGGCGCCGTCACGACGAAGAGCTTCCGCGTGCAGATCGCCGTCGACTCATGGGATCGGCCCCGCCTATTGGAGGACGTCGCGCGAACGTTCGCCGAGCACGGCGCGAACATCGTCAGCTACGGCGGCGTGGTCGAAGACCAGCTCGCGAAGAATCGCTACACGGCCGAGGTCGGAGACCTGAAGGGCCTGCGCTCGCTGCTCACCTCGCTTCGCAATCTCGAAGCGGTGTTCGACGCGTACCGCGTCACGCCGTCGTAGAGCCCTGCGCGATCACTCGAACGAGTGATCGAGGCTGCCGGCCCGGGAGTCCCTCGATTCAGGGATAGCGCCCGGCGTGTCTCTCTCCTACAACGCGTGGGGGAGGGGGAGACGTGGCCAGTCCCGCCCGTTCGGCCGGGAGAAGGCTCGAGCGGGCGGGCCACGCTACGACTGCTCCGTCCGCTCAGCCTTGGAAGGCTGCGATCTGCGCGCGAAACTCGTCCGGAACGGTGACCGCGCGCCGCTCGTCCAGCGCGATGCAGACGAGCGTTGCCTTGGCGGTTGCCATCAGCGCGTCATCCTCGGTGCGGTAGGCCGCGTGGTCGTAGGTGATGCTCGTGGTGCCGATCCGCTCGACGCGCACGAACACCTCGAGCAGGTCGTCGAAGCGGGCGCCGGCGACGTACTCGACCGACACCGCGCGCATCGCGAAGTCGACGTTGCCTACCTGCGGCCGCCCGAGGTGACGGTGGAACTCCGTCCGCGCGAGGTCGAAGTAGGGCAGATAGCGCCCGTAGTAGACGACGCCCTGCGCGTCGGTGTCGGAGAACCCGACGCGCGCGAACGCCGAGTACCTGAACGGCGGCTTGCGCAAGGTGACGTGTCCGAGCTCGATCACGCGCGGATCCTAGCGCCGCAAACGCCGAGCAAACCACGGTGCCACCGCGCAAACCACGGTGCCACGCAAACCACGGTGCCAGGCACCGTTACAAGACCGTGGCGAATTATCCACACGTCACTTTCGGCCATTTCGTCTCGTGGCGGCCTCGCGTACCGTCCTCGCCATGGGCAGGCCACGCAGGATTGAAGTGCCGGGCGGCTACTACCACGTGCACACGCGTGGCAACGACCGCCAGGCGATCTTCTTCGGGAACTGGAGCGGGAAGCTCTTCGTCCGCGAACTCGAGCGGGCGACCCGGCGCTACGGTTGGCGGGTCTTCGCGTACTGCCTGATGACGAACCACTACCACGTCGTGCTCCAGATCGGAGATGCCGGCATCTCCGATGGGCTGTGCGAGCTGAACGGCCGTTTCGCGACGATCTCGAACAGGATGAACAAGCGGTCGAACCACCTTTTCGGTGAGCGCTTCCGCGACCACCTGATCGAGAGCGACGGCTATCTCCTCGAGTCGTGCAGGTACACGCTCCTGAACCCGGTGCGGGCCCACCGCGGCGTCCGCGACCCGCGTCACTGGCGCTGGAGCAGCATGGGCGTGACGGTCGGCATCACGCCCCCGCCGGCCTGGCTCGACGTCGACTGGATCCTCAGTCACTTCGGCGCGACTCCGACCACGGGACGCCGTGTGTTCGAACAGTTCGTCGCCGACGGAATCGGCGCGCCCTTCACGGTGCCTGGCACCGTCGGGGAGAGCCGCGGAAAGGAGCGGGCCCGTTAGCTGCGAATGACATCGAGCACTTCGTCCCGTTTCTCGACCATCAGCTCTTCTGAGCGGGCTTCGAGGTTCAGGCGCAGCAGCGGTTCCGTGTTCGAGGGGCGCACGTTGAAGTGCCAGTCGCTCGCTTCGATCGAGAGCCCGTCGAGGTGCGACACCTTCCCAGCCGGGCCGAAGCGAGCTTCCAGCTCCTGCAGCTTTCTCGTCACGTCGGCGACCGGGGTGTTGATCTCGCCGGTGATGAAGTAGCGGTCGCGGAACTGCGCCAGCATCCCGCTGAGCTTCCCACGCTTCGAGACCAGCTCGCACATCAGGAGGAACGGCACGGTGCCCGAGTCGGCCTGCGAGAAATCGCGGAAGTAGTAGTGCGCCGAGACCTCCCCGCCGAAGACCGCGTCGACCTCGCGCATCCGCTGCTTGATGAACGCGTGCCCGACGCGGTTGACGAGCGCCTCGCCGCCGGCCTTCTCGATCGCCTCCGGCACGGCCCACGAGGCCCGCACGTCGTAGATCACCTTGCCACCCGGTTCCTTGGCGAGGATCGATTCGGCGAAGAGTGCAGTCGTGAAGTCGCCCGGAACGAAGTCGCCGGTATCGTCGACGAAGAAGCAGCGGTCGGCATCTCCGTCGTAGGCGACGCCAAAATCGGCGCCCTCCTCGAGCGTCTTGCCGATGATGAACTCGCGATTCTTCGGCAGCAGCGGGTTTGGCTCGTGATTCGGAAAGGTGCCGTCAGGCTCGAAGTAGCAGCGCACGACGTCGATCGCCGGCAGCCGGTCGAGCACCGGCGGCAACATGGCGCCGGCCATCCCGTTCGCCGCGTCGATCACGATCCGCAGTGGGCCGAGTGCGTCGACGTCGATGAACGAGAGCACTCGATCGACGAAACCGTCCCAGATGTTCCGCTCGCTGATCGCCCCGCGCGTCGCCTCGCGCCACGTTGCTGCGACCGCCCGGTCACGCACGTCGAGCAATCCTGACTCGCCTCCGACCGGCAGCGCTCCGCGGCGCACGATTTTCATACCCGTGTATTGCTTCGGGTTGTGCGAAGCGGTGACCATGATGCCGCCGTCGAGCTCGAGCTCTCCGACTGCGAAATAGAGCATCTCGGTGCCAACCATCCCCAGGTCGAGGACATCTGCGCCTCCGTCGGCGGCGCCTTCGCGCACGGCAGCCGCCATCGTCGGCGCGGATGCGCGCATGTCGCGGCCCACGGCGATGCACGTCGGCTCGAACTGATCGACGTAGGCACGGCCGACGGCGTAGGCACCCTCCTCGTCGAGCTCTGTCGGATAGACACCGCGGACGTCGTACGCCTTGAAGGCTTTCGGATCGAGCACGGAGCAACCCTACCCGCCGGTCACCGGCGCCCCGGTCGTCGCGAATACGTGAATATCTGTGATTCACTCATGGTCACACCACGTTCGAGGGGGGAGAACTACGTGACAAAGCTTTGTCTGTTGCTCGCGACCGTCGCCATGCTGGTCGCCGCAGGCTCCGCGTCCGCCGGCGGCTGGACGGTGCCGGCGGGCACTACGAACACCGTCGTCAGCCCACCGGTACAGGTCGGCGGCTATCCGGACCCGCCGTGCGCGACGAAGCCGGATCCCGGCACGTGCGGCGTCCAGCAGCTGAACTCGAACCACTCGGAGTCCTGGCTCGCAGTGCAGCCCGGGACCGAGAACATCGTCGGATCGTCGAAGTTCTTCGTTTCGAAGTACTCAACCTTCTACAACTTCTATCTGGGCTCGTACACGATCCAGGACTCGAAGTCGGTCGCGGCGAACCAGATCCAGGGCTATGAGTGCACGACCGTTGGCACGCAGGACATGCCGCCGAGCTGGACGAATGCGACCGACCCAAATGTCGACTTCGACACGACAGGCCGTGTCTACCAGACGATGCTGCCGTTCAACGCGTACTGGGACGGCGGCCTGCACCCGAACAGCGCGATCGACGTCTCCTACTCGGACGACCTCGGCCGGCACTGGGTCAAGGGGAACGGCGGCAAGGATCTCGAGCAGTCGCCGAACAACACCTCGACGACGCTCGGTCACGTCGAGGACAAGCAGTGGATCGCGGTCAACCACATCGTCGGCAACGTCAACGCCGACCACGTCTACGCGATGTGGACGGTCTTCAATGGCTCCGGGCCGTCGAAGATCTTCTTCTCCGTCTCCCGTGACCGCGGCCAGATATTCTCGAAGGCCACACAGCTGACGTCGCCAGCCTCCACGAGTCCTTCCAACACCTACATCTATCCGTCCGTCGGCTCGGATGGCACCGTGTACGCGGCGTTCGTCGGTGGCTACGACACAAAGAACAAGAACCGCGTCGGCTCTGTCTACGTGACCTGGTCTCATGACGACGGGAAGACGTGGGCGCCGTTCGTCAAGGCTGCGTCGCCGGTCGAGGACCCGACGGGAACGTTCGCGAACACGTCGTTCCGCGACGGCATCATCGAGAGCTTCACCGCGAGCCCGACCTACCCGAACCACGCCTATCTGACCTACGAGAGCTGGAATCTCACGGCTGGGACGATGGACGTCTACTTCTCACAGACGACCGATGGCGGGATCACGTGGACTCCCGGCCAGCTCGTCAACGACGACGCGGGCACCGCGGCAACCGATGAGTTCCAGCCGTCGGTCGCAGCCGGAACAGGCGGCGCCGTGGCGGTTGCGTTCTACGACCGGCGCAGCACATGCCCGGCCGACTCGACCATCCTCGCGGCGCATCGCGGCGCAGCAAACACCTGCATCGACGTGTCGGTGCAGGCCTACAAGGACTCCGGCAGCGGCGCGGCGCTCCTCGGGGGCAACGTGCGAGCCTCCACCGACAGCTGGGACCCAGATCAGCCGGGCCAGAAGGTCGACGGCCTCAGCCAGTACCCATGCGCCGGGCACAGCGACCCGTGCGCTGTGGGCCGTGGGTTCATCGGGGACTACTTCGGCCTCGCGATCTCCAACGGCAACCTCTACACGCTCAGCGTCTCGACGCACTACCCGTCGTCGGTCAAGGCAGACGACGGCTCGCACGTGCTCTACCAGCAGCAGGTGCTGGGAACGATCCCCCGCTCGGCCCTGGGTTTCTAAGGCGACGTTTCCAGGACGAGCTGAATAGCACGGGTCGACGCCTCGTCCGGTGATTCCGAGATCACCGTGGCGGGGCGCTCGAACCGTGCGAGCGCGTCGCGCATCGGCTCGGCGCGCAGCGTCCCCTCGCCGTAGGGGAGGTGCTTCGTCTCGTTCCGGTTCGCGAACTGGATGTCGGAAAAGTGGATGTGGAACGGTGCGTCCTCTTCGATTACCGCATCTGCCTTGCGCAGTGCCTCGGCGAACGGATCGACCGAGGTCAGCCCGCCGTCCGAGGTTGCGTGCATGTGCGCGAAGTCGATCACCGGCCGCACCCAGTCGAGTCGTGATGCGATCTCGCAGACGTCGTCGATCGACCCGAGCTCGCGCACCCGACCCATCACCTCGATCCCGAACGGGACCGCCCGATCCTTGCCCTCGAGACGCGCACGCAACTCGGCCAGCTGCTCGACGACCGCGTCGATCGCGTCCTCGCGGCTGCGACCGAGCAGGAAGCCCGGATGGAAGACGACGACCTCGGCTCCTGCCGCCGTTGCGATCCCGGCGGAGTGGTCGAGCATCCCGACCGCCATGTTCAGCTTCTTGCCCCGCTCCGCATGGCCCATGAAGCCCGCGATCGGCGCGTGCACCGACAGCGCGATGTCGTGCTCTGTGGCGAGCTCACCGAACCGTGCGGCGAAGTCGTAGTCCATCCAGAACCGGCTCTCGAAGTCGATCTCGCAGGCCGTGAGCCCGCGCGCGAGCAGTGCCTCCACCGCTGCCTCGGGTGACTCGCGCGAAGGGACACGGGCGGAACCAAAATGAAGGTGAGCAGACATCGCCGGCAGCGCCGAGCGTACCGCGCCGACCTGTCGCCGAGCGGGCATTCGTGGTGATCGATACGAGCAATCCGACCGACCGTGGAGTCCGTCCGATGCGGCTCCTACCCTAATTTGCATGACCGACGGCCCGACTCGCATCGATCTGCTCGAGCTCGACATCGACCTTCGCCTCGCCGACCTCTGGCGTGAGGCTGCGGGGATCTCGGAGTGGTCGCTCGACGTCGTCGCAGCGTTCATGCGCGCGGCGTACGGGAAGGGCTACTGCGACGCCCTCACCGAGGACCTGCCCGGTGCGCTCTGCGCCGACCACGGGTATCGCGTTCCCGGTCGTAAGCACCAGCCTGCGTAGCTACGATCCCAGCGTGTCCACGCGGAATCCTGCGCGGCTGATCGTCGCCCTCGTCGTCGCGGCAGTGCTGGCGGTCTTCTTGCTCTATACAGCCGTCGTCGGGAATTCGACGCCGACGTACACCCCGAGCCAGCTCGCGACCCATGCCGGCAAGCTCTCGGTCGTCGGCAAGGTCGTCGGTCCGGTCTCTGGTGACTCGCACTCGTCGCACGGCCTGCGCTTCGGACTCAAGAACATCGACGGCAAGAGCGGCGTCGTGCCGGTCGTCTACCACGGCGACAATCCACCGCCGCTCTTCAAGGTCGACCGTGCCGTCGTTGTCAGCGGCAGCTACGCGAACGGGCGCGTTGCGAGCTCGGCGCTGATCACGAAGTGCCCGTCGAAGTACCAGCCCGCGAAGCCCTCCTAGATGGCTGATCTCGGCCGCGCGGCGCTCGTCGTCAGCTTCGGGCTTTCGGTGTACGCGCTCGTGGTCGGTGGCTACGCCGCGGTCACCAACCAGCGGCGGCTTGCGGTCTCGGCGCGCAACGCGCTCTTCGCGGCGTTCGGCTCGACGCTCGTCGCCGCGATCGTCCTGGCCGTTGCCCTCGGGCGGCACGACTTCTCGTTCCAGTACGTCGCGTCGCACACGAACCGGACGCTGCCGACCGCGTACGCGCTGAGCGCGTTCTGGGGCGGACAGGAGGGCTCGCTGCTCCTGTGGCTGCTGATCCTCACCGGCTACGGAGCGCTCGCCGTCGCGCTCAACCGGCGGTTGCTGCGTGACCTGATCGCGTGGGTCGTCCCCGTGCTCGGCGGGATCGCGACGTTCTTCGCGTTCGTGCTCGTCGCGGTTGCGAGCCCGTTCGACACGCAGACGGCGCCCGTCGACGGAGCGGGCCTGACGCCGAGCCTGCAGAACCCGTACATGGTCGCTCATCCGCCGATGCTCTACCTCGGCTACGTCGGTCTCTCGATCCCGTTCGCATTCGCGGCCGGAGCGCTGCTTTCGGGCCGCACCGACGAGCGTTGGATCGTCGCGACGCGCCGCTGGACGCTCGCCGCGTGGATGTTCCTCGGCTTCGGCCAGCTGCTCGGCTCGCACTGGGCCTACGTCGAGGTCGGCTGGGGCGGCTATTACGCGTGGGATCCCGTCGAGAACGCAGCGCTGATGCCGTGGCTCGCCGCGACGGCGTTCCTGCACAGCGTGATGATCCAGGAGCGAAAGGGGATGCTGAAGGTCTGGAACATGGTGCTCGTCGCGCTCGCCTTCGAGCTCTCGGTCTTCGGCACGTTCTTGACGCGTTCCGGTGTCGTCAACTCGATCCACTCGTTCGCGAAGAGCCCGATCGGGGCTTGGTTTCTCGCGTTCGTCGTCATCTCGACCCTCTTCTCCGTCGCGCTGATCATCTGGCGCCTGCCGCTGCTGAAGGCGCGGACCAAGCTCGAATCCGCGCTCTCGCGCGAGGCGGTGTTCCTCTACAACAACCTGTTCCTCGTCGCGCTCTGCCTGACGATTCTCTGGGGCGTGGTGTTCCCGATCATCACGCAGACCTTCATGGGTGAGACGCGCACGATCGGACGGCCCTACTACGACTTCTTCCTGCGCACCTTCGGCTTGCCGCTGCTCCTGCTGATGGGGATCGGCCCGCTTGTCGCCTGGCGCCGCTCGAGCTTCCGCGCGCTCGGGCGCGCGCTCACGTGGCCGATCGCGGCGGCGGCCGTCGCGGGCGTCGTGCTGCTCGCCGTCGGCGCCGGTTCGTCGACGCCCGGCCTGATCGCGTACACCTTCTCGGTCTTCGTCCTCGCGACGATCATCGTCGAGCTCGTCCGCGGAACACGCGCTGTCGGCTCGCTCTTCCTGCTCATCTCGCGCAACCGGCGCCGCTACGGCGGGTACATCGTGCATGCGGCGATCGTGCTGCTCGCGATCGGGATCGCCGGCTCGAGCGCATTCGGCACGACCCGTGAGACACGGTTGCTGCCGGGCCAGAGCGTCAACGTCGCCGGCTACCACCTGGCCTACCAGAAGATCGAGCCGATCCGGAACGACCCGAACCGAACCGGTGGCTACGCGGTCATGCACGTCACCGGCCACTGGCACGGCACGCTGCGCACCGGAGACATCACCTACACCGGGTTCCAGGAGACCGACCGAGACGTCGGGATCAAGACCGACTGGCTGAGGGCCGAGGATGTCTACGTCATCGCAGACTTCGTGCCCGGCTCGCAGGCCGTCAACTTCAAGGTGCTCGTGAAGCCCCTCGTCAACCTGATCTGGGTCGCTGGCATCGTTTTCCTGTTCGGCTCGCTCGTCGCGCTCTGGCCGGACGCCCGCGAACAGCGCCGGCTGGTGACGCGTCTCGCGCCTGCGCGCGCGTGACGATCGTCGCACTCGTCCTCGGCGTCGCGCTCGCGGCCGGCGCCGTGCTGCTCGTCGCGCTGCCCTTCCTGCGCGAGCCGCAGGCGGCCGACGACCGCCTCGATGCGCCGACCGTGGCAGACGAGGTGCGGTTCGGGCTGATCGACGAGCGGGATCGAGCGCTCGGCGCGCTGAAGGAGCTGGAATTCGACCACCGGACCGGCAAGATCACCGACGACGACTACCGCCGAGACGTCGGGCCCCTCCGCCAGGCGGCCGCGAGCGCTCTGCGGCGCATCGACGATAATGGACGGTCGATCGAGACGAAGGAGGTTTGCATGAACGAGTTGCAGCCCGTGCCCGAACCGTCACCGCCGCCGGACGAAGGAACCCCGCCGGCTCCAGCGCCGGTCCCGGAGCCCTATCCGCCGCCGGACGAGGCCGATCTGCCAACGGTGCCGCAGGAGTAACCGCCTCGGGTGGCGAATCGTCCGCGTATGCGGCGGCTGACGCTCGCACTCGTCGTTCTGCTCCTCGCCGCGACTCCGGCGCTGGGTGACGACGTCACGAAGAAGCATCAGATCGACGCAAATCTCTCGTCGTTGCAAGACCGGTTGGCCGCGCACAAGCGGCAGGAGCAGGCGCTCCGCAACCAGGTCGCCGACTACACGACGCGCATCCGCTCCCTGGAAGGAAAGGTGGGCGACGTCTCGCTGCGGCTGCAGACGCTCGAGGCGGACCTCGGGCTACACCAGAAGCGCCTCGGCGCGCTGAGCGCGCTGTTCACGCTCCAGAACGCGCGCTTCGGATTCCTGCAGCAGCAGTACGCACAGTCGATCAACACGCTCGATCGGCGACTGGTGGACATCTACGAGTCCGACCAGACCTCGACGCTCGACGTGTTCCTCGGTGCAGCCAACGTGCAGGAGGCGCTCGACCAGGTCGCCTACCTGAGCGACATCGGTGTGCAGGACAGGCGAATCGCAACCGAGGTCGCGCTGGCAAAGACGCAGGTCAAGGCTGCCCGTGACAAGACGAAGAAGCTTCGGTCGACCGTGCAGAGCGAGACCGCCGTCATCTCGGCGCGCACGGCGCAGACGCGGACCGTGCGCGACGAGCTCGTCGGTGCCAAGAACGACCTCTCCTCGACGAAGCAGCAGAAGCTGACGGACATCTCGCAGCTCTCGGCGTCGGAACAGGCAGAGGCGGGGGAGATCGATGCGTTGCTGGCCTCGAGCGCGGCCCTGACGGCCCGCATCCAGGCCGCGCAGGCCGGACACAGCTCGACTACCCCTTCGTCGGCCGGGCTGATCTGGCCCGCGTCCGGGCCTGTCACGAGCCCCTTCGGCTACCGCTGGGGCCGGCTCCACGAGGGAATTGACATCGGCGCCTCCTACGGCTCGCCGATCGTCGCGGCCGCCTCGGGGACGATCATCTACTGCGGCTGGGAGTCGGGCTACGGCAACCTGACCGTGATCGACCACGGCGGCAACCTCGCGACCGCCTACGGCCACCAGAGCTCGATCGCGGTCACCTGCGGCCAGCAGGTGAGCCAGCGTCAGGTGATCGGCTACGTCGGCTCTACGGGCCACTCGACCGGCCCTCATCTCCACTTCGAGGTGCGTGTCAACGGCAATCCCGTTGATCCGATGGGTTACCTCTAGCCAAAAAACAGGCGCCTCCGGAGAGGCGCCCGTTCGTCGGGAGACGTTTTGCAGTGCGTGCGGCGGCCGAGCCGCGCGCCTTCCGACTACAAAGAGTCAACGGACGGGCGACCGTTCGGGTTACGGCCGCCTCGAGCTACAGCAGCTTCGAGCTACAGGCCAAGCGTCTGGCCGAGCAGCAGCACGTTCAGCAGGACGATGGCTGCCGCAACGAGGCTTGCTGCGATTGTCGTGATCCTCCGGTTGACGAGCCCGCCCATCACGTCCTTACGGGCGGTGAAGTAGACGAGTGGGATCAGCGCGAATGGGATGCCGAAGGAGAGGACGACCTGTGAGATGACGAGCGTCCTCGACGGGTCGACGCCGAGGCCGATCACGACGAATGCGGGGATCATCGTGACCAGTCGGCGCAGCGCAACCGGGATCTTGCGCCGGATGAACCCCTGCATGACGACCTGGCCCGCGAGCGTGCCGATCGCAGAGCTCGACAGCCCCGAGGCGATCAGCGCGAGGGCGAAGAGCGCGCTCGAGGCGCTCCCGAGCAGCGGCTCGAGCGTCTTGTGCGCGCCCTCCAGCGAGTCGACGTTCGTCCGCCCGCTCTTGAAGAACGTCGACGCCGCCATCACGAGCATCGCGACGTTGATCACGCCGGCGATCGTCATCGCGATCAGGACGTCGATCCGCGTGTAGCGCAGCAGCGTCTTCTCGTCCTCGTCGCTCTCCGCGACGATGCGGTCCTGGGTCAGCGCAGAGTGCAGGTAGATGACGTGCGGCATGACCGTCGCGCCGAGGATGCCGACGGCGAGTAGCACGGCTTCGTTGCCGCCGAACTGCGGCACGACTGCGTGCTTGAGAACCTGGTGGTAGTCGGGGTGCGCGAAGCCGAGCTCGATCAGGTAGCAGGCGCCGATCACGCCGACGAGCACGGCGATCACGGCTTCGAAGGGGCGCGCGCCGAAGCGCAGCAGTTCGAGGATCGCGAACGCGGCGATGCCGGAGATGACGGCGGCCGGGAAGAGGCCCATGCCGGTCAGCAAGTGGATGCCGATCGCGGCTCCGAGGAACTCGGCGAGGTCGGTCGCCATCGCGATTCCCTCCGCCTGGAGCCAGAGGAAGAACGAGACGCGCGGTGGCAACCGCTCGCGGCAGACTTCCGGCAGGTTCCGCTGGGTTGCGATGCCGAGCTTCGCAGACAGCGTCTGGATCAGCATCGCGAGCAGGTTCGCGGCGACGATCACCCAGACGAGCCGGTAGCCGAACCGCGACCCGCCGGCGATGTTGGTCGCGAAATTGCCCGGGTCGATATAGGCGACGCAGGCGATGAAGGCAGGACCGAGGAACGGGAAGATCCGGAACTGGCGGAAACGCGACCGGTGGAGGGCCTCGTCGACGGTGCGGAGCCCCTCGGGAAGCTGCGTTTCGGAGGCGCTCATTCCGAAACTTTAGCCATGACTAAAACTTCCTGCGTCGGGTCCTACGCGGCGAGGCGCACGAGCCGCAGGTCGGGCAGGTTCCGGTAGCGCCCGTCGAGGTCGAAGCCGAAGCCGACGAAGAACTCGTCCGGGATCGTAAAGCCCGTGTAGCGCACCGGCAGGTCGTCGACCAGCCGGCGGTAGGGCCGGTCGAAGAGCGTTGCCACCTGCAGGGACCTGGGCTCGTGGAGTGAGAGGGAGCGTACGAGGTAGTTCATCGTCAGCCCTGTGTCGATCACCTCGTCGACGATCACGACATCGCGCCCGGTGATTTCCGCGTCGAGATCCTTGAGGAAGCGGATGCCTTCGCCCTGGTCGGCGTCGTTGCCCGAGTACTGGACGAGCTCGACGAAGTCGAGCGCATGGTGCACCGGCACGGCGCGCGAGAGGTCGCAGATGAACGGAATGCACGCCTTCAGCGTCCCAACGAGCACCGGCTCCGCCTCGGCGTAGTCTCGCGCTAGCTCGGCACCGAGCTCGCGCACACGCGCCCCGATCTCGTCCGCGTCGAGGAACACCTTTCCGATCCGATCGTCGTCGATCGTGAACAGCGCGGGCGCGCTCGTGCTCAGGAGGCCTTCGGCAGCCCGTAGCGGGCCGCGAGGCGCTCGAAGTCACGCTCGTAGAAGAGCTTGGCCTTCACCTCCGGGTACAGCTCGCGCAGTTTTCGGAGCTTGCGGTTCTTTCGCGTCACGAGTGACTGCTTCATCACCGTCACCTCGAGGTAGAGATCCTGGTCAGGGAGGTAGAAATCGGGCGTGAATGCCTCCGTGACGCGGCCCTGCTCGTCGCGTGCGAGAACGAAGGTCGTCGGTTCGTAATCCCAGGGGATTCCGTACCAGTCCAGGATCTTCGCGTACTCGAGTTCCGCTGGGTTTGCGAACCGCGGCGGCCCCGAACCGCAATATGCCTGGAAATCAGGTGTTTCCGAGAGCACTTGAGCCAGAGTACCAGTGGCCTCGGATGCCTTAGAGTGGGCGAGATGCCGCTGACGATCGCTCAAGTATCCGACCTTCACTGCGGCTCCCCGCATTTTGTTCCTGACCTGATGGAGAGAGCAATTGCCGAGATCAACGACCTGAAACCCGACATCGTCATCTGTTCGGGCGATCTGACGACGTTCGGCTTCAAGGAGGAGTACGCCACAGCGAGGCGCTACCTCGACCGGATCGAGTGCGAGGCCTTCGTCGTCGTCCCCGGAAACCACGACTCCCGCAACGTCGGTTACGTCCATTTCGAGGAGCTCTTCGGCGAGCGAAACTCGGTGCTGCGCAAGGCGGGCTGCACCGTCGTCGCCGTCGACTCGACCGAGCCGGATCTCGACCACGGGCAGATCGGGCGCGGCCGGTACCGGTGGATCGAGCAGGAGTTCGCCGCCGAGCCGTCGGACTTTCGCGTCTTCGTGCTCCACCATCACCTGCTCCCGATCCCGGGCACCGGGCGGGAACGCAACGTCGTCTATGACGCAGGCGACGCGATCGAGTCATTGCAGCGCGCCGGCGTGCACCTCGTGCTCTCGGGTCACAAGCACGTTCCGTACGCGTGGAAGCTCGAGAACCTCTTCGTGGTCAACACCGGCACCGTCTCGACGCTGCGCCTGAGGGGGCATACCCGCCCCTGTTACAACGTCGTCGAGGTCGAGGGCTCGCACGTCTCGGTGTGGCGGCGCTATCCGTTTCACGGGCAGGAGCGGATCATCCAGTTCGACACCGCGACCGGCGAGTACGAGAAGTACACCGGCCGCATCGAGCGGGAGGTGACGGCCAAGCGGTGATGCGCGCGGTGGTGCTGATCGACGGAGAGCACTACGCGCCCGTGGTGCGGGATGCACTGCGGGCGCTTCCGTACGAATGGGTCGGCGCCATCCTCGTCGGCGGAACGGAGAAGCTGCGCGGCGACGACGACTACGGCGTGCCACTCGTCGACGGGTTCGAGGGCGCGGAGGTCGTGGTCGACCTCTCGGACGAGCCGGTGCTCGGCCCTGCGGAGCGCTTTCGCTGGGCCTCGCGTGCCCTCGCGGCCGGGCTGCCCTACGTCGGGGCCGACTTTCGCTTCGATCCGCCCGTGCTCGAGCCGTTCGAGCTGCCGTCGATCGCCGTCATCGGCACCGGGAAGCGTGTCGGCAAGACCGCCGTCACCGCGCAGCTCGCTCGCCTGCTCGCGCGCGACCGTGAGGTCGTCGTCGTCGCGATGGGGCGCGGCGGGCCGGCCGAGCCGGAGCTCGTGGAGTCGGCTCCGAGCATCGACGAGCTCCTGGCGCGGTCGCGCGCGGGGCGCCACGCAGCGTCGGATCACCTCGAGATCGCGGCGCTCGCGGGCGTGCCGACGATCGGCTGCAGGCGCGCGGGAGGAGGGCTCGCCGGAGCGGTGTTCGCCTCCAACGTCGGCGAGGGAGCGCGACTGGCTGCCGCCCTCGGTCCGGACGTCGTCGTCTTCGACGGCAGCGGGGCCGCCATCCCGCCCATCGCCGTCGAGCGGCGCGTGCTCGTCGTCGGCCGTGGCGCCGAGCCAGACCTCTACCTGAACACCTACCGGCAGCTGATCTCCGACCTCGTGATCGCGATCGGCTGCGAGGTCGAGGGTGCGATTCCGGCGTCGTTGCGCCTGCGGCCGCTCGGCCTACTCGAGGGGCGGGTCGCAGTCTTCACCGCCGGAGCCACCGACGTCGGCCACCTGGCCGCCGACGTCGTACACGTCTCGGCGAGCCTCGCCGATCGCGCAGCTCTGCGCGCCGAGCTGGACGCCGTCGAGGTAGACACCTACCTCGTGGAGCTGAAGGCCGCCGCGATCGACGTCGTCGCGGAGCACGCGAGCGCGCACGGCCGGCAGGTCGTGCTCGCGGCGAACGACGTGATCGGCGACGGACTGGACGAAGCCCTGCTCGCGCTCGCCCCGACTCGGGCCACCGCGTGAGTCAGCGCCGACACGGCGAGCCGCTGCCGCTCGGCGATGCCGGCCTTCCGTATTCGAAGGGGATGATGGCGCGTGCCCTGATCGCGACCGGCGTCCCCGCCGACGGGGCCTACGTGCTCGCCCGGCGCATCGAGGTCGACCTCGCCGAGCGCGGCGAGCACACCGTCGACGTCGAACGGCTGCGCAGCCTCGCCCAGGAGACGCTCGGCGAGGCCGAGGGCGAGCGCGCTGTCACGCGCCTGCGGCGCCTCGCCGAGTTGCAGAAGCTCGACGTGCCGATCATCGTGCTGATCGGAGGATCGACTGGAACGGGCAAGTCGACGGTCGCGGCGGAGGTGGGCAATCGCCTCGGGATCACTCGCGTTGCCTCGACTGACTTCATCCGCCAGACGATGCGCGCGTTCTTCTCGCGCGAGTTCATGCCGACGATTCACTACTCGAGCTACGAGGCCGGCAACGCAGTCGACGACGACGTCACCGGGGACCCGACGATTGTCGGCTTCGTCGACCAGTGCAGACACGTGTGCGTCGGTGTCGAGGCGGCGATCCACCGCGCGCTCACCGAAGGCTGGTCGATGGTGCTCGAGGGTGTGCACCTCGTGCCGGGGATCCTGCCCGCCGAGGTCGAGGGCGCGCTGATCGTGCACGTCATCGTCGAGATCGCCGACATCGACGTGCACCGCGTCCATTTCCAGGTGCGCGACGCGAAGACCGGGGGGATCCGCTCGATGGAAAAGTACGTCGAGCGGCTGGACGACATCCGCCGCATTCAGACCTACATCGTCGGGAGGGCCAGGCGCGAGAGTGTGCCCGTGGTCGAGAACGCAAACGTGGACCGGACGATCGACCAGGTGATCGAGCTGGTCATGCGCTCCGCCGAGCAGCTGCGGCAACCCTCGTAAGAGTTGCAGCGGATCGTCGTCAAAGGCGTGTCAGGCTCCGGCAAGTCGACACTTGCGCGCGCGATCTCGCAGAGGCTCGGCGTGCCCTACGTGGAGCTCGACGCTCTCAACCATCTCGCGAACTGGACGGAGGCGACA
>JBBQQI010000014.1:0-36697 GCA_038216085.1 Gaiellales bacterium | reverse complement strand
CGCGCCCGACACCACACAGAACAACCCGAACGTGCCTGGCCTCTTTCACTTCTGGCTCAAGCGCGGCTTCGACACCAGCCGGTTCCCCGACGGCGGGTACGTGCTCGAGGTGGAGGCCAGTGACGTTCGCGGCAACCCGTCCACGGCCAACCTTCCCCTCACGTTCGTCAACGGGAAACAGACCTCCTGACGGGAAGGTCGCGCTGTCGCCCGCGGACCGAACTCTCGCATCCCCCGTCTGGGCGACGTGGCGGCAGGCTGGTCAGCGCAGTACGTTCACGTGGTGCGGCGGGAGCCCCTTCGTGCCTCGATCCTGCGCGGGTGCGCGGCGTCCGTCGTCACCGTCGCGGACGCCGCGCCGTTCATGGGCCGCTACGGCTGGGACCGCGACGAGCTGTACTTCGTCCCGCGTCCCGCCACCCCTCGCTCGGATACGTCGACTTCCCGCCGCTGACCGCGTGGCTCATCTGGGTGGATCGGCACGTCGGCGGCGATTCGCTCGTTGCGTTGCGGCTGATCAGCCTCGCCTGCGGAATCGGCACGACGATCTGCGTCGTCCTGATCGTGCGCGAACTCGGCGGCGAAAGGTCCGCACAGATCCTCGCGGGCTTCGTCTGGGCGCCGACGCCCTAGGTACTCGGCGCTGGCAGCATCATCCACCCCGACGTTGCTCGATGCACTCGCGTGGACGGCCGGCTCGAGATCGCGAGCGTGACGCTCTGATCTGGAGGCGTTGTTGTCAAGGGTCGAGGCCGATGAGTTTTTGGCCTCTGCGCGGTCTGAGCATGTAACCCGACAAGCAGGAGGCTCCGATGTCGAACCTGAAGACCAAGCTGAACATCAACGCGGTCGGCCGGGTGTGTGTGACCGTCGCCGACACCGACCGCGCGATTGACTTCTACGTCGACACGCTCGGCTTCGAGAAGGTCGTCGACGTCCCGATGGGCCCCGGCATGCGCTGGGTGGAGGTGGCGCTGCCGGGCACGAAGACGACGATCGCCCTTGCACCGCCGCCGCAGGACCAGGAGGCAGGCGGTGGTCAGACCGGCATCTGCCTCGACACATCAGACGTGGACGCTGATCACGCTGCGCTGAAGGCCGCCGGCATCGACGTCGACGATGACGTCACCCGCTGGGGAGGCTCGGTGCCGCCGATGTTCTGGCTGCGCGACCCCGACGCGAATTCGCTCATCATCGTCCAGCCCTTGTCGTAGATACGCCTGCGGGCCGTGCCGGGGGACCATCCCCAGCACGGACGCGCGGGGATCAGCCGCGGCACGGCACGGCGCTACCTCGAGTACCTCGCGCGGCTCGGGTCGGTTGAGCTTTCGCTGCGCTACGGCGCAGCGGGCCGGCCGGAGCACCTGTACCGCTGGTCAACGCCATTGCGCACCTCGTAGCAACTCCGGTCGATCCGGGCTTCGGCGAGCTCGCGTGAAGACGGACGATTCCGGAACCCGTTAACGCGGGCCACCGTGCTGCGTATAGCGCGATCGAAGCTAGCCGCTGAGTGGCATGTTCGGCTGCGCGGGCGGGACCGGCATGGATGTGTACGGCGGTGGGCGGCGGCGTCTCATCGTCTGCTCGAACATCACGCGGAGGGGCGCGGTAAGCAGCGATGCGACGCGGCTGTCGCCGTTCGGGGAGATGCCGGCGCAGGCAGGCGTCTGGAGACCGCGCGGCTGTGTCGTTCTGACGACGTTCGCGCTGAAGCAATTTCCCTTCCCCGAGCCCTTCGCGAGCGCAAGGTCAGCCCAGCCGCTGCCTGAGACGACATTGCGGGCGATCCGGTTGCCGTGGGGTCGCCATGGCGGCCCGGGGTCGCGACGGACGGCCCGGAAGGTGACGAAGCGCGCGGTCGGAAATACAGCGATCCCGTAGCGCTCACTGCGCAGCACGCGATTGTCGCTGATCGAGTTTTGATTGCCACCGGCGACGGCGATCCCGAGACCGACGAAGCCCGCCAGCGCGGTGTGGATCGGCACGCGCGCGCGGCCGCTGTTCAGGATCGTGTTTCTGACGATCGTCGTTCGCGCCTGCGGTGGAAGCGCCTCGTTCGCGTACGTGTTGGGAACGATCCCCGCCCCGTTTCGGTCCCAGACGGAGTCGCGGATGAGGACGCCCGTCGCGTTGGTGCCGGAGTAGCCCACCGCCGACAATCGCGCGACGACCTGCGAAATTGTTGCGGCGCAGGGCTTGCATTCGCCGACGTAATAGGCGGCGTCGGCGGCTCCCGAGACGTAGTCGTGGTCGAGTGTGCCCTGCTCGCCGTCCTCGATGTAGATGCCGTAACCCCGAACATTCCAGGCGGTCAGGTAGGAGGCGCGGTAACGGTCGCCGCCTTGCCAGTAGAAGGCGTTCTCGAGGAAGTTGTGCGCCGACATGTTCAGGATCGACACTCCGTCTGCGTGCACAACGATTCCGTTCTTGCGCGTATCGGCTCCGTCGAGGACGACGTTGTTCCGGTCGACGCCTCTGATCGTGAGGTCGTGCTTCGTGGCCGGCACGACATTGCCGCCGGGATACGTTCCGGCGTCGAGCACGATCGTGTCGCCGGCTCGCGCCCGCGCGATCGCGAGCTGCAGCGTGGGAACATCCTGCGGAACGTGGATCTCCGCCCCCGAAACGGCTGGTCGCGCGAGCGTCGCTGTCGGACCGACGGCCCACATCAGCGCTGCGAGCACCGTCAGGCGCCATGTTCGCCCTCTTGCCACAGCCGGCCCTGCTACGACGCTCCGCGAAGCGGCCGCCACCCGCGGCGACGCGAGGGTCGCGCGACGGCGACGAGCACCATCAGCGCGAGCACACCCAACAGCGCGCCGACCAATTCGGTGCGCGAAAGACCGAGGGTGCGCGAAGAGCCGGCGCTCGCGGGCGGCGCGGTCGCCGGAAGTCCCGCCCGGACGAGCAGGTTCTTGAGGTCAGGAGAGGCGCGGAACCAGCCGCCCAGCGTCTTCCGGCTACCCCAGAACGACTGTCCCGGCCTCATGTAGGTCAGGGGAGTCACGCCGGCGTAGGGGTAAACCTGCTGGACGACGCGGCTCTTGATCCCGTTGGGCCCAGGCACGACATAGATGACCGCGTAGCTCGGCCCGAGCGTGCCCTTCGGCCGGCTGCTCAGCGTCGGGTCAGGGGACTGTCCATACATCTGCGGGAAGAAGCCGCCGGCATCGACGAGCGTCCCGAGAGGTGTCCCCGGCCCCTCGCCCTCGCCTCCGATCGCGAGCGAGCCGTCCAGCCCCGGTCCGGAGATGGCGGCGCTTGCCGGACCCTTCGCCGCGGCGAGGCCCGGGAGCGTGAGCGCGGCCACGAGCGTGGCGGCGATAAGCAACATCTTGCGCATGGCGATCCTTTCCATCAGGTGTCGTCTTTCATACACCGCGTGCGCCGCCGAGGTTCCCGTCTGCAGTCTCTCGGAACTGCCGTCTCTCGGAACCAAGGCTCCTCCATCGGTGTAGAAGAGGATGGTGGTGGGCCGGCCACTCCAAGAGACGGAGCTCATCGCTCGCGCGCAGCGAGGCGACGTCGCCGCCTACGAGGAGCTCGTACGCATGTACCAGGGAATCGCATTCCAGATCGCCTACCTGATCGCCGGGTCCGCCCCGGACGCGGAGAAAGCCACTCAAGACGGCTTCCTGAAGGCGTACCGCGCACTTGGGCGGTTTCGCCGCGGCCGACCGTTTCGGCCGTGGCTCCTCACGATCGTCGCGAATGAAGCGCGCAACCGCCGGCGTTCGGCGGGGCGTCGCGACGCGCTTGCGCTGCGCGCCGCCGAGGAAATCCGCCCGGGGGACACGGCCCCGTCCCCCGAGGCGGCTGTCCTTGAGCTCGAGCGTCAGAGTCTGCTGCTTCAGGCCGTCAACCGGCTCTCCGAGGAGCATCGGCTCGTCGTCTCGTGTCGCTATCTCCTCGGCCTCACCGAGAACGAGACCGCGGCCACGCTCGGCCTCCGCAGGGGGACGGTCAGATCGAGGCTTTCGCGGGCGCTTGAGCGCTTGCGCGAGGAGGTGCCTGAGGATGCCTGACCTCGAGCGCGAGCTCGTTGCGCTCGCCGAAGCCATCGACTTCCCGGCCACCCCGGACCTCGCTGCGCGGGTTCGCCCACGACTACCCGATCGCCCGCTATCGCCGTGGCCCCGGCGCTTCGCGGTGGCGATCGCGGTTGCCATGATCACGATCGGCGCCACCTTCGCGGTGCCGCAGGCGCGAACGGCAATTCTCCGCCTCTTTGGCGTCGGTGCGGTGCGGATCGAGTTCGTCGACCACTTACCCGAGGTGCAGCCAAGAGCGCCACTCGATCTCGGCTCGGCGATCGATCCCGGCGACGCCCCGTTCCCGCTCCTTCGCTCCAAGCTCTTGGGCAAAGCCGACAGTGTCTACATCAGAGAAGGCGTGGTCACGCTGCTGTACGGCTCGGCGCAGCACGTTCGCCTGCTCGTCACCCTGATCGCAGGCGCGCCGTTCGATCCCACAGTCGGCAAGAAGCTCGAGGCCACGGGGACGCGCGTCGCTTTCGTCCCGATCCGTGGCTCGGCCGGCCCCGGCGTCTGGCTCGAAGGCCGGCCGCACGTCCTGCTCCTCCCCGGTGGACCGCCGCGGCTCGCCGCCGACACGCTGATCTGGCAGCACAAGAAGACCACGGTCAGGCTGGAGGGCGCGCCGAGCCTGCAGCAGGCAGTGACGATCGCGGAGTCGCTCCACTGAGCTGAAGTGAGGTTTGTTGCGTTAGTCGCGCCGAATTGCGAGGTGCGCTCCGGCCGACCGCGATATCGTCAGCGCGTGACGATATATCCGTCCCTCCCGACGGGCCGAGCGAGAAAGGCGTGAGCGAGGCGCTCGATCGTCGGCTCGCCGCGGTGATGTTCACCGACATGGTCGGATACACGGCGCTGATGCAGGCGGACGAGTTGCTGGCGCGCGACAAGCGAGACCGGTACATGAACGCACTCGAAAGCCACCACGACGCCCACGGCGGGACGATCGTCCAACGGCTCGGAGATGGCAGCCTCAGCATGTTCCCGAGCTCGCTCGCCGCGGTGCTCGCCGCTGTCGCTGTCCAGCAGGAGCTCGCGGCGCAGGACGTTCCGGCTCGCATCGGCATCCACGTGGGCGAGGTGATCGTCGAGCCCGAGCGGCTCACCGGGGACGCGGTGAACATCGCCGCCCGGATCGAGTCCTTCGCGGTGCCCGGCGGGGTGATGTTGTCCGACTCCGCCTACGATCAGATCAAGAACCGAAGCGAGATCGGCGTCGTCAACCTGGGGCGGTTCAGGCTGAAGAACGTCGGGCGCCCGCTCGAGCTCTACGCCGTCTCGGCCGACGGCATCGTCGTGCCGGATCCGGGCTCGCTCGCGGGCAAGGGCGAGCGATTCGCCAGCCTCCCGACCAACCTGCCCGACCCAGCCGGTCCGCTGGTCGGCCGGGCCGCCGACCTGGCGGCACTCGTCGACCTTGCTCGGGAGCATCGGGTCGTCACGATCACAGGCCCCGGCGGAGTCGGAAAGACCCGTACCGTCGTCGAGCTCGGTCGGCTGCTCGCGCCCGAGTGCCCGGACGGTATCGCGTTCGTCGCGCTGGCCGATGTCACCGATCCCGCCGACTTCCTGCCGGCCCTGGCGGCGGCGCTCGACGTGAAGGAGGCCGAGGGACGAACGCTGGGCGAAGGCGTCGTCGCTCTGATCGGCGACAGAACGGCGCTCTTGCTCCTGGACAACCTCGAGCAGGTCGTGGCGGCCGCGCCGGAGGTGGCGGGCCTGGTCGAGCACTGTCCGGGGCTCCGGATCGTCACCACCAGCAGGACACCGCTCAGGATCGCCGCGGAACGGGAGTACCCGCTCGCGCCGCTCGCGCTCCCCTCGGCGGCGGATCCGGAATCCACCGAGTCACTGCTCGGGTATCCGTCCGTCGCCCTGTTCGTCGAGCGAGCCAGAATGACCAAGGGCTCGTTCGAGCTGACGCCCGAGAATGCCGGAGCGGTCGCGGCCGTCTGCCGGCGCCTGGACGGTTTGCCTCTGGCGCTCGAGCTCGCCGCCGCCCGACTGCGGCTCCTGTCTCCGGAGGCGCTGCTCGAGCGGCTCGACCACGCCCTCGACGTGCTCACCTCCGGCGCTCGCGACCTGCACGAGCGCCAGCAGACGCTGCGCGCCACGATCGACTGGAGCCACTCGCTGCTCACCGAGTCGGAGCAGCGGCTGTTCCGGCGCATGGCCGTCTTCACCGGAGGATGCACCTTCGCGGATCTCGAGGCCGTCTGCGCAGACGCCGGCGAGGGGAGCCTTGACGAGCTGGAGTCGCTCGTCGACAAGGCGCTCGTGCAGGCGGGCGGCCAGGGTGACCGGCTCCGAATGCTGCAGACGATCGGCGAGTACGCTCGCGAGCAGCTCGAGGCCTCGGGCGAGCTGGGCGAGATCGCGTTGCGACACTCCCGCCGTTATGCCGAGCTCGCACGGCACATTCGCGACGGCGTCGAAGGCACCGATCAGATCGGAGCTGTGGAACGCGGCATCCCGGACGAGGGGAACCTCCAGAGCGCGCTCGACACGCTCCTCGCTGCCGCGAGGGAAGGTGACGCGGTTGCCCGCGAAGCGGGCCTACAGCTGTGCGGCGATCTATGGATGTACTGGCACATCCGCGGCAAGAACGTCACCGCGCGGGAGTTCGCCGCGTCTTTTCTCGGCATCGACGCCCCTGCGCCTCCCAGCTTGGGGCGGGCGGGCGCGCTAGTGACCACGGGACTGGCGTCGTGGATGCTCGGTCAATTCGAGCAGGCGAACGACGAGTGGGCCGAGGCCTATCGCATCGCGGCAGAGCTCGAGGCCGGTCGGGAGCTCTGCATCAGTGCGTTCGCACAGGCCCTCGCGCTGCTGATGCTCGATCCCGAAGCAGGGCTCACGTGGACGGAGGAGAGCATCGAGAGGAGCAGTGCCCTCGGCTTCACCTGGGCCGAGGGGTTCGCAACCACGGTCGACGGAATCCTCCACGCCGTCACGGCCGACCTCGACACGGCCCAGGCGAGGTACTCCCGTGCGCTCGAGATCCAGCAGCAACTGGGCGACGAGGAAGGAGCCGGCATGTCGCTTGGCGGTCTCGCCCAGCTCGCCTCCGGTCGCGGCGACCCGGCGGGCGCCCTCGATCTCTACCGGCAATCGCTTGCCGCGTTCGAAGCGGTCGGTGACCGGGGCGAGGAAGCCCGGATCCTCTCCGAGATGGCCTGGACGCAGCTCCGAAACGACGACCCTGCGCTCGCGCGCAGGACCTTCTTCGAGGCGGTGCAGGCGCACACCGACGTGGCGAGCGTCCGTGGGGTCGGGCTCTCGCTGATCGGGCTCGCGGCCGCCGAGGCAGTCGAGCACCGGCCCGCAAGGGCCGTGCAGATCGCCGCCGCGGCGGAGGTGTACGCCCAGCGGGAGGGCATCGTCGTCATCTACTCCGACGAGACGCCCGGGCGCGAGTTCGTCGACGGCGCGCGAGCCGCACTCTCGGCCGAGGATGTCGCCCGCGCCACGGAGGTCGGCCGCAGGCTCACGATCAAGGAAGCACTCGATCTGGCGAGAATCCCCGAGACGGCCATCGCCGCTGATATCTCGGCGTAGACCCGTCAGACGTGAGCAAGCACGAGGTCCAGCGGCCGGGGCACGTCCGCGAGATCCAGAGCAGCGACGAGCAGGCGCGCATATCGGATCTTCCGACGACCCCCGCTGCCCATGAAGCGCCGTAACTGCTCGTCAGTCGTCCGTCCGTGCCACGCCGGCTGCTTCTGGAGGGTGCGGAAGGACCGAAGCTCGCCCTGGGCGTCGACGACCTGTTCCACCACTGCGGCACCGAGAGCGCGGATCAACTCGTCCTCCAGATCCGCGACGCACACGGAGAAACCGAGCGCTTCCAGCTCGTCGCGCGACGCATCGAAGCCGAGGCCGGCCCGCTCGAGACCCCGCCGGAAGTCGTCCTCCTCACCGGCATCGCAGAGGCCCGCGAGCCTGAGATCACGACCCTCAGGGCCGAACAGTTTCAGATAACGCTCGATCGCCTGCGCGCCCCCGATTGGCACGACAGAAATGCCTTCGGCTGCGAGGTCCCGACCACGCCGCTCAGCGAGCGTCTCGAGCGCGACCTGGTCGCTCACCCCTTCGACGAGCACCACCGCACGGGCATCGACCTGCGCTATCTGCGGCTGGTGCGTTGTCACAGCGTTCAGTTTCACAGCGTGCCAATCAAGCAGACGTAGTCGACCAGGCGCTCAGCGTTGCTCGAAGCGATCGTCGTTGTGGGCGGCGACGCGTAGGAGCGCGTCGTGCAGCGCCGTCCGCGCCGTGTCGTCGAGCGGCGCCAGGAACGAGTCCTCGATCCGCTTGACGATCGTCCGCATTCTGACGAGCTGCTTCTTCCCCACCGGCGTCAGGCTGACTGTGTGCCGACGGCGGTCGCTCTGATCGCGCCGCCGCTCGACGAGGCCTGCCTCCTCGAGCCCGTCGAGCACCCCGACGAGCTGGCCGCGGTCGAGCTTCAGTGCGTCGGCGATCGTGGCCTGCGTCTCCTTGGAGCCCTCGCCGAGGACAGCCAGCACGCTGTACTGGTAGAGGCTGAAGCCCTCGCGCTCGAACTCTTCGATCGCGGCCAGCTTGATTGCGACGCCGACGCGCGCGAGCAGGAAGGCGGTGCAGGCGCGCAGCTCGGCGGGGAGCGCCGCGGGTTGCTTCAGCTCAGGAAACGGAATCGTCATGGGAATAAGCGTAGCGCGGGCAATCGTTGTTACGATTTATCGTAGAGATGTTAAACGATTGGAGCCGCGAATGACTTCCCTCGATTCCCGTAAACGCTGGTTCGCACTGGCGTTGATCGTCACCGCTCAGTTCATGGTCGTCCTGGATGTGGCGATCGTGAACGTCGCATTGCCGTCGATCAAGACGGATCTGCACTTCAGCCAGGAGAGCCTCCAGTGGGTGATCACCGCCTACTCGATCCTGTTCGGCGGGGTGCTCCTGCTCGGCGGCCGGCTGGCCGACCTGCTCGGGAGGCGCCGGCTCTTCGTCGCGGGCCTCGTGCTCTTCACCGTCAGCTCCTTGCTCGACGGTCTCGCGTGGTCGGAAGGATCGCTGATTGCGTTTCGCTCTCTGCAAGGGCTCGGTGCCGCGATGTTGTCACCGGCTGCCCTGTCGATCCTGACGACAACGTTCGAGGAGGGTCGCGAGCGCAACATCGCGCTCGGCATCTGGGGCGCGGCCTCGGGCAGCGGCGGCGCAGCCGGAGTGCTGCTCGGCGGCGCGCTGACGAGCGCGTTCAGCTGGTCGTGGATCTTCTTCATCAACGTCCCCGTCGGCGTGGTCGTCCTCGCCCTCGTCCCGGTGCTGCTCCGTGAGAGCCGCGCCGATCTCTTCCACCGCCACTTCGACGCCGCGGGCGCAGCTTCGATCACGGGCGGGCTGATGCTGCTCGTCTACGCCATGACGCGCGCGGCCCAGCACGGCTGGACCACCGTGGAGACGATCAGCCTGCTGGCCGGCGCAGCCGCGCTGATCGCAGCGTTCGTCGTCATCGAACTACGCTCGAAGGCGCCGCTCCTCCCGATGCGGATCTTCCGCAACAGGACACTGACCGCGTCCAATGTGAGCGGGCTGCTCCTCGCGGGCGCCGTGTTCTCGCAGTTCTTCCTGCTGACCCTCTACATGCAGCAGGTGCTGCACTACTCGGCGCTCAAGACCGGCGTCGCCTACGTCGCGCTGACCCTGTCGATCATTGCCTTCTCCGGGATCGCCCAGGCATTGGCAACGCGGGTCGGCGTCCGACCCGTGCTGACCGCCGGCCTCGTGCTGTCCGCCGGCGGACTCGTCCTCTATGCGCAGCTGCCGGTGTCGGGCCACTACTTCTGGGATCTGTTCCCGGCGTTCTTACTCAGCGGGATCGGACTCGCGCTCGCTTTCGTGCCGATGTCGATCGGCGCGCTGACCGGTGTGCAGCAGTCGGACGCGGGAGTCGCGTCGGGCCTGATCAACACGAGCCAGCAGGTCGGTGGCGCAATCGGAGTTGCCGCGGCTACGACGATCGCGACCACGTTCAGCGCCCACTACGTGCACGGCCATCCAGGTTCATCCGCGCTCAGCGGAGCCGCGCTCACGCACGGGTTCCAGGTCGCGTTCTATGTGCTCGCCGGGATCGCAGCCGCAGGCGCAGTTGTCGCGGCAGCGCTGACGGAGTCGCGCGCGGTCACCGTCGTGCCGGCAGAGTCGGTCGAGGCCGAGGCTGCGCTGGAGGCGGCGTGATCGAGCTCGCGAGGTACGAGCGCAAGTTCCGAGAGGTGGACGGCGTGCTGCTCCACCTCAAGGGCCTGGTCCTCGTTCGCGCCCTGCTCCAGGAGCGGGGCGCGAGCGAGGACGAGCTCCGCCGGCACAGCGACGAGGTCGTGCGCCTGCGCGCTCAGCTGGCGGAGCTCGTCGAGGCCGGTGGCGCGTAACGGCGTACGGCGACGTTCGTGAGATCCGACCGATGAGTTCCGCGCCGCCCGTTCGTCTATACCTTCGAATCAGATCTCGATCCGGGAGGTAAAGGCGAAGATGTCGCAGACAGTGCTGTTGGTCGGAACACGCAAGGGGCTCTTCATGCTGGAGAGCGACGGAGACCGGCGAGACTGGAAGCTCCGCGGGCCGTTCTGCGAGAGCTGGCCCGTCTACCACGCCGTCCACGACCGCTCCGCGGGCACGATCTATGCAGCCGCCGCGAGCGAGTGGCACGGCTCGGCCGTCTGGCGCAGCGGCGATCTCGGCGAAACGTGGGCGCTCTCGAGCGAGGGCCTCGCCTACGACGCCGAAGGCGACCGCAAGGTGTCGAAGGTCTCGTCGCTCGCGGTCAGTGACGGGCGTGTGCTCGTCGGGGCGGAGGCACCGGGCATCTTCGAGAGCCGCGACGGCGGCGAGAACTGGGCGCTGCTGACGACACTCGCCGGCCAGCCGGGCAGCGAAGAATGGGACGATCCGGCGAACCAGCCGCCCGGGCATCTCGGCATCTCGGCGATCATGCCGGACGGCGACGACACCTCCCACTTCTGGACGATCGTGCAGGGAGTCGGCCTCTTCGAGACGAGCGACGGCGGCACGACCTGGGCGCCGCGCAACAAGGGTCTGCGCGCCGACTGGCCGCGGCCGCACGAGGAGGTCGGGTTCTGCGTCCACAGACTCGTCCGCTCACCGTCGGAGCCAAGCCGCATGTACCAGCAAAACCACGTCGGCGTGCACCGCAGCGACGACAGCGGCATGTCGTGGTTCGAGATCACCGACGGGCTCCCGAGCGAGTTCGGGTTCGCCGCCGCAGCCCACCCGCATGACCGTGACACGTTCTACGTGATCCCGCTCGATCCCGGCCACGGCCGCTGTATGCCCGAGGGCCGCGCGGCCGTCTGGCGCACGCGCGACGGCGGCGAGAACTGGGAGGCGCTCCAACAAGGCTTGCCCCAGCAGGGCGCCCATCTCGGCGTGTTGCGCGCCGCGATGACGACCGACCAACACGACGTCCCCGGCCTGTACTTCGGGACGAGCACCGGCCAGGTGTTCGCGAGCGCCGACGAAGGCGAGAACTGGGATGAGATCGCCGGCTATCTCCCGCCGGTCTGGTCGGTCGAGGTCGCAGTCGTCGACTGAGAGGTTTGATGTGAATCTCACGCACTCGCGGATGGTGACTCAGACACGTCGCAGCTCGCCCGGGGCGGGCTTGAACGTAGACCCCGCTATGCCCGCCCGCCGCCCCGAACGACCTGCTTGGTCTGAGCCATCCCAGCAAGCACCCCGATCCACATCAAACCTCTAGATGGCCGACCTCCGCCTACCGATGACGTTGACGCCGCTCTTCGGCGATCTGCCACGTCGCCTCGAAGTCGATGCAGCGAGCGTCGACGAGGCGATTGACAAGCTGGAGGAGCGCTGGCCCGGGCTACGCGACCGCCTTTGCGAGCCGGGGCCGGCTCTCCGACCGCACATCAACATCTACGTCGATCAACGTCGTGCCACGCTCGACACACCGCTCGAACAGCACTCGCACGTCGACGTGGTTTCTGCGATCACCGGCGGCTGAACAGCTGGTCAGTTCGGCTTCATGATCAGCAGCTCGGGCCGTCCCTCGGTTCCACTCTCGAGCGGGAAGTAGACGAGGTGGCTGCGCGGGTCGACGGCGACCGTGTGCGCGTGCGACGCCAGCAGTGCCTGCCCGAGCTTCGCCAGGCTCCGCGACCGCTCGGCGAACACGGCAACGACGCCGCTCTCGGCCGAGACGTAGAGCCGGCGCAGGGAGGTGTCGAAGGCGAGCACGTCAGGGCCGTCACCGACGCCGGCGTTTCCGACGACGCGCATTGTTCGCAGGTCGAGCGTGAGGAGCCGTGCGTTCGCGTCGCAGGCGACGAACGCGAGTCTCCGCGGCGAATCGATCAGCAGTCCGTGCGGGCTCGCGCACCCTTCGAGCCCGACGCGGCGGACGATCTTGTTCGAGCGCGGGTCGATGACCGCGATGTCGCCGCGCGTCTGAACATCGGCGAGAACGCGGCTGGAGCCGGCGTCGTACTGCACGTTGCCGGCATCGCCACCGAGGGAGATCGTCGCGATCCGACGCCCGCGCGCGTTGATCACCGTCTCGACGCCGCCGCTCTCGTCGGAGACGAAGACGTGACGCTCGACAGGGTCGTAGGCGAGCCCATCGGGATAGTTCCCCGCGGGGGCGCGCGCCAGGACCGCTCCTGTCGTCGAATTGATCGTCAGCACCTCGTGCGCATCGGTTGCTGAGGCGAAGACACGACCGAGCTGCGGCACGGCGATTACGCCGTGAACGCCCGGTGCCGGGATCGTCTTGACGATCTTGCGCGTGTGCACATCGAAGGCGAGCAGTTCGCTCGCGTTCATGTGCGAGATCCACAACTTGTTGGTGGTTCGATCGAGGCTCGTATAGTCGAAGCGGTTGGCAGGCCCGGAAAGCGGCACCCTGGCGACCGCCTTCAGCGGCAACGCGAGGCCAGCGGCCCGTGCGTGGCCGAGCAGTGCGACCGCCGTCGCGAGGAGACCGAGGGCCACCGCTCCGACGATGCCCGCGCGCGTCCGGTTAGACGATGGGGAGCGAGCCGCCATCGGCGTCGCTTCCTCCAAACTCCGGCTCACTGGGGGTGTAGTCGCCGGACTGGTAGTAGGCAATGCCCTTCTCCGGGAGGCGGATGGTCAGCCGCGCCGATTGCCCCGGCTGGAGCTCGGGAGTCTTTCCCCCGGCCGACGGATAGTCGGGGAAGACCTGCAGGCTGTCGACAGCTGCCCCGACGTTCGTCACGACGAACGTGACGGTGCCGCACGGAACCGACGAGCGCGACAGCGCGATTCCGCTGCGGTCGTGATCCATCGTCACGTTCATCGGTGTGACAGCTGGCTGCAGGCAGGGCTCGAAGACGGTCAGCACGCCGGACAGCCGCACAGCGTGCCAGCCGGTCGACACATACGCGTGCGGTCCTCTGACACCGAGCTCAACCTTCAGAGTCGCTGACCGTCCACGCGCGATCAGCGGCGTACGCTTGCCGCCGATCGCGAACCTGCGCGCAGTCGTCGCTTTGTTGACGATCCGGAAGACGACGGGCCCGGTGGGGATCTTGCCCGGCGCGACGATCAGGTGCGAATTCGCCAACGTGACGGTGACGACACTCGCCTGGGCATTTAGGTCAGCCGCCGCGGCCGTCGCCATCAGGACACTCAGTGCGACTGCGAGCGCGACCCGGCTCATGCGGGCAGTGTAGGCCGCGACGATTGATCGACAACGACGTTCAGGGTCAGAGCAGCGTTGCGTAGAGCGCCGCGGTGCGCTCGGCCACCGTGGCCCAGCTGAACCGCTCGACGGCCCGGGCGCGGCCGGCCTTGCCGAACCGCGCCGCGGTCGCCGGATCCGCGAGCAGCGTGCCGACCCGCTCGGCGATCGCGTGGGCGAAGCCGGCCGGGTCGACCGGCGTCCGCAAGCCGTCGTCGCTCGCCTCGAACGGCACGAGCAGCCCGGTGACGCCGTCCTCGACGACCTCCGGGATGCCGCCGGTCCGGGTGGCGACGACCGCGGTCTCGCAGGCCATCGCCTCCAGGTTGACGATCCCGAGCGGTTCGTAAATCGACGGGCAGACGAAGACCGTCGCATGGCTGAGCAGCTGGATCACGTCCGGCTTGACGAGCATCTCCTCGATCCAGACGACGTTGCCGCGGGCCCGGCGCAGCTCGTCGACGGCTTTCGCCACCTCGGCTCCGAGCTCCGGGGTGTCGGGTGCGCCCGCACAGAGGACGATCTGCGCCACAGGGTCGATCTCGGCCGCCGCGGCGATCAGATAGGGCAACCCTTTCTGCCGTGTAATCCGACCGACGAAGACGACGGACGGCACGGCGGGGTCGACGCCGTTGCGCTCGAGCGCATCCGTCCGCGGGTCGGGCCGGTACTCGTCGGTGTCGATGCCGTTGTGGACGACCGCGATCCGGTCGGCTGCGATCGACGGGTAGCAGGCGATGGTGTCGCGGCGCATCTCCGCCGACACCGCGATGATCGCGTCTGCGCTCTCGAGCGCGGTTCGTTCACAGAAACTCGAGAGCGCGTAGCCGCCGCCCAGCTGCTCGGCCTTCCACGGCCGGAGCGGTTCGAGGCTGTGCACCGTCGCGACGTGCGGGATTTCCTGTGCGAGCTTTGCGAGGTGGCCGGCCAGGTTGGCGTACCACGTGTGGCTGTGGACGAGGTCGACCCCCTCGACCCCCTCGACCATCGCGAGGTCGATCGAGATCGCCGCCCCCGCCGGCGACCGGAGCTCCTCCCACGCGCGGTAGGCGTGGACGCCGGGCTCGTTGCGCTCGGAGCCCCAGCAGTGGACGCTCAGGTCGACGAGCCGGCGCAGCTCGCGTGCGAGGTATTCGACGTGGACTCCGGCGCCGCCGTAGACGTCAGGCGGATACTCGCGTGTTAGGAGGGCGACGCGCCGGTCAGGGCTCGACACGCGCGCCCTTGCCGATGACGACGATGCCGCCGGCGGAGACGGTGAACCGTTGCCGGTCGGACTCGGGATCGACGCCGATCGTCGCGCCCGGTGCGATCCGAACGGACTTGTCGATGATCGCGTTCCGCACGATCGCACCCGCACCGACCTGGACGTCGTGCATCAGCACGGAGCTCTCGACGAGCGCGTGTGCGTCGACGCGGGCGCCCGGCGAGAGGATCGAGTGGCGGACGGTTCCGCCGGAGACGACGACTCCGGCGCAGACCATCGAGTTGAACGCGCTGCCGGTGCGGCCGGGCTCCTCGAGGACGAACTTCGCGGGCGGCAGCGGCTCGGGAGCACAGAGGATCGGCCAGTCCTCGTTGTAGAGGCTGAAGACGGGTTCGACCGAGATCAGGTCCATGTGCGCCTCGTAATACGCATCGAGTGTCCCGACATCACGCCAGTAGCCCCGCTCGCGCTCGGTGATCCCGGGAATGGCGCTCTTCGAGAAGTCCCAGGTCCACGCATCGCCCTGGGCGACCATGCGCGGGATGATGTCGCCGCCGATGTCGTGCTTGGAGCTCTCGATGTCCGAATCGGCGGTCACGGCCTCGATCAGCGCATCGGTGCTGAAGACGTAGTTCCCCATCGAGGCAAACACCTGGTCGGGCGCGCCGGGCACCGCGGGCGGGCGTGTCTTCGGCTTCTCGTGAAAAGCCGCGATCTTCATTCCGTCGGGCGCCGTCTCGATCACGCCGAACTGGTCGGCCTGCTCGATCGGCACGCGGATCGCCGCAACCGTCACCCCCGCGCCGGACTCGAGGTGCTGCTCGACCATCGTCCGCGGATCCATCCGGTAGATGTGGTCTGCGCCGAAGACGCAGATGTACTCGGGCTTCTCGTCGTAGATGAGGTTGAGGTTCTGGAAGAGCGCGTCGGCCGACCCCGCGAACCAGCGCGGCCCGAGCCGCTGCTGCGCCGGAACAGGCGTCACGTAGTTCCCGAGTAGCGGCGAGAGCCGCCATGTGGTCGCGACGTGGCGGTCGAGGCTGTGGCTCTTGTACTGCGTGAGCACGACGATCTGGAAGAAGCCGGCATTGACGAGGTTCGACAGCACGAAGTCGACGAGCCGGTAGTTGCCGCCGAAGGGCACAGCCGGCTTGGCGCGGTCCGCCGTCAGCGGCAACAGGCGAGTCCCGCCACCACCCGCGAGCACGATCGCAAAGCCGGACGCCATGAGAACGCAGCCTAGTGGTCTGACCGGCAACGTTCGCCGGGTCTCCGGCCCGCGATCACGCTGCGCGGGAGTCCACCGTCGCCCTTGACAGGGCAAACCAGCCTTGCCTGCGGGCCCCGACGGCTTCCCGCTTGGTGCTCACGACCCGGAAACCGGGCAACCTTACCCGGCCAAACCACTACTGCAATCAGAAACGCACGAAGGGCCGCCCGAGAGGACGGCCCTTCGCATGCTTGATCGCCCGTCGCTAGGGAAGCGTGACGGACTTGATGAACACGTCCTCGTCTGGTCCGATCGAGGACAGGTTCCGAGTGTCCGACCAGATCGGGTAGACAAGGCTCGAGCCCGATGCGGTTGAGGCCGCGATGCTCGAGTAGTCGCCCAGGAACCCGGCTTGCGAAGCGTTTGCCTGCGGGCTCGGGTTCGTCTGCGAATCGCTCACCGGCGTGTAAATCGAGAACGCGCCGGTGGACGTCGACTGCAGTCCGTAGCCGTAGGTGCCCATGTATTTCACGGCCGCATCGGCATTCGCTCTGTAGTAACTCACAGCCGTCTTGCCGGACTTCGTGATCGCGACCGACGGCTCGAAGTACGCCTGACCGGCCGTTCCCTTCAGGTACGTACCGGCTCCGCCCACGTCGCTCCAGGTCTGGCCGCCATTCGTCGACTCCGAGACGACGACGCCGTAATCGCCGGAGTTACCCGTCGCCTGCCGGCTGTCCTGCCAGACCGCGACGAGGTGGTTCGCGTTGTTCGGGTCGACGGTCAGTGCGGGGAAGTCGTTCGTGCGAACCCCGAGCGTGTCGACGCACTCCTCCGGGCCGCGGCCCAGGTCGCAGAGCGCGACGTTCGACTCGTCGTCGACGCCGACCTTCGTCACCGGGCCCATGGATCCGTCCGTGTTGATGCGACGGCCGAGTGTCTGGTTGACGAGCGTCGGGGTGTTCCCGTTGTTCCAGACGACGTAGACGCTCCCGTCGCTCGGGTTCACAACTGGGAACGATCCCTGGTTGAAGTTGCACGCGTGCGGGTCGGCCTTCTTGTTAAAGGTGTCGCCGAGAGTGCAGAGGCTCGACGCGCCGCTGACGTTCGCCGGCGTCGACCACTTGGTGCCGTCCCATTTCGAGTAGAAGATCTCCGACGAGCAGTACGCGCCGGGATTGTTGCCCTGCGAGCACTTCTGATCGGACACGAAGACCGTGAAGGTGATGTAGGCCTCGCTGTGCCCGGCCCGCGGATCGCCGGCCATGAACTGCTTGTCGTAGAACGTGTGGCCGTCAGCCGTCTCGGCGACGACATATTTCGGCGATGTCGTCGCGACGTTCGCATACGCAGAACCCTTGAGGGCCGGCGTCGAAGGATTCGCGAAGAGCCCGCTGGCGTTCGAGTTGACGTCGAAGACCACGCAGCTGTACCACGCCGTACCGGTGCCTGTGAACGTCACATTCGGATCGCTCGCCGCATCGTAGGTGTGACCGATCGGGCTCAGGTGCTGGAAGTACGGCGGGATCCCGTCGCCCCAATGAGCCCCTGAGTCGAGCGAGTAGTCGAAGCCGCAGTGGTTGAAACCGATGCGGCTGTCGTTCTGCCCGGCAATCACATTCGTCGGGTCGAGCGGGTTGACCGCAACCTGCTCCTCTGCTTGGCGTCGCAGCGTGCAGTCCTGGTTGACCCGCGGGTTTGTCACGGTGCCGCGGTTGGCGCAGCCGAGAGCCGACGCGGCAGCGTCGGGCGGATTGTCCGCCTGCCCGCCGCTTTGCGCGTCTGCGGCCTCCTGCCGCTCCTCGTCAAAGGTGACCTCCATTCCGCCCGAGAAATGGGGCAGCGACTTCCCGTTCGCCTGCGTCCCGTGCTGACTGCGAGAAAGCACCGAGATCTCAGACGACGAGCCAGTCGCAGCAAGCGTCAGCACCGCGACGAGCCCGGCAAGCGCTGCAGAGCCGACGAGCGCAGTGCGACGCCGTAGTCCACGTTTTCCGAACATTAATTCTCTCCCCTTCCGGTTGAACCACCCGCTTGGCCGCCGCGGGCGCTGTCGCACAAGGTCGCACAGCCCAAATGATTCGTCAAGAAGCCACGTCATCGGCGATACTGCGGTTGTGCAGGGTTTCCTTGCGACCGTTCTCATCGCCGGCGTTGCAGCCGCGGGCGCCGGTGCCGGCACGGCCAGGCCGACGCTCGCGCTTGTGAACCGCGACCCGGTCGTCCTCCGAGGCCAAGGATTCCACCCGAGCGAGCATGTCCGGGTGACCGTCGCGACCCGAACGCGCTTGGTTCTGAACGTCCGCGCCGGCAGCCGAGGCGGATTCGTTGCGCGCTTCTCGAGCCTTTCGATCCCGCACTGCGGCGGGGCGTCCGCCACGGCACGAGGGAGCGCCGGGAGCTTCGCGGTCCTGAAGATCCCACTTCCCGCCTGCCAGCCCGGCTAACGCTGGAACCTGGTCAGCAGGCGAAGAGCTCTTCGAGTGTGCGCCGCATCACGCCGGTGTCGGGCTCGATCCCGGTCCAGTGCCGGATGCCGATCGCGCCCTGGTCGACCAACATCGCAAGCCCGTCGAGGACGACGCAGCCGCGCGCCTCGGCTTCGGCGATCAGCCGGGTGCGCGGTGGGTTCGGGATCACGTCCGCGACCACCATCTCCGGCCGCAGCGAATCGGGATCGAGGTCGAGCATCGCGTCGACGTCTGGCGCGAGCCCGACGGAGGTCGCATTCACCAAGATGTCTGTCCCGGCCGCAACACGGTGTGTGCGGTCCCAGACGACGAACGTCGCACGAGCGAGCGTGCACTCGTTCAGCAGTGCGACCAACTCGGCCCCGCGCGTCGGGTCCCTGTTGACGACAGTGACCGCCGCCGCGCCCGCCAGCGCGGCTTCGACGGCGATCGCACGCGCCGCGCCGCCGGCTCCGAGCACAACGAGCGACGTGCCGGCCGGGTCGACCACGGTGCGGAGCGCCGCGAGAAAACCCTGGCCGTCGGTGTTCTCCCCGACATAACCACCGTCGCGGCCCACAACGCAGTTGACGGCCCCGATCATGCTCGCCGAGTCGCCCAGCGCGTCGAGGTGCTGAAGGACGTCGACCTTGTGCGGGAGCGACACGTTGAAGCCCGCCCAGCCCATTGCACGCGCACCGCGCACGGCGTCGCCGAGCGCGCCGGGCTCGACGTCGCAGTTCAGGTAGCGCGCGTCGATACCGTGATGGCGGTAGGCAGCTTCGACCATCGCCACCGTTGGGTTCTCAGCGGCCGGCGTCGAGAACGACCCCGTCAGCATGCTCAGGAAGCTCACGGCAAAGATCGCCGGGCGAGCTCGATCGCGCCGAGCACGCCGGAGCGGTCGCCGAGTGCTGGCGCAACGATGTACTCGTCGATCGCCTCCGTCACCTCGGGGGCAGAGATGTAGCCGGCGAGTAGCTCGCGAACCCGAGCACGGACGAGCGTCAGCAGATTCGGTTGTTTCATGACGCCGCCACCAAGGATGATCCGCTGCGGCGAGAGCGTGCAGATCACGTTGACGAGCCCGAGCGCCAGGTAGTGAGACTCGAGCGCCCAGATCCCTGGATCGTCGAGCTGATCGGCCGGCTTCCCGAAACGCTGCCGCAGCGCCTCGCCTGACGCGAGGCCTTCGAAGCAGTCGCCGTGGTAGGGGCAGGCGCCTGCAAACGCGTCTTCGGACCGGTCGTGCGGGATCCGCATGTGCCCGAACTCGGGATGAAGCAGCCCGTGCAGCAACCGGCCGTTGACAATGCCGCCGCCGCCGATCCCCGTTCCGATGGTCATGTAGCAGAGCGTCTCGAGGCCGACCGCAGCACCCCAGCGCCACTCGGCGAGCGCGGCGGCGTTGACATCCGTGTCGAATGCGACCGGCACGTCGAGCCCGCGCTGCAAGACCGAGACGACGTCGGTGTTGGACCAGCCGGGCTTCGGTGTGGTCGTGATGTGGCCCCACGTGGGCGAGGAGCGACGGAGGTCGATCGGGCCGAACGAGCCGACGCCGATCGCCTTCACCTCACCGTTCGCCATGAAGAACTGGCGGGCCCGCCCGATCGTCTCGTCCGGGGTCGTGGTCGGGAAGGAAACCGTCTGCCGGAGATCGTCGGGGCCGCTGCCGATTCCGCACACCCATTTCGTTCCGCCGGCCTCGATGCCGCCGTAGGTCATCCGGCGACAGCGACCCCGGCGCCGGAGGACAGGCGCACGATCATGTCGGCGGGCAAGACGACGAGGCGGCGCCGCTCCGCGACGCGGCCGGCGAGCCGGTCGAGGAGCAGCTGCATCGCGATCGTCCCGAAGGTCTCGGCGGGCTGCGCCATCACCGTCAGGAACGGGTGGAAGCGAGAGGCGTGCTCGATGTCGTCAAAGCACACGAGCGCGATGTCCTTCGGAATCTCGAGGCCGCGCTCGCGGATGGCTTCCGCGACGCCGACGACCGCGATGTTGTTGACCGAGAAGATCGCCGTCGGGGGCTCCGGGAGATCGAGGAGAGCGAGCGTGGCGTCGTGTGCGGCTCGCGGGTCGATGGCGCTCGCCTCGACAACGAGCTCCGGCCGAAAGTCGATGCCCGCGTCCTCGAGTGCGTGTCGGTAACCGCTGACGCGGTCGCGGGCCGTCGACACTTCGGCGGTCTCGGTGACCATGGCGATCCGTCGGTGCCCGAGCTCGATCAGGTGCTCGACGAGGCGGTGCGCGCCGGCGGTGCTGTCGCCCTGGACGAGGTCGCCGTCGTAGCCGCTGATCGAGCGGTCGATCAGCACGAACGGGACGCCATTCTTCTTCAGCACGCGGAGGTTCGGCCGCGAGCGTTCGCCGACGGGTGCGATCAAAAGTCCCTCCACCTGGAACGCGAGCATGTCCTCGAGGTAGCTGCGCTCGCGTTCGAGATCGGCCTGCGTGTTACAGAGGATCACGTGGTAACCGGCCCGCCAGGCGACCTCTTCCGCGCCGCGAACGACAAGGGTGAAGAACGGGTTCGCGACGTCGGGGACGATCACACCGATCGCGCTCGTCTTCTGCCGGATCAGACCTCGCGCGAGGCGGTTCGGCACGTAGCCGAGCTCGGCGATTGCCGCCTCCACGCGGCCGCGGGCATCCTCGCTGACGCGCGGGCTCTCGTTGATCACGCGCGACACGGTCATCGCCGAAACGCCGGCCTGAGCCGCTACCTGGCGCATCGTCACTCTCATGTTTGCCGCGTTACCTTTCGCTGGTAATGCCTGGTATGGATACCACGAGATCCGGACTATACGCTCATGACTCTGTACGAACAAGCGCCTTGACACGGCGCTCATGCTCTGTTAAAGCTACCACGATCCGAGTTACCGATAACACGAAGGCACACGATGGCGTGCGGCCTTCGGGACAATGGTGTCCACCCCGAGGAGGGAACAAGATGCGCGTATCTCGTTGGATTTTCACCATCACAGCAGTCGCGACGGTCAGCCTCGCGCTGCTCGTCGGCTTCAGCAGTGCCCGCACTGCCGCGCCGGCCGCGTCGACGGCCACGATCAAGGTGGGCCTGATCACGAAGACCGACACGAACCCGTTCTTCGTGAAGATGAAGGAGGGTGCGCAGAAGCAGGCGAAGGCACTCGGCGTCACACTCCTCACCGCCTCCGGCAAGATCGACGGCGACGCAGCCACGCAGATCACGGCGATCGAGAACATGGTCAGCGCCGGCGTGAAGGGAATCCTGATCACACCGAGCAACGACTCGGTCGTGCCGGCGATCAAGAAGGCGCGCGCCAAGGGCGTGCTCGTGATCGCCCTCGACACCCCGCCGAACCCGCCGTCGTCCGTCAACGCGCTCTTCGCGACGAACAACTTCACCGCGGGCATCCTGATCGGCAAGTACGCGAAGGTGCTGTTCACCGGCAAGACGGCGAAGATCGCGATGCTCGACCTCTTCCCGGGTCCGTCGGTCGGCTACCTGCGCCACAACGGCTTCCTCAAGGGCTTCGGCGCCTCCGGCGTCAGCCCCAAGGACTCGCAGAAGTACGACACGGCGCCGCAAGTCGTGTGCAACGCCGACACGTCGGGCGACCAGGCCAAGGGCCAGACCGCGATGGAGACCTGTCTCCAGAAGAATCCCGATATCAACCTCGTCTACACGATCAACGAGCCTGCCGCTGCCGGCGCCTACACGGCGCTGAAGAATGCCGGTAAGGCCGGGAAGGTCACGATCGTGTCGGTCGACGGCGGTTGTGCCGGCGTGCGCAACGTCAGGGCCGGCGAGATCGCCGCAACGTCGCAGCAGTACCCGCTGAAGATGGCCTCGCGCGGTGTCCAGGCTGTCGTCACGTATGCGAAGACCGGCAAGAAGGTGTCCGGCTACACGGACACCGGCGTCAATCTGATCACGAAGAAGCCGGTCGCGGGCGTGCCCTCGAAGGGCCTCGCCTTCGGCCTTGCCAACTGCTGGGGCTAGGCGCTCCAGCCCTCCTCGAACGACGCACCGGGGCGGCAGCTGCCGCCCCGGTGTGAGATCGTACGATCCCGACCGCCGTCCCGACGACGACCACGGAGGCTTGTGACGCGCACGGACACCCCCACACCTGCTCAGCCCGCCGCGTTCGCCCGTGCCCTGCACGGCGCTCGCGCAGCCGCCGGCCTCTCGACCGCGGGCCCGCTGATCGCGCTCGCGCTTGCGATGGTGTTCTTCTCGTTCAAGTCCAACCAGTTCCTGCAGGGGCAGAACCTGTCGCTCGTCACGCAGCAGGTGGTCGAGGTCGGCGTGCTGGCGATCGGGCAGACGCTGATCATCCTGACCGCCGGCATCGACCTCTCGTGCGGAGCCGTGATGGCATTCGGGATGATCGTGATGACGAAGCTCTCGGTGCTCAGCGGCGTGCCGGCGATTCCCGCGATCCTGCTCGGAATCGCTGCGTGCGCCGGCTTCGGACTCCTGAACGGCGCGCTCGTGACGAAGATCCGCCTGCCCGCGTTCATCGTGACGCTGGGAACGCTGAACATCGCGATGGCGCTCGTGCACATCTACTCGAACGAGGAGACGATTGCAAACCCGCCGAGCGCGATGCTGTTCTTCGGCCGGACGTTCACGATCGGCGGGACGGACATCACCTACGGCGTCGTCGTCATGATCGCGCTGTATGCGCTCGCGTGGTTCGTGCTGTCGCAGACAGCCTGGGGCAGCCACGTATATGCCGTCGGCAACAACCCGGAGGCGACACGCCTCTCCGGTATTCGCACCGACCGGTTGATCATTTCCGTCTACGTCGTGGCCGGCGCGATCTATGGGCTCGCCGCGCTGCTTCTGGTTGCACGAACGCAGGTCGGTGACCCGAACGCCGGCGGAACCGACAACCTCGACAGCATCACCGCCGTCGTCCTCGGCGGCACGAGCCTCTTCGGCGGCCGGGGGGTCGTCGTCGGGACGCTGATCGGCGCGCTGATCGTCGGCGTCTTCCGCAACGGCCTCGTTCTGATCGGCGTCTCGTCGGTCTACCAGATCCTCGTCACCGGGATCCTCGTGATCCTCGCCGTGTCCGTCGATCAGCTCTCGCACCGGAGGCAGCGCGCATGAGCGAGCCCGAACCGGTATTCCAGGCGCGCGGCCTCGTCAAGCGGTTCGGGCACGTCACCGCGCTCTCAGGTGCGGACTTCGACCTCTACCCGGGCGAAGTGCTCGCGGTGATCGGCGACAACGGGGCGGGGAAGTCGACGCTGATCAAGGTGCTCTCAGGCGCCTTCCACCCGGACGAGGGCGAGATCCGCCTCGACGGCGAGCTCGTGCACTTCCGCTCACCGCTCGACGCGCGACGCGCCGGGATCGAGACGGTCTACCAGGATCTCGCCGTTGCGCCGGCGCTCGACATCGCCTCCAACCTGTTCCTCGGGCGCGAGCTGCGCCGGCGCGGTCCGCTCGGCCAGTTCGGTCGGATGCTCGACAAGCGCGCGATGCGTCGCGAGGCGTCGAACGCGTTGTCCGAGCTGAAGGTCGGGATCCAGTCGGTGCGGGTGGCGGTCGAGAACCTCTCCGGAGGGCAGCGCCAGGGAGTTGCCGTCGCGCGCGCGGCCGCCTGGGGCCGGCGCCTCGTGATCATGGACGAGCCGACCGCCGCGCTAGGGGTCAAGGAGACCGCTCAGGTCGTCGAGCTGATCAAGCGCGTGCGCGACCGCGGGCTGCCGGTGATCCTGATCAGTCACGACATGCCGCACGTCTTCGAGCTCGCCGACCGAATCCACATCATGCGCCTCGGCAAGCGCGCGGGCGTCGTGACGCCGCAGTCGCACTCAATGGCCGAGGTGGTGGCGATCATGACCGGTGCGGCCGCCGCTCCGATTCCCGGCGCCTAGGAACTCGGGTGTCCTCGGCTGCCGCGGTCGCGCTCTTCGACATCGACGGCACGCTCACGGCCTCGCCGGATGCGAACCACCAGCTCGCCGCGGCCGCCGCGTTTCAGGATGTGTACGGGCAGGTCGCGGCGGAAGGTGAACTGGAAAGCTCGGCGTTTCACGGGCTGACGACGCCCGGCCTCGCGCACAACTTCCTCGGCCGGCGTGGACTGACCGAGGAGATGGTCGGCCTGCGGTTGACGGAATGGCGGGACGCAATGCTCACGCACTTCGAGCGACTTGCGGGCGAGCGATCGCACCCGATCCTGTTCGCGGAGGTGCGTGCCGCCATCGCCGAGGTTCGATCGGCCGGGCTCGCGATCGCGCTCCTGACTGGCAACTACCGGTCGATCGCGGAAGCAAAGCTCACGGCCGTCGGCATCTGGAGCGAGTTCGACGCCGAGCTGAGCGGATTCGGCGACGACGCCGTCAGCCGCATCGACGTCGCGCGGGCGGCGAAGACGAGGATCGATGCGCGCTTCGGAGCAGGGACGCGCATCTACGTGATCGGCGACACGCCGCGAGACGTGGAGTGCGGCAAGGCAATCGGGGCCGTGACCGTCGCGGTCTCAACCGGTCAGTCGAGCGCTGCCGACCTGCGCGAGGCGAGCACGGTCGCGGCGTCGCTCACCGACGCCGCGCGCGTGATCGTGCAGGACCTGCATGCCAGGTTCCTTCCGACCTGATTGCCGTAAGCAGCTAGAACCAGTAGGGCGCGACTGTGAGCGCGCCCAGCGTGTACCAGAGCCCGAAGCCGAGGCTCGCAAGCCCCAGGGCCGGTGCGATGCGCGCGAACGAGCGCTGAACGCCCGGACGGGTGAGCGTCATCCCGAAGCCCGTCGAGAGCAGCGCCATCGAAATCGCCGTGAACGCCGCGAACAGCACCAGTGCGATCAAGGCGACCATGTGACTGTGGATCGTCGCGAGGAGCAGGACGCCAACACCGCCGCTTCCTCCGACCCCGTGCACCAGACCGATCGCGAAGGCTTGCCACGGTGTTCGCCTGGGCGGCACTCTCAAATGAGTGTGATCATGGGCGAATGCGCCGCGGCGCCAGCGAACCAGGAGCCAGAGCGCGAGCGCGATGATCACGAGCCCGATCGTCACCTCGGCGCTCTGCTCGACGCGTGGCGGCAGATACGCCTTCCACAGCACGATCGGAACGCCGAGCAGGATCAGCGCGGTTGCGTGGCCGAGCCCCCAGGTGAGTCCGAGCCTCGTCGCGCCGCCGCGTCCGTTCGACACGAGTGTGGTGACGGCCGCGAGGTGATCCGGGTCGCTCGCGTGCCGAAGGCCGAGCACAACCGCGACGGCGATCACGACGAAGAGTGTTCGCCCGTCCGAGAAGTGCGTCAGCCAGGTGTCGAGGCCAAACATCAGAGGTGAAGCTCCGGGATCGCTCGAGTCGTCATCACGAGGCCGGCGACGACGATGACGAGCGCGCTGAGCGCCGGTAGGAACCTGATCAGCCCGCTCTCCATGTTCAGCCGGCGGAACGCGTGCTTCGCGTAGACGGCGACGAGCCCGATTCCCGTGATCGTGAGCGCGAGCCCCAAGCTGAACGCGACGATCAGGAGCATGCCGAAGGCGACGCGATGCAGTGAGATCGCGGCGAGCAGCACGACCAGGGCGGAGGGGCACGGCAGCAGGCCGCCAGAGATGCCGACCGCGACGAGGCCCCGCAGGTTCTTCGGCGGCTCGTGGTGGTGATGGTGGCCGTGCGGGCCGTGGACGTGCTCCGAGTGGCCCTTGGTCAGGCGAACGCGCGCGCGCACCGCGCCGGATCCGTGCTCGTGGTCGTGCTCATGGCTGTGCGCCGACTTCCAGCGGCCGCTGAGCACTGCGAGGCCGACGGCAACGACGAGCGCTCCCGATGCGACGTTGATCCACGGGTAGAGCGTGTCGGGGACGATGAAGGCCGAGAGCGCGAGGGTGACCGCGCCGAGCGCGAACACGCCGATCGTGTGTGTGACGGTCGTGATCAAGCCTAGGAGCGCGGCGTGACGTGGCGTGCCGCGGTTGCCGACGAGATAGGCGGTGACGATCGTCTTGCCGTGGCCCGGGGAGAGGGCATGCGCCGCCCCCCAGAAGAGCGCGACGGCGAGCGACCCGAGGATGACGAGGAAGGAGAGGTGACCGCGCCCGATCAGGCCGGCGAAGCCGGAGTCGGCGACCCGGTCGGGTGCCCGCAGCGCCTTGCCTGTCAGTACCGCCGGCGGCGGCTCGTGGGTCGGGGCGAGGGTGCCGCCGGCCGAGCGGACATCGAGCGGACTCGAGAGGAGGTTCTTCGGATAGGAACGCAGTTCGTCGCTTGCCGACGCGGTGTGCGCGCCGATCACGACTTCTTTCCACCCGATCCGCCCGGGATAGCTTTCGTCTCGGTAGTCGATCCTCGTCGGCTTCGTCACCTGCGGGCCGGCGAGGATCGCCTGGAAGCGGGTGGTTCGGAGACCGGCCGCTCCTCGCGGGTGAGCGAGCAGGGTGCGGACGACGCGCAGCGGCGCGGGCACTCCATCGATGCGAAGCTCGAGGCCGCGCGTGGTCAGCGTCACCCGCTGCAGGGTCGGGATCTCCGCCATGTCGACGACGTAGCGAACATAGATCCGATCACCGGCAACCTCGACGCGCGAGAAGTGGTTGATCGTGAAGTTGCCGAGCGGGTGCGCCGAAGCGACCGGCGCGAGCGTGAGTGCAGCTATCCCGACGAGCAGTAGGCGCTTCATGCGAGCCTCCGTGCGACCGGCGCCCAGAGCACCGAGAAGTGAGGGTTGAGAGCAAGTGCGCGACTGAACCACACCTTCGACTCTGCGCTGTTGCCGAGGCACCGTTCGATCATCCCGCGGTGAAAGTACTTGCCGGCATCGCGCGTGCCCAGGCGAAGCGCCAGGCGTGAGAAGTGTTGAGCTTCGCGGCAATCGCCGTTGCGCTCGAGCGCCCAGGCGAGCACGTCGTCGCCGAAGATGCTCGGGCGATAGGCGTAGCCCTGCCGGGCCAGACGAAGTGCGTGCTGCAGTCGCACACCGTGGTCGACGTCGAAGAGCGCGATGTCGAGATCGTTGCGAACACCGTTCGCGGCAAGCAGCTGTTCGATCGCCCCGATCAGCGCATATTGCTGCCGCGCCTGAGGCTGTTCGCCGGTCACCCGGTAGAGGTCGCCGAGGAGACCGACGTACTGGGGAAGTGGAATCCTGTTCACCGCCGCCTGCTCGAACCGGACTGCGGCGGCATGGCCGAGCGCGACTTGCGTCTGCGCCATCCCGTCGAGCCCGAACGCGTAACCGGGATCGAGCTGCAATGCAGCCCGCATCTGGAGCTCCGCCGCCTTCGGACGCCCGGTGTTGAGGTAGAGCAACCCGAGTTGAACGTGTGTCCAGGCGCCGGCCTCGCGCTCTCCGACGGCAGCACTGACAGCCAGCTGCATCGCCTGCACGGCGCCGCCGCTGCGGCCGAGCAGCTCGCGTGCATACGAGACGCGCGCGTAGGAGGAGACTCCCGGCTTCAGCGACGCCATCCGATCGAAGTCGCGGAAAGCCGACCTGTACTGCCCGAGCTCGAGCTCTGCATCGCCGAGCACGCCGTAGACGCCGGCTGTCGAGGGGGAGATCGACCGGGCGCGCCGGCCAAGCCGCAACGCCTCGCGAAAGCGGTGCCGCGAGAGAGCGAGCTGGCCGAGCCCGGCAGTTGCAACGAGATCGCCGGGACGAATGGCGAGGGCGCGCCGCAATGCGCCCTCGGCCTTGCCGTAGTAGGAGGCGTCGCCGGTCTCTCGGGTGCGCTGCTGGTAAGCGAGCCCGAGCGAGCCCCACGCCTTGGCGTTTCCGCCGTCGGCCTTCAGCTCTGACTGGAGACCGGCCACGAGCGCGGCGGTGTCTCCCGTCGCGAAGCCGCGCTGCAGCTGCTCGACGACGGCGGCCGGCAGTGCCGAGCTCGCAATCGCGACCTTGTCGTGACGCAGGACGCCGCCGAAGAGCGTGACGAGGGTGGCGACAAGTGCCGCCACCCCCATCGCTGCAAGCCGAGTCCGCACGCCTACCCTGACTTGGGGAGCGCCGGGCTCTTCGTGTTGTCGAAGCCACTGAACGGATCGGCCTCGTAGGGGAACACGTGCTGGTTCGGGACGTCGTTGGCATCGACTCCGTCGCCGAGCGGCAACGCGTGACCAATCAGTGCGCCACCCACTGCACGCTCGGAGATGTCGATGATGTCGTCTTCGAGCCTGCGGCCGTTCGGATAACCGGCCAGGTCGCCGCCGAGCACGCCCATCCGGTTGATCTTGTCGAACGGCGTCGCCGGGATCGACAGGTTGAGCCGAAGCTCGTCGGCTTCCGTCGGCCCGGTGTAGTTCAGCGCGGGCGTCTTCAGGCCGGTGAGCAGCACCTGCACGAGATCGCTGCGACCGGTGTCCTTGAACGGCCCGAACTGCGGGTAGAGCTTCTGCAGCACCGTGGCCAGGATCGGATTCGTGTAGTACTTCTCGAACTGCTTGTCCTGGGCGGGCGAGGTTGCGTTCCAGTGATCCTTCAGCGTCGTCGGGATGACGACCTCGTTGATCAGCGGATTGCCCAGCCGCGAGACCTGCACCCACGTCCCCTTCGCCTTGCCCTTCCGGACCGCCACTTTCTGGCGATCGGTAGCGGCCCAGACGCCGATCGTGTGGTTGCCACCGTTGTCGAGCTGCGACTTCGGGATCTGCAACGCAATCGAGTGGACGCCGTAACCGGACAGGAAGTCCTTTCCACCGCCGGTCGCGCCGGTGCCGTAGCGAATCGCGACGAGGTCGAAGATCGCCCCGACGTCCGCGAAGAACGCGTCGTCACGCTGGCCCGCGAACACCGTCGACCCGTCGGCCAGCGGATGGATGCCCGCGACCGAGAGGCTGTGGTAGTTCGGGGTCGAGCGTGGGCCGATGTTGTCGGGCGGGGTCAGCAGACCCGTCTTGACCAACGTCGACTTGCCACCTTCCACCTTCGTCACCGTGTACTTCTGCTGCGTCTGGCCGAGGAAGAACTGTGACGGCAGATTCGTGAACCGGAAGTAGTACGTGGTGTCCGGCTTGCCGTCGCCGTTCTTGTCGACGTAGATGTCGTACCTGGCCGAGGTACTGAACGTGTAGTAGTTCGGCCCTGCGGCGGGGTCCTCACCCGGGATCCAGTTCGCGATGATCGTTGCGGTGTCCGGCTTGTCCGGCGACACGAACGCGTAGAGGTCCGTGTTGTCGGCCGTCGGATCCTGCGAGATCAACGGAGCTTCCCGGTGGCTCGAAGCCTTCGCGGCATCGGGGCGAGCGCCCCGCGTCGCGACGATGGCGACCAACGCCGCAATTGCCACAGCCGTCAGGCTTACAAATGCGAGCTTGCGCACCAACTGCTCCTTTCGAGACGGCCGTCGGAGGGTTGAAGAAGCGTGGCCGTCATTTTTCGGCATTTGTTCGCTCCACTCACCCGATCGGTTCGGCACGTCTCCGTAGACTGAAAGAAGCGTGGATGCGGTACCTGCGACGCTGCTCGCCGCCGAGGACTCTGCGGCGATCTCCGACCGTCCCGAGCGGATCAGCTACACCATGACCGCGCACGACGCGATCGAACCGTGCCGCCTGGTGCGCCCGCGCACCGCCATTCCGATCCACTGCGAAGGATGGAAGCACTTCCGGCAGGGCCGGGAAACCGCCGAGCGCGAGTTGGCGCAGGCGCCCGAGGACGTCCGAAGGCGCATTCGCTGGCTCCCCATCGGCGCCGCCGTCGAGATCGCCTCTTCCTGATCGAGGATCTGCCGGGCGCTGCGCTCGTGGATACTCCACGCGTGGCCAAATCTCCTCCCAAGCACGCGCGGGTCGACAAGCAGTCGGCGGGAACGCGCATCCTGAACCGAGAGCTCTCGGCGCTCGACCAGAACGCGCTGGTTCAGGTCGAGCGCCGAGAGCTCTCGGCGCTCGACCTGAACCAGCGCGTTCTCGAGCTCGCAGCCGATCCGGAGCAACCGCTGCTCGAACGCGTCCGGTATTGCTCGATCGTCTCGAGCGTGCTCGACGAGTTCTTCATGATCCGCGTTGCGGGACTGCTCGACCAAGCGGCGTCGGGGCTGACGGTTCGCTCGACCGATGGGCGGTTGCCGCAGGAGGTGCTCGACGCGATCCGTGAGCGTGTGCTCGCGTTGAGCCGTTCACAGTCGAAGCTGTGGGCGGGAGAACTGTGCCCGGCGCTGGCCGAGCAAGGGATCGTGATCGACTCGGCCGAGTCTCTGTCGGAGCGCGATCTCGCTGCCTTGCAACGACGGTTCGAGCGCGAGGTGTTCCCTGTGCTCACGCCCCTCGGCGTCGGGCCGGGTCAGCCGTTCCCGTTCATCTCGCCGCTCTCGCTCAGCCTTGGCGTTCTCGTGCGCAACCCCAACACGGGGGAGGAGCGCTTTGCGAGGCTCAAGGTCCCGGAGGGCCTCCCCCGCTTCCTGCGGGCAAACGGCACGGGGCCGCTCCTGCCGCTCGAGCGAGTGATCGCGCACTTCCTGCCCCGGCTCTTTCCCGGGATGGAGATCGAGGAGCGTGGGCTCTTCCGCGTCACCCGTGACGCCGACTTTGAGGTCTCGGACGAGGCAGACGACCTGCTCGAGGCGCTGCAGACCGAGCTGCGCCGCCAGCGCTTCGGCGAGGTCGTCCGACTCGAGGTGTCGGAGTCGATGTCCGACTCGATGCTCGCCCAGCTGAAGGAAGGGCTGCGGATCGGCGACGACCAGGTGTACCCCGTTCGCGGATTGATCGACATGTCGGAGCTGTCGGAGATCGCAAACATCGACCGGCCGGAGCTCAAGTTCGAACCGTGGGCCGGCGTGACGCGACGACCGTTCACCGCTCCCGATGCGCGGACGCTGTTCCACTCGCTGCAAAGGGCCGACGCCCTCGTTCAGCTCCCGTATGACTCGTTCGCCTCGAGCGTCGAAACATTTGTCGACCGTGCCGCGCGCGATCCGCAGGTCAGCGCCCTCAAGACGACCGTGTACCGGACGAGCGACGAGTCGGCTCTCGCCCCGTCCTTGATCGCGGCTACCGCGAACGGCAAGCAAGCGGTGTGCCTCGTCGAGCTGAAAGCCCGTTTCGACGAGCAGCGGAACATCCAGTGGTCTCATCGGCTCGAACAGGCAGGCGTTCACGTGGTCTACGGCGTCCCCCGGCTCAAGATCCACGCGAAGACGACACTCGTCGTCCGCCGCGATCTCGACGGCCTGCGCCGCTACGCACACATCGGGACCGGCAACTACCACGCCGAAACGGCCCGTCTCTACGAGGATCTCGGCTTGTTCACCGCCGACGAGGAGATCACCGCCGATGTCGCAGACCTGTTCAACTACCTGACGGGCTTCGGCGAGCCGCAGAACTTCCGGAAGCTGCTCGTCGCCCCTTTCAACCTGCGCGAAAGTCTGGTGAAGGAGATCCGCAAGACCGCGAGCGCGGCGGTCGATGGCGCTCCGGCTTCGATCCGGATCAAGGTGAACGCGCTGCACGACGCACAGATGATCGAGGAGCTCTACCGCGCTGCTCAGGCGGGCGTGCAGATCGACATCGTCACCCGCCGGATCTGCGGGCTCCGCCCGGGCGTCAAGGGCATGAGCGAAAACGTGCGCGTCCGTAGCGTGCTCGGCCGCTTCCTCGAGCACAGCCGCTTCCTCGTGTTCCAGCGCGGTGACGAGAGCTGCTACCTGCTCGGCAGCTCCGATCTCCTGCCGCGCAATCTCGATCACCGGATCGAGGTCGTCGCGCCCATCGAGGCCCGTCAGCTCCAGGCCGAGCTCGACGCAATTTTCGACGCGCTGCTCGCAGACAACACGCAGGCCTGGGAGCTCCGCTCCGACGGCTCGTGGCTGCGCATCCGGCCGGCGAAGGGCGAAAAGCGCCGAACCGCACAGAGCCGGCTGATGAGCAGGGCGCGCGGACGGGCCCGGCGCCTCGCGCGTCCGCCCGACTAACGCCCAGTCAGCCGTCGACGAGGATGCCCGTCAATGGTCCGAGGACACGACTGGAGCGACGCGAGAGGTGGGGCAGTCGGACGAGGCGGTGCGTCAGCGGCTGGCCGGCGGTGCGGCGTTCGAGCTGTTCTTTGCTGATCGGGTTCCAGAGCTTGTCGATCGCCTCTGCCGGGTCGCTCGGGATCTGTTCGACCGGAAGCTCGAGGTGCTCCGCCCAGAGGCGCAGCCGTGTCTGCAGGGCGAGATCAGGGTCGTGGCTGACGATGTTCATCTCGGTGTCGTTGAAGAGCGAGTGCTCGTTGAGGTTCGCCGAGCCGAGCGTCAGCCATTTGTCGTCGATGATCCCCACCTTCGCGTGGATGTAGATCGGCTCTGTCAGGTTGCCCGTGCGCGCGAAGAGGGTGCAGGCGAGGAGGTGACCTGCGTCGCCGTCCGCCTCGATCAGGTGGCCGAGCACGCCCCGGGTGTCGTCCGCGCCGCTGTTTGGCTTGGACGGGAGCACCAGCAGGAGCCGGAAGTCGGGATGCGGAGGGTTCGAGATCTTGTCGTGGAGCACAGCCTCCACCTCGGGGGACCAGAGGAACTGATTCTCGATGTAGATCAACCGCTCGGCCGCCTTGAGAGCGCGCAGGTAGGACTCGAGGATGCTGAAATCGCCCTTTGGCAGCGCGGTGTACACACGCTCGGGCACGGTGCGCACGACTTGGAGCTCCACCTCGCCGGCGTCCTCTGACGGACTGACAGCGGCAAGTGCCTTGCCGGTCACCTCGTGCCAGCGCATGCGGAAGTGCTCCGCGACATCCGCGACTGCGGGGCCCTCGATCCGCGCGCACACGTCGTGCCAGCCGACGCGCGCGCGAGGCGGGTGGTCGTTCGTGTCGTACCGGTCCCCCGATTCCGACGTGAGATCGATCCCGCCGACGAACGCGACGCGGTCATCGACGACGATCGTCTTTTCGTGGTGGCAGTGCATCGGCCGTTCCTTCGCGTCGAGTGCGCACTCGATGTTCGTGTACTTGATCAGCTCCTCGCGCATCTTCCGCACGTCGCTTCGCGACGGCCGGAAGAGCGGCAATGGCGCACCCGCCCAGACGAGTACGCGCACGTCGAGGCGCTCGGCCAGTTCCGCGAGGAGGTTCCGAAGGATCAGCGTCTCGCCCTCGCGCTTGAGCGCGAAGTCCGGCGAGAAATGCCAGCCCGTCAGATGAACGTGCGAGCGCGCCTGGCGTAACTCCTCCGCGATCACAGGCAGGGCTTGGGCGCCGTCGATCAGAACCTCGACCGCATTGCCCGATCGCATCGGAGGCTGACCGGCCGCCCACCCCCCGGCCGGCGGATCGATCGCACCCCGCCAGCCGATCCTCTGCAGACGACGGTGGTGATGGCGGCAGGTCTGCTGTGAGACCTGCTCGCCAAACCAGCACTCCGCGGGGAACAGGAACTTCTGAAGCGGGGCGACGTTCAAATCTTGCGGTACCGGGCGTCGCTGAGCGAGTAGAGAGCGAACGCGATCAGCCCGACGGCGACGACGCCGAGCAGGAAGGGCCCGTACGAGCGGTGCACGATCTTCGCCAGGGCGCCGTCGAGGCCGACCGCAGCGCGCGAGTTGAAGTCGACCGCAGCCTTGATCAGGAAGGTTCCGACGAGCCCGAAGACGACCATCCGCGCCAGGTGCCCGATCACCCCGAGCCGGGTCACCCACTCCTTCACCTTCGGCTTCATCTCCCCGACCTTCGAATCGTCGAGGAACTTCTTCGTGACGCCCCGGTAGCCCTGGTAGAGGGCGACCCCGACCATCACGGCTCCGGCGATGCCGACGATCCAGGTGCCTCCAGGCCAGCCGAAGACTCCGGCCGTTGCTTTCTTGGGGCTGGCGGCGCTACTTCCGCCCGATCCCATCAGGATCTCGATCGCGAGCACGCACATCGCGCCGTAGGCGAGCCCGCTGGCCAGTGCCGCGACGCGCTCAAAGGCCGAGTCCGAGCCCTCCGGCCCGTGCCCGATCCCGGCGCGGACGATCCGCCACAGGGAGTAACCGGCCAGCCCGATCGCGACGAGTGTCAGTAGGAGCTTGCCGAACGGCTGGTGGGCAACCGTGTGCAGCGCACCCTGCTGATTCGTCAGCTTGCCTCCGTGACCGAATGCGAGCTTCAGGGCGAGCACGCCGATGATCGCGTAGATGAGCGCACGGGCAACGAACCCCGCGCGTGAGAGCCACTCGAACGCATGGGATTGGACGAAGCTCTCGCCCGCGGCGCCCGCGGAGTCGAGCCCCTTTGCTGGCCTTGAATCGTTCATCGCGTTGTTCCTCTCAGATGCTGTCGGATGTCGCGGGCGGGCTCGGATCGCTGCCCGGGACGCAGACGGTGATCGCGCCGGCCTCGACCTTGACCTTGAACGCCTTCACCTTGGTTCGATCCCCTCCGTCGAGCTCGTACAGAACCTTCCGACTCAGCTTGACCTTCACCGTATGCGCCTTCGTCGTCTGTGCGAATGGAGACTTGCCCGCCGTCCCGACGGCCGTGCGCGCGAGCATACGGCCCCATTCGACGAGCCCGTCGGCTGTCACGACGCCGAGCTCGAGCTTCCCGTCGTCGGGACGCGCATCCTCGAACGCCTCGACTCCGCCGAAAAGCTTGCCCACATTGCCGAGCAGGATGCAGCTCGCCTTGCCCTTGTACCAGCCGACGCCGTCGACGGTGATCTCGGCGCGAAACGGCTTCGAACGCAGATTCTCCGACCCGGTCCAGACGTAGGCGACGCGACCGAAGCGCTCCTTGAGGCCGCCGTCTCCCGCGTCTCGAATCATCGCCGCGTCGAAGCCCGCGCCTGCCATGACGGCGAAACGCTCACCATTGAAACGGCCGACATCGAGTTGACGGCGCTCGCCGCGAAGCCCGATCGCGACGGCGTGTTCGATGTCCTTGGGGATCCCCAGGTTGCTCGCAAACAGGTTCGCCGTGCCCGCGGGAATGATCGCCAGGCTCACCTTCGAGCCTGCGAGCACATCGACGCACCGCTGGACCATGCCATCCCCACCCCATGCGAAGACCAGCTCAGCGCCTTCGTCGAGTGCCCGCCGAACCTGAGCCGGCGCCTTGCGACTCTTTGGCACTTCACACCAGAGCGGCTCATGAACTCCTTCAGCCTCGAGGAGGCGACGAAGCTCGGCAAGCCCACCGCCGAGGGTCTTGCCGGAGTGGGCGATCACCGCGACCTTCAACTCGAGCTCCCTTTCGCACGATTGCGCGACTCGGCCGCTGCGCCTGCAGTCCGGCACGCAAACACGAGGACGCACAGGGCAGCGATGCCCACGACGATACCTCCTGCGACATCGAGTGGGTGGTGCATCCCGCGGTACATGCGCGACGTGGCGACGAAGGTCACGAGAGCCAGAGCGACCGTCCACGCGATGATCCGAAACGGGCGGCTCGTGAACCTGGACGTGAGCAAGAGAGCGAGGCCGCCGTAGACCGCGATCGACGCCGCCGTGTGACCGGACGGATAGCTCGCGTTGACCGGGAGGTGCTCGAGACGAACGACCCGCGGCCGATGCGAGTGCACGACAAGTGTTGTGGCGCGATACGTCCCCGATTCCACGGCGAGCGCGAACACGGCGAACGCTGCGAGCCGCCACTTCCGCAGTACGGCACAGACGAGGCCGATCGCCGCAACGACGATCGGCAGCACCACTCCTCCGGCGATCATCGAGCCGACCAGCGAGGCATCCGTCCGAGGCGATGTCCGGTGCATGGCGAGCCACACCTCGACGCGCTCGTCAGCGGCGCCAATGCCCCAGGCGTGCTCCACCACCCGGGTGGTGAAGAGCCCGAGGCCGATCGAGAGCAGCGCGATCGCCGCTAGACCGGCAAGCATCGCGACGACGAACACGAGCACCGGGTGAAGCCCTCCGAGCGAATCGGCGAGTCGCTTTTCCGGCCCCGGGTCGCGCGCACGAAGAACAGGGATGTCCCACTGGTCATGCGACCGCTCGTGAATACGTTGCGTTTTCACCTGGCTAACGGGGGCATATGCCCACCCCGGGCGCTTTCAACCTTGGCCGCCCCGGGTGAACTACATACCTCACAGCAGATGCCGTTACTCGCCCTCCTCACGCTCACCCTGACAGTCGGCGTCGTCGTCGGGCTCGTGGTCTGGAGATATCCGAGGGTCGCGGGACCGTCCGCCGCCCCGGTCATCGAC